>CAZWUI010000003.1:0-147988 GCA_964637515.1 uncultured Bacteroidaceae bacterium | reverse complement strand
TGTGGACGTGCATTCCCTCGTAGCCACAGACATCGCAAGTGCCGTCGCCGTTTTCATCAACGTGAAGTGCCAAAGAACCATCTTCAACTGCACCTTCAGTTGCGCACTCTTTCCAGTGGTTGTTAGCGTCGTTCTTCCAAACCGAGTAGCTGTGAGTGTGAGCGGGAGTTTGAGGAGCGTCGTCCTTATTTTCTTCGCTGTTACACGCAACCATCAAGGTGAGAGCAAGAACACACGCCAAAACCAACACTATAGCGAGCGTAAGTTTTTTGGTGAACTTTTTCATTTTTGTATCTCCTTGATAATAGAATTTTCATACAATCGCAGAAAAACTGCAATTATTATGAATAATAATACACCCTACTTTGCCATTTGTAAAGTTTTTAATTAAAATTTGATGAAATTTTGATACAAATTTTTAGTTTTGTCTTGATAACCACCCCAAAACGCACCGTGTTTGGCATACATTCCCGACCGCAGTTTCCCCGATTTCCGCAAATTTTCACCCAAACTTTTTATTCATTACTGCATATTTATTCACTTTTCGACCGATTTTGAATGCATAAAAAGTCGCTTATGCAGTTTTTGATATGGTGCCGTCCCCCGAAGATTGCCACCACGTCACAAGGCACAATCGTCGCTTTCATTGAAAAAGCACTCCAAACGGAGTGCTTTTTCTCATTCTTCTTTCTCGTACATTACCGCTCGTTCTTTGCCACTGCCGAAACCTGTCGGGTTTGCAAACACAAGTTTGTACGCTTCGTTCAGTTCGATTGCGACGCCCAGTCGTGCACCGTCCGCATGCTCGGAGCGCACGATTCTATATTCTTCGTCGTAGTAGACGTGCAGGATTTCAGTGCCTTTGTTGGTCGTGACGGTTGCGTAGATTTTGCCGTCCTTGTCGGCGGGAGCAAAGGATATCTCCGCATCAAACTTCTTCATCTTCGCGGTATACTCCCCTTGCAACAGTCCGTCCACCGACGGCGGTGCAACAACCGTTACCGTCAATATCGCAACCACGGTGGGTTTGAGTTTGGATTTCATCTCGACGACGTATTCGCCGACTTCGCTTGCCGTGAAACTCACAGTGCCTGCATTTTCGTTCACTCTCAACGTTCCGCCTGCAGGTCCGCTTGCGATAGTCGCATCGTAAGAGCCGTCCACGTAGGCAAGCAGATTTGAGTCTATCACGGACTTCATCGTCAACGACTGCCTTGCGTATACGGTTGCACTCATCGTGTTCGTCGTGGATTCCTTCCACTCATAGCCCGAATCGTGATATTCGTAGATTGCGGGACGGAGCTGGCTCGGTGCGGAGTAGTTTGCGTATATCGTGACTATCTTCTCGCATCCGCTTTTCGTCCTGAACGCAAGTTTTATCTCGCCCGCAAGCCTCGATCTTATGCTTATTCTGCCCAGTCCGTCCGGTCCGACCACCCAGACGGGATCCGTCGCGGAATCAGAGTCGAGTTTGATATATCTGCCGTTTGCGGTGATCCTGTATATCGAAAGCGGATCGTAACTGAACCCCGCCGTCGCAGGTTGCACGTTCTGCGCCACAAGCACCAATATGTTTGCGGATACCGTTCCGCCACCGGTCATTAACGTCGGCGTTGAGTCGGTGTATTCTTCGGGCACTACCCTGTTTTTGTACGTGACGTCAAAATCGCTCACGATAAACGACGCCTCGGTGTATTCGTGCTCGGGCTCGTCGGGATAGTCCGCTTTCAGTTCCTGATAATACTCGACCACTTCGTTGTAGACAGGGCGACCGCAATTCTCATAGAGATACGCAAGGGTGTCGTTCGTAGAAGGATCGAGTTGCAAGTAGAATTGGTCGTTCTGCTTGTCGTTGTCGTCCACCCCCGGATCGCGCACGTACGTGTCCGTGGTCATTAATATATAGCGCAGCGCTCCGCTCTCCGTCAACATAAACTTGCACTCTATCTTGCAGAAGTACTGCGGTACACTGTAGTAGCCAAACCTGAACCAATATACTCTTTCACCGTTCGGGTTGACCACGTTTCCGCTCGTGTTCGTGACTTCGGTCGTCTGTACGCCTTGCTTGAAATCTCTGTTGGCGTTCTTCTTGCCCCAACTGTATGCGTTGGCAAGCAAGCCTTCCGCTCCGTAGAAATCTCTGTCCGCTCTGGATATCCTGTAATGGAATCCGTTGAAATCGAGTTCGCTAGCGGACGGATATTGCATCACTATCACCGATCCGTCGGTGTTTTTCTTCCTCAATACGCCGAATACGTCCCCGCCCGACGTCAACGATACCCAGATTTCCTGTCCGTCGCCCACATAGTTCGTGTAGGTGTAGTCGGTGCCAAAAACGTAGTTGAATGCGCCATAGTTGTGTCCGCCGTTCTCGTTGTAGCCGATATCGACCACTCCGCTACCCTTTCTTATCAAATCCTTGTTAGACGAGCCCATAAGCACCGCGTCTTCTACGGATTCTTCGTCAAATTCCTTCTTCGGAACGTTCACCGTGAAAGCTATGTTGCCGTATTCGCTCGCATATACCGCCGATAGTCTGCCTTCTGCAACGACCGTCGGCTCTTTGAATATCTCATATTCCTCGTAGCCCGCACCGTTTGAGGACAGTTTGGGAATGCTCACGGTCTGCGTATGCTCCGCATTTTCCCTGCATACTCTCTTCAATTCGCCCTTGCCGTCACGGTTAAAAGACGGACGGATAGATACTTCCCATTCGCCCCATATGTGATTTTCCGCTACCGTCGGGACGGGCTCTTCCACCACTTCGCCACAATCAACACACGCACCCCTTTGCATACCCTCAGTCGTGCAGGTAGGCTCTTTCGTGACGCGCCATTTCATCACTTCGTGGCGGTGCGAACACGCCGTCAATACCGCGGTCAGCGCAAGTACGACGAGAATTGCCAGTGCCAAAATCAAAAATCTTTTCCTTTTCATTCCCATCTCCTTTACACGAATACTCCGCATGCAAATAGCCATTGATTGCTTTCCGACGACAGGAACAGCACTCCGCTATTGTTGTACTCTGCCATGCCGCTACCGTCGTTGAACAGCCTTCTCGACGTGCTGAAACGTTGCAAGAATAGTTGCAATTCTTTGGTCACGGGATAATATCCGTCCTCACAGTGATCCTTGTAGGTCGAGATAAATCCCACGTAGTTGTAATATCTCTTGACGTTGTTTGCGTCTTTGCCTTCGAGTTTTCTCGGCGCATTCATAGCGTCGCAGAATCCGCTATGCGTGTCCGTTTCGATGACTTCGTTGTCGATTGAAATCTGCGCATACAATATCTTTTTGTTCCCCGCAGAATCAAGCACGTAGTAATAGTCGTTAGCCTTTTTCTCCGCTTCCGTCGTAAATTCGTCCCCTGCGTAATGGACTTTCGAGCCGTCAAGCACGTTGTTGTTGCCGTCGTACTTGCCGTATACGACGAATGCCGTCGTCTTGTCACTGAAAGCTGTGCTTTCAAGCGCAGCAAAATCGTGCGTGCTTTCCACCGTTTCCACGTCAAGTCTGCCGTCGTCGCCCGTAAATTCTCCGTCCCTTTCGAGCATGAAGTCGATATTCACAGGGAATGCGCCCTTGTCAAGTGCGGTTGCGTATACGTGGAAGTTGAAGACGTTGCCCACGTTCAAAAATTCGTACTCCCAACGGAAATTCTTTGTGTATGTGTTCGACTCTCCGCCGCCTATCACTTGGGTTCCATTGGGATTGACAAATTGATCCGTACCGCTGTGGTAAACCAATATCGGATTGATTTTGTTTGCGGTCACGTCAATCATCGATTCGATTGAGTAGTTGCCTTTGTAGGCCGGAATATAGCGCATCCAAAGTCCGTTTTCAAAGTTTCTTTCGGTGAGCTGGATCCTATACGCGCCCGTTTCCTTCATAACAAAGGGATCCAGTGAGTCTAAACCGGTCGCATCGGGATTGTCGAACGTTTTCAATTTGTAGAGAGAAATCACGACGTCCCGCGACTCGTTGTCCGCAAAATAGATATTCGGGTTGTAGGTGTAGCCTTCGGGGGGCTCGGACAAAGTGACTCTGAAATCGCCGTCAAGTCCCGTCACCGTCGCCACTCCGTTTCTGTCAAAGTTTGCGGAATAGAAAGCGCCGTTGTTGCTCTCGGTATCCGTCCATATCGCCTTGACAGTGCTCAAATACGCATAAGGAATTGCGACGTTGAGTTTGACGGTGAACACGTCTTGCGTGTCTCCGCCGCTCTCTCCTCCACTGCTCGTACTGCCGTCCGTAGTACCGCTCGGCGTAGTAGTGCCGTTATCCGTTGCGGCTTTATAGTTGCAAGCGACCATAGTGATGGCAAGGACGAGGCAAATCACCGCAACCAAAATCTTTTTCAAATTTACGTTTGCAATTCTCATTTTACTTCCTTCCTTTGCCAAACAGGCTTCGTATATCTTCCCACTTGATTTTGCGGACGATGACGTCTGCGACGAACAAGGCTACGCAAATCGCAAGGAGAATCAAGGTCATATTGACAACATAACTCGTGATCATACTCTCGTCGTTTTCGATTCTAATCACGTCGTCGCCGTCCATAACAGTGCCTTCGGAGCCGATCATCTTGTGGAGCACGCCCATATCGTAGACCGCAAAACTGTCGTACTCGGGGAGATACGCCACGTAGTAGGAGTAGCTTGCGGAATATGCGTGTTGTCCTTTGGTGATATAGTCCACGACGAAATGATACTCGCCCACGTTGTAAGTTGCGAAACTATATTTGTAGCAAGACGTCGCGAAAGTCATATCGCTTTGTTCGGTAATTCTTTCTGCGTTTGCGTTTTCGCCCGGGGTGGTGAGAGTGATTCTCATGGTTACGTCGTTTGATACTTTCGACGGAGTTACGGTCACGTTGATATAGCCGTTTTCCTCCACCGTTTCGAGAGTGAAAGGATGATTTGCCTTTTCACTCGGAATATTCGTTGCGAGAACGTTCTCATAGAAAGGCGTTCTCAATCTTGAGTTATCCCACTCTCTAGTATGTGCAAGAGAGGTCGCGAGAGTGGAAACTTTGCCTTTTCCGTAATTCCAATAACTGTAAAGCGGAATGTTCCTTTCCTCATAAGAGAGTTCAAGCACTGTGGTCGAGCCCGATTTTGCTTTGCTATAGATGAACCCGGTGATGTAGTCCGTAGACACGAAACTCACGCCGTTCAAAGTGGCATCGGACGAGCGTGCAACGATGACGTTTGCGGGTTCGTCGTCAAAGACGACGTTCGTCAAATCGTCGAAGATACCTTCGCTGAACACAACGTCGCGAAGTGCGTCCATAGACGCGGCGTAGGTATATTTACCGCCTGTCAGGCTTGCGATTTTTTCAAGACGTTTTTTTGCTTGTTCCGCCGTTGAAGTCGCATCCGCTCCCCTGCCCACGTCGATGACGGAAACGGCGATACGGTTTTTGCTCATATCGGTCAAGACGTTCGTGATTTTTTCGTCTTCGCTGAGGCTGCCCGATCCCAAGTTTTCGACGGTCAAACCGTCGCTGATGAGCATGACTTGTTTTTCTTCAAAGGGCAGATTTTTGATTTTTGCAAAAGCTTCTTGCAGACCGAAACTGATGATTGTGCCGTGTTCTGCTTCGATGTTTTCGATTGCTTTTATCGCCCTATCCCTCGACGAGTACGACTGTCCCGCCTTGGGAGTGTCCGAAATTTCTTCGGGAGAGAAAATCGTATAGTAGTTGCCGTTGAAAGCGACAATACAAGCATAGTCCCCTTCGTTGAGTTTGGAAATGAGTTGACTGCTCGCGCTCTTCGCAATTGCGAAACGAGAGAAAGTTTCCATACTTCTCGACGAGTCGATGACGATTGTGTAGAGTTTGGAATTTCTGTCCGCATTGCCGAATCTCACGGGGAGCATATTCGCAAGAGAATCAAGTTCTTCTTTATCCTGCGTGTAGACGTTGCCGATGGTGACGAGACTCTTTCCGAATTTTGAAATCGCAATATTGAGATTGGCAAGGAAGAGTTCGCTATCTCTTGCGTTCGTCAAGTCAACGTTGCTCAACACGATTTCGTCGTATTCGCACAATTCTTCAATGGACACGGGCAATTCGTCGGCGGGACTGAAAGAGGTCAGTTTTGCTTTGCCGTCGTATCTTTCTTCGATTTCGGCAATATCTTCCGCCTTTTCCGAGATCAAAAGCACGTTGACGGAATTTGAAACCGTTTGAGAGAATTTAGCGTTGTTGTTGAGTTGGTTTTCGTCCCCGTCCGCATTGACGACGACTTCATATTCATACGTACCTTTCTCCCCTGTATCGAGTTCAAAAGATAACGTATTGTTGCCTTTTTCGAGTCTGAGAGTCTTGTCTTCGACTTTCAGATTGCCCCTATACAGCGACACGGTTGCGTTGGTTTGGTAGTTGCTACGCACGGTAACTTCCACTTCTTCCGTCTTGTCGTAGTAGGTGTTTTGAGTGGCGACTGCGGACATCATCTGCACTTCTTTTGCGTCTTGAGAGATGTTGTTATCCACGTAAACGGCGTCCACGAAAATGCCTTCCGCGCGCACTGCGTCCACCGCTCTCTTCAAAGCGTTGGAGTCCTTGACGTGCGTTTGTTTGCCGTCCGTCATAAGCACGATTCGCTTGATGACTCCGTCGCGGAACAGGGTGCTTGTATAGTCGAGCGCGCTCTCAATATCCGTTTCGCTATTCACGAGCAAGTCGGTATCCGCCGCCTTGACGCTCTTGACGGATTTGCCAAGGGGTACGAGCAGTTGTTGCTCTTTTGCAAAGCATACCACGCCGAGTTTGGAGTTTTTGGGAAGGTTTGCCTTCAATTCGTCGATATAGTTGTCAATCGTATCGAGATTTTTTTCTGAAGAATAGGAAACGTCCGCAAGCACGTAAACGTCCGTTTCGGTGACCGTAGTTTCCACCGTAGTGCCTGCGAATGCGAAAGCGATACACAATCCCATCAACAAGTGCAAGACTGCGGACGCGATATTGTGCGAGTTTGCGTTGTCCTTTTTGATTGCCAAAAAGAACGGTACTGCGAGCAATACCGCGATTGGAATCGCGATTAGCAACATATAGGCGTTATCGAAGCTGATACTGCTCATAACAATACACCATCCAGTCCGCAAGGAAGAACACGGCAAGAATAATAAAGATTGCGAGAAGGTTGTCGTAGATTCCGTCTTTACCGCCCGCAACGGGAGTGCCGACTATCGAGAAACTGTCCGCTTCGGAAATAGTTGCGCTCTCTGCGTAAGGCATTTCGGAGAACATATGCAGGACGCGCTCGGAGTAAGCACCGCCGTTACCGGTGCGGACTTTCAAGGTGTAAAGACCGACTTCGGAAAGACTGTATGCGCATTCTGCGGATTCCGTGGAAAGATATTCCTCTTCCCCTGACGGAGTCACGACCACCAAACTTTGCGTATTTGCAAGGACGTTGATTTTGACGACGTCACCGCAAAAATAGTTTGCTTCATCGATAACCTGCGGGAACGTGTATTTGAGCAGATTATCGAACAATTTGAGATAGTTGTAAGTCAACGGCACGTCGGAGTGATTGAGACTGAATGCAAACACCACTTCTCTGTTGTTGTAGCCGTTGTTGCCCGCAAAAACTACGGGATTTCCTTCGCAAGTGAGCACGGTCAAGAAGTCCGCACCCTGACTGTACTTTGAATATTTGGAGATATACATTTCCGCGCTCGTATCAATGCCGTCGAGAAGTTTCTTGACTTCGGTTTTCGTGGAAGTGCTATACCCCAAAATCTTCGTGGAAAAGTCCCCGGAATCCGCTTGATAAGTGAACCCGGAATTTGCGACGGTAGCAGGATCGAAGAACCATACCGCACCGTTTGAGGGCATTTCGGACGGCGTGAACGAATCGAAGATATACAAGCCGTAATTCAAGCCTGCAAACGCCTTTGCATCGTAATCGGCGGTCGCCATGACGTCGATTTGTCTATGCCCGAGAGCGTTGAGCATTGACTTCAAGAAGAAAGGCGTATCGCTGACGATAAGAGTGTCGAAAGACGTGTCGTGTTTGACGTTGTAAAGCACGATTTGATTGTCGGAGTCGATTGCGTCTTCGTTTTCGATGACGACTTTCACCGATTGATAATCGCCGACGTCCGCACAAGTTACCGTGAAATTAGTGCCTTTTTCGGCAATCGAAGAAGACAATTCTTCTTCATCCATTGATACGTCGATTTTGTCCGACGTCTTGACGACGGACACCGTTTGTTTGCCGACGGGAGTCGTGCCGTCGTCCACGTAGACCGCAACGTTCAAAATTCCGTTTCCGCCGAATGCGATGATTTTGCCTTGGACGACGAGATTTGAACTCGAAATCGAACATTCCGCACTCAACAATGCGTAGTTGACTTCGCTCGTCGCGACGTTGACGATTTCCACGTTTTCGCTCGTTTTATAGTCGCTATCCGTCATGAAGTAGACCTTTGACGACGGAATTGCATCGAAATACTCTTGTGCGTTTGCAAGAGCGGTGCCGAAGTCCGCTTGAACGCCCGAAATCTCTGTTTCGCCGAGAAGTTTGATCGCCTGTTCTTTGTCCGTAACGTTGCGATAGACGACCGACGACGTATCCCCTGCGCTTATGAGCGTGAACGAACTGCCGTTGCCCGCACCGAGAATGATTTCTTCGATATTCTTTTTCGCCTTGACAAAACGAGTTGTTCCGTCAGAAACCGCATTCATACTGCCCGATGCGTCAAGCACGAAACAGTAGTCGTTCGCCTTGCCGGGAAGTGCGAAAGTCGGGTGCGCGATAGCAACCGAAATGCACACGACCGCCAAAAGTTGCAGAATAAGGCTGATCAGGTTTTTGATTTTGTTGATGGGATTTCTACGTTTCAGGAACTTCTCGCTGAGAGTCCAAATGTACGTGGACGTAACCGTTTGTTCGGTATACTTATTTTTGATAATATAAATGATTATCAATATAGGAACGCCGATTAAGCCTAACAATCCGAGCGGATATAACAAGTTCATTTCAGCACCCCCATATCGGTCAACGTTTCAAAGAATACCTTGCCGACGGAATCGTCGTCAGCAACGAGCAGATAGTCCGCGCCTCTGGCGTTGCAGAAGTCTTTGATTCTGTTTTGCACGTACTCAAGAGCCATTCTATAAGCGTTGATAATCTCTTTATTGATGTTTTTGCGATAAAATTTGTTCGTATCTTCGGAGTCGAACAGGTGCATTTTGCCCCTGACCTTCGGATTGAGTTCTTCTGCGGACAGGACCTGCACGCAAAGCAAATCTCTTTTTTTCGAGATGATATGTTCGAGAGCGGTTTCGTAGTCGTTGTCCGTCAGGAAGTCGGAGATGACCACGGACAAACCGTTGCCGTAACCGACCTTCGTCGGCAAAATCGCTTCGCTCATACGACTGTCGCCGTAAAATTCGATTTCGTTCAATTTGCCTATCGAGTTGAGATAGGATTCCTTCCCCGCCATATTCACGATGACTTCTTCCACACTGTCGTCGCGCACCGCAAAAATGGAAACTTTGTCCATTGCGATGATTGAAAGATATGCAAGGATAGCCGCTATTCTCAAAGACTGCTCCGCCTTCTTGTTTTTGCCGAAATCCATAGATCTACTTGCGTCGATATAGATGACGGTGTGCAAGCGACGTTCGTCGAGATATTGCTTGGTGTAGAGTTTTTCAAAGCGCGCGAAAGCATTCCAGTCGATTTTGGTAACGTCGTCCCCGGGCACGTATTCTCTGAAATCGGCAAATTCACAAGACGAGCCGAAAGACTTACTCTTGTGATTTCCGCCAAACATGCCGGCGACGTTATTTTTTACGAGGATTTCAAGAAGTTCTATTTCCTTGAGAAACTCGTCCGTTATCGCTAATTTGCTCATATGCGCTTATCCTACTATTTGCAGAGTTTTTTATTTTCTTCCACCAGACGATCGATGACGTCGTCCACGGAGAGTTTTTCGTTGATTGCGGTGTAGTTGATTTTGATTCTGTGTCTCAACACGGGGTGTGCGAGTGCGTCGATATCTTCGTAGGAAACGTTGTAGTTGCCGTTCATCAGCGCTCTGACCTTTGCGCAGGTAATGAGTGCTTGCGCAGCACGCGGGGACGCACCGTATTTGAGATATTTCTTCGCTGCGCTTGACGTGGAGTCGAGTTCGGGGTGAGAGTTTGCGACAAGGCTCACCGCATAGTGCAACACGTCGTCGATGATGGGCATATCTTTTGCGATTTCTCTCATCTCGAGGACGGTAGCACCGTCAACGACTGCTTCCGCAGTTTCGTCCATGGTGATTTGCGTCATGTTGACGATGTCTTTCAACTCAGAAGTGGTCGGGAAGCCCATGAGAAGTTTGAGCATGAAACGGTCCATTTGCGCTTCGGGAAGCGGATAGGTGCCGTCTTGTTCGATAGGGTTTTCGGTTGCAAGGACGAAGAAAGGTTCGGAGAGTTGATAGGTTTGCTTTGCAACGGTAATCTTATGCTCCTGCATAACTTCGAGCATTGCGGATTGCGTTTTCGGGGTGGCGCGGTTGATTTCGTCCGCAAGCACCAAATTCGCAAAGATAGGTCCTTTTTGGAAGACGGTGTTGAGTTTGCCGTTTTCGTCCTTTTCGATGACGTTCGTACCCGTTACGTCCGACGGCATAAGGTCGGGAGTAAACTGAATTCTGGAAAACGGCAGTCCGAGGACTTTTCCGAGAGAGCGTACAAGACGGGTTTTGCCGACGCCCGGCACGCCTTCGAGCAATACGTTACCGCCTGCGATGATTGCGATAATCACGTTGTCGATGATGTCCTCTTGTCCGACGACGTCTTTGTGCAACTCGTTTCTAATTCTGTTGATGACGTTGCTGAATTCCTTTACTCTTTCTTCGTTACCCATGGTTATATCTCCATATGTGTATTTTTTATTTCGATCAGTCCTCTCCGCCGTCAAAGTCTGACACACTGCCTTCGAGAATGCTGATATAGTTTTGGATGTATGATTTCATTTCTTCGCTCAGTCCCGACTCTTTGTCGTTGAGTTTTTCGTAGAGTTTGCTGACGTAGTCGTTCCACACCTGACCGTAAGGCACGTGAGACACGGTGTTATGGTCGTAGACTGCATCGTTTCCGCCGTAGATGGATTCGGTGTCACCCGTACCGCCGCCGTGCCAAGGGCTGTCCTCACTCTCAGAGCCGCCGCCGGATATGCCGGGCAAATCAAGTTCTTCGGGTGCGAGAGCCACGTCGAAAATATTTGCGAGCGTGTTCAAAATCATCTCGTCCATCATTGCGTTGTAGACTTGAACGACGAGCTCACTCGATGCCGCAGTGACAAAATCCGTGCATGCGCTCGACACGATAGTGTCCAAATCGTCTCGCCACAAATATTCGTCAAGCACGGTGCCAAGAGGTGTTGAGAAATTCGACAAAGCAATATACAATGCGTCGTTTTGCAATTTTTCCGCCACTTCGTCCGCCGACATACTTTCGTTGAACGGAGTGAGGAATGCGTCCACCGCGTCCCTGATTTCGACTTTTGCGGAGAAACCTTTTATTTTCGTCGTGAAAGCGTTGGTGAATACGCCGAGTTTTTCTCTGATTTTCCCTTCGGAGAGTTTTTGCTCCGCCTTGACTTTGGCGATGGAATCAATCTTAGACTCCCCTTTGTAAGAGTCACAAGCATAGACTATCGCTTTTTTGAAGTCGTCGAGAGCGGTGTAGGAATTCATCGCAAGAGCGACGTCCCTATACGTGTTTGCCAATATGACCGCCCCGTCAATCGCCGCCGCACAGTTTCTGACTGCGGTGCGCATTGCGGAATTTGTTTTTGCGGAAGCGAGGTCCTCTTTGAGAAGCTCAAGTGCGGACACCGTGGGCAACATGACTTCGTCTTCGAGGTCGGAGGACTTGACGTCTTCGATGAGTTGCTCAAGGGATTTCAAATCCCACTCTTTCAAAACAAATTCGTCGGGAGCCGCGGGAGCTACGTATCTCGACGGCACAATAGTGCCCGCCACGATGAATGAAACACCGAGCGCAATAATCACGACATACTGCCAAATCTTCGCAAAGGAAATCTTTTTCTTTGGCAAATTTGCAAGCACGTTTTCGGTGTCTTCACGTTGGAGATTGAGAATGTCGCCGTCCTGCCCTTCGAATTCGACCATGGTTTGCACTTTTTCGTTGAGTGCATATTCATCGTCGAGCATTTTTGCCAGGGACTTATCCGAGCGACGAGTGAGAGCAAAAGTCACGCCAAAAGCAACTCCGAAAACCCCGAGTGCGATGACGAGATAGAAATACCAATCGAGAAGGACTGCGCCGAGTTTTATGCCGAGCATGACCGCGCCGACTGCGAAAAGCGCAAGAAAAACACCCGCGACAACGCTCTTGATTATCGCAAGTGCCAAATACTTTTTCTTCAATTCGCCAAACATACGCGCCATAGATTCCTGCTCGCACGAAAAGTCGTGCTATCTTTCGTTGATTATACTGTTCTTTATGCATAAGCGCATAAAAATACAATAGTGGTATAGAAATTTTATCACACATAGTTTTGTATGTCAAACAATTATTATGCGTGTTGCTTAATTAAATTAAGGTGCAGTGTGAGATTGGAAAAAGCGCAAGAAAACGAGTATGCAAGAAATGCATAATTTTGCACACAAAACCGTATAATATTGCAATGATATTCTCGAAAAATCACAAAAAATCATACCTTTTTCGACTGAAAAACCGCCCGAAAAACGAGCGGTTTTCTTTGTCTTTTGATTTTGTTTTTCTGTCAAAATCGGTGGTTTATGCCGACAAAAACATCATTTTATCTGCCCAAAATGTCGTCCACCATGTTTTGATTGTGTTGATAGATCAGTGCATTCACTCTGTTGTTGAAGTCGCCGTTGTCGCTGTTGCAGAAGTCAACTTGGAAAACAGGCATATAGGTGAGCCATTTTTCAAAGTTTTCATTCTCGATGAGAGCGACGTTATAGTCCTTCGCAAAGCGGAGCAAAGACCATGAGCCGATTATCTCGAAAAACTCTTTTGCAGAACCGACCGCAAAGGATGCTTGCGATTGATTCATGCGGAGTTTGTTTTGATATTTCGCATCGCCTGCGATTCTGTCACAAGTTTCGTTGATTTTGCCGATGAGTTTTTCTTCACCGATACTGCTATGCCATTCGTGGTCCGCACAAGCGTCCATATCATAGCATTTTGCAGTGAGCGCACCACTGCCCTCCCAATCGGATTCAAACACTTTCGTTTCTCTTCTGTCGAAGATGACCACGCCGGGTGCAGTGCCGTTTCTAGTGAGGTCGTTGTAGGTGAGTTCCCCTATTCTCACACCGCCGTTGCCGTTGTCGAAAGTGTCCGCTTTGTCGATATAGACGTAGTCGAACAAGGACTTTCCTTCGTAGCGCACGTCGTTGAGAGCGGAGTGCAGAGTGTCGAGAGTCACGCCGTCACCCATATACATGGTTTGGAACAAAAGACTGACGATTTCACCTTTTGCCGCGTCTGTCGCAAGGTATTTCAAGACTTCGAGAATATGGTCGGAGAGTTTGCCCGAAAGGTGAGCGTGAGTGCCGTACCATTCACCGTCGTAGTCGGTGCATTTGATGTGGAAGAAGCGTGCGCCTTGAACGAGTTGTTGTCCGAGTCCAACTGCCTGCGTCTTGCCGAAACGATATTGAATACCCGACGAAATGGGGTCCACTTTGCCGAGAATTGTGTCCGCATCGTGATAGTCAAGTGGCGTTTCGTCTGTAAGCACTGCGGTCACTGCATCGTGCGAGCCGAGCATAGCGATATCAACGTAGCGCGGATTTGCATCCACTATTCCGTCGATTGAGGCAAGGACGGTCGCATATTGTCCGTTGAGATTGCCCTTCCCCACCGTAATAGTCGTATCGTTGCACACGACGGCAAGGAACATGGTAAAAATAACAAGCGGCACGAGAATGCCGATGAAAACTTTGATACCGTTTCTCTTCGATTTGTCTTTTTTCATAATTACTCCTTGTTACTGCTTTATTCTAACATACGCACTTGAATTTTGCAATAAAAAACCGTCCGCATAGCGAACGGCAAATTGATTTTGATTGTCAAATGATAAGCGCAGTGCGAATTTTCTCTGCCCGTTAGCGTTTTTGGTGAAGTGCAATCACGCTACTCAATCGAAAATCATCGTTTTTGATGAAGTCTAACAACACTATTCTCAACCGAAATTTATCGTCGTAGCGGACGGCAGACCTACGTAAGTCTTGAATGCGGATACCGTTGAAGACGAAAGAGTCTGTGTGCCGAAAACGATATTGCTCCCTGCACCGACAGTGAAAGTTTTCACCGCATTGCAACCCATAAACGCACCCATACCGATATTGCATTGCGACGCACCGTAAAAGGTGACTTCTGCAAGGTTGGTGAGTCCGGAAAACGCGCCCGCGTCGATTGAAGTTATTGTGACGGGAATTTTGAGAGTTTTGGGAATGCTCTTGTCCGTGGTGTCCGCATAAAGCGAATTTGACACTGAAATGACGTTTTTTCCGTCTATCGCCTTTGGCAAAATTACGTCTTCGATTGCGGTCGTACCGCTGAATCCGACGATACGCAGCCCTACGCCGTCGTCTACGGTCTTGACGTATTTTTCGTAGGTATTCCAGTCCACCACCCCGACTTGCGGAGCGACGGTGGTATCACCTTCACCGGACGACCAACGCGAAAGAGTGACTCCCAGCACAGAGCCAAGGCAAGCGACCAACATAACGGCGATGAGTATTACGACGATTTTTTTCTTGTTTTTCATACGTTCACCTTACGCCGTCGTTTGCACGAGATTGATTTCAAAGTTGAAGAAGAGATTGACGTCCATAAGTTCAGGGGGCGTTTCTTCGTCCACGTTTTTGAAATAGACGGTCACGACTATGGTGTGTTGAGAGCCGGAGAATATATGCGATTTCAAAGACGTGGGGGTGCTATTGTCTTGTTTTGGTTCGTATACGGTTGCATTGACGGTGTTGACGACGCCGTTTTCGTCAGTGACTTTTATATCTTTCGTCACCGATTTGTAGGCGTAATCACCGCTATTCGCCGTCAAACCGAATGCGTCTTGGTCGCGAGTGTACGAGGTCATAGCAACGACGAATTGCTCTTTGTAATCGATGAGAGACGTGTTGACGACGACGTTTCCGTTTGCATTCGTTGAGCGCGGATTCTCAAGCGTTACGGATACGAGTTCGATTTCGACTTCGGATACCAAGCCGTTTTGGGGTGCGCCTGAATATTGGAAATCGAAAGATACTTCCGCTTGCCTTGCGATTGATTTGAGAGTGCCGTCCGTGACTTTTGCCTCTGCTCCTGAGCCTATGACGGGGATATTTGCAAGTTCGCCGTCGTGGTCTGCGAGCCATTTTTCAGGAGAAACGATTGCGGGACGCAACTTCGTGTTCGTGCTATCCGTCGAGCTTGACTCACTGCCCGTGACGATGGTTGCGGCGCCCGACGGTTGATCGGACGTGATCGTGACGACGTTGCTTGCACTCTTTATATCGCCAAACCATGCCGCCGTAATTCCGACGACTCCGACGACGACTGCAAGGAGCATAATCGCGGAAATCAAAATCAAACTAGATCTTTTCATCGACTACCCTCCTAACTCTCACTTATAGAAACCACTTCGATTTGGATATCAAATTCGAAAGTGGCGCCCGCATATGCGATTGCGGAATACTTGTTTATGTCCGTCCATTTTGCTTTGAACGCACCGTCCGCATCGGAATAATCGGTATAGACTTCGGATACGGATTTCTCCCAATCGGTGTTGCTATATTGTGCCCAATAGAGTTTTTCGGGCGCGAAAACCATGGTGAAAGTGGCGTTCGTTTCACCGTCCTGAAGACCTGCAGTCGTTGCGGACAAGGTTATATTGCTCGTCGTATCGAGACCGCTTGCAAGTGTTTTACTTGAAAACGCGGTGTCCACTTCGCCATATGGAGAATAGGTTTTTCCGCCCGATTCGAGATACCAAGTGAAACCGAGTGCAATATCGTCCACGCCGTAATTTTTGCTATCCCCCGACTTG
Organism: uncultured Bacteroidaceae bacterium; assembly: GCA_964637515.1. Lineage (GTDB taxonomy): Bacteria > Bacillota > Clostridia > Christensenellales > CAG-917 > RGIG4097. The sequence goes on along the minus strand of CAZWUI010000003.1, from coordinate 131,927 downwards.
CTCGGAATGTTTATCGTGAGCGTATCTGCGCCTTCTTTTGAAACGTTAACTTTGGATATGGAAACCTTCAATTCCACGGTTTTTCCGTCCGTATCAAGACGTAAAGGCAGTCTTGCGCCCTTTTCTTGCTCGCTGATGTAAGGACCGAAAGGAGCGTCCTGCATGTAGAGATTGTAAAGGTTGGTACCGTCTTCGAGACCGAGTTTTTGAGTTGCGTATTGGCTCGTCACGAGATGACCGCCGTCCGCTCCGACAGAAAATTGATTGTTGACTTTCTCGGTGCCCAGAATGGCTTTTTGTCCTTCGTAGACGTTGCTTCCGCCCCCAATCACAAATTCAAGGGTGAAAATTTCTGCAGTGGACAGGTGTATCGTGGAGATTTCCGCAGTCACGGAGTCGGAAAACCAAGCATAAGAAATCCCCGCCATCGAAAGGGCGACTACCATAACCAGTATCGGCACGAAAATGCCGTAAAAGTATTTTTTGTAGGATTTCTTCTTTTCCATATTCTCCGTTTTCTTGCTTGCGCATTGTTTTACGCCCGCAGTGAGTTTTTAGTTGTTGCGTTTCTCGCCATTTGCGAGAGTAGTGTTTGCGGTTTTGCTTTTATTCTCCGCCGCCTATCGAATTATTCCGTACCAATCAAGGTTTGAATTTGTTGCGTTGTGCGCGAACATTGACGGAGTCTTGCTGTCCACAGCGGTGCGCACGTTGATGATTGCATTGTTCACTCTCGTGACCGAGCCGATGAACGCTTCGGGGGACGTCTTGAGAGTGTAGCCCGTGTACATGGTTATATCATTCTTCAGCGAGAAGTTCATATAGTTGAACGTCGTGATGAGATTGACGTGCTGTTGATTTGCAATTCCGATACGACTGCTCGTCGTGCCTTTTGCGGTGCCGACGTATGCGCTCGTGCTTGCCTTTTGATATGCTTTTGCGGAGTTGCCGTCAACGGTGATAGTGGTTTCGGAGATTTCGTACTTCAACACGTAGGTGTCGATGATATCCGCAAGGCGCATACTTTCTCTCGGTTTTATGGTGACGGTTTCGCTTGCGCTTGCAATGGGTTGAACGTCAGCGATGAAGTCAAGAGAGCCTTTTGCGGATGCGGTGTCGCCCATTACTCCGCTACTATTATAGTTTGAATTACTGCCGTTGTAAAGTTCGTCGTAGGTTTTTGCACTGCCGTATGCGTTCGTCTTTTCGGTGTAGGTGCCGTTGTTGACGGTGAAGGTTGCATGCTTGAGATAGTGACCGTCCGTAACGGTTGCGGTCGTGCCAACGATACCGCCCATATTGACCGTACCCGCCGAGAAGACGTAGATTTCGCTGACGGACACGACTTTTTGATAGGTGTTTTCCGCCTTTGCAAGACCGACGATACCGCCGACGTTTGCAGTCGGTGCGGTCACGGTTATGGTTGCGACGACGGTGCCTGCGTAGACGGGAGTGTTCAATATAGTGGTTTCACCTATGGTGAGATTTTCAACGGACGATTCGTCCTTGCCGATAAGACCGCCTACGTTCACGGTTGCGCCTGCGGAATTGACGTTGATGACACCGTGGAAGGTGCAATTCGTCATACTCTTTGCAAGTTGCGCATATCCGACGATACCACCGACGTTCAACGTACCGCTCGTGCGAGAGTCGTAGACTTGGATATTCGCATTGCGGATATTGATCGAAGTGATTTCGCTGGTATTTACGGTAGACTCACCCGACGAAGTCGTGGTGGAGGGTGCGCCGAGATGTGCGAACATACCGATATTCACGCCGTCACCGCTCGTTACGTTTGCCAAAATGGTCAAGTGGTCGATCGTGTACCCTGCTCCGTCGTAAGTGCCGTTGAAGTCACCCGTGAACACGGAGTCGCTCAAAACTGCGACACTGCCGACTTTGAACAAGACGACGTTAGAAAGATAAGTCTTGCCCGCGCCCCAGTTGTTGCCGAAGGATTCTTGCAAGAGTTGCAAGTCGCGATCGGTGACGATCATATCAAAGTCGTTCACTTGCACAAACTTGGTGTAGGTGGGCATTTCGATTTCGATAGGTTGCCAGTAGTAGTAACCGGTTTCTTCGCTATCCTCGTAGATATAGATACCGTAAGCGGGTTCTTCGAGATCGAGTCCGGTTGCGGTCTTATACTCTGCGGCGATGGACAGATAGGTTGCGTAAGCGGGGTGCGTGGTTATATCGTAAGACTCGTTATACTTGGTGTAGTACGCTTCAAGGAAACCTTCCCAAGTGGTCGGATAGGTTGCCACGTCAAGTTCGATACCGGTAGGCACCGCCATAGGCACGACGTTGAAGTTGTATGCCTTATCCTCGGTCGTACCGCTCGTTTCGTCCTTGTAGTTGCCCTTGTAGTATTCGGTCGCGATGAGCAAGCCCGCCACGGAGCCGACCTGATAGCCGTCTTCGGTCGCTACGAAGTAGCCGATGACGAGAGTAGGTTGGTTGCGGAGAGTCACGCACAAGTCTTTTCCGCTTGCAGACGACAGAGTCGCACCGAGATTTTCGCTCGTCGCGCGACCGACGATACGGGTGTACTTCTTGTATTCTTTGTTTTGTCCGTTTTCGGTCATCCAACCGTTTTCGACTTTGACTTCCACGTCGAGTTTCCAAGAACTAGGCACGCGGAGTTTACCTGTCACTTCCAGCCAATCCGTGTTGTAGGAGTTATCCGCTTTTGCGTAACTTTGAGTGGTGTTGCTGTAGTCCGCTTTTGCGGTGTACTTCGTGATTTCGACGGAGAGCGTGGACGACTTGTACGTCGAGACGTTGTTGATCTTTGTCGAAGTGATTTGAGAATCCTTGCAAAGCACGTAGATTTGCGTAGGTGCGGAAGTTTCAGTTATCGCAGTTGCGAGCGCACTGGAACCGCCTTTGTGTTTCACGTCCGCAATGTAGTAGTTGAGATGTTTGCTATTCGTGGACGAGAGTTTGAATTCGAGCATCTTTTTGTTTGAACCGCCCGCCGAATAGTTGCCATTTGCATCCTTGAATATACCGTTGACGTACTCGTCGAAGTCCGCGCGGTTTCTGTCCTCTTCTCTGAAGAATGCGTCGAGCACGACGCCCGAATCCGTAGCGATGAATCCGCTGACGGTGATACCTTTGCCGGTGCGTTGAGACTTGCTCTTTGCGTCCTTGCTACCGTTTGAAGTTATCGTTGCGTAGTTCTCGTCGTTGTCAAAGGACTTATAGGCACGGTTGTTGTAATCGTTGAGAGTGACGGTCAATCCCTTGGGAGTGATATGTGCGGTTGCGGAAGTCGTGTAGACGCCGCTACCCGAAGTCCATTCGTAGTTGGCACTGTCTTTGAGAGTTGCGTTGAAACGCACGCTGTACGCTTGCGTACCCGTCTTGACGTTGGTATCCGCCACTGCGGACGAGCCGTTCCAGTAATGTGCATCACCGAGAGTGATTGCGTCTCTCGAAGTCGAACCTCCGTTGGACGTCGAAATCGAATAACTCGATGCAGTGAACCCTTCATACTTGGTCGTGCCGTCGTAGACCTTGTCGCCGACTGTGCCGGTGTAGGTGAACGAAATCTTTGATTTCGCGATTGAGTAACCGGTGGAATTGTTCGTGCCGAGTTTGTAGTTGCCGACTTGGGTTGCACCCGCCGCATTGTTGCCGGTTGCACTTGCGATTGCGGTAACCTTTGCGGTATACGAAGTGCCTGCGTTCTTGTTTCTGAATCCGGTTGCGGTGAGAGTGAGAGTTTCACTGCCAAACACGCTCGTAATCGTGAGTTGGTTGTTCGAGTAGCCGATTCCGGTCGTATACTCTTTTCCGCCTACGTTTACTTTCGCGACTGACGGACCTTGGTCGGAGCCCGTGTAGACGTAAGAGCGTACGTTCCAACCGGTCACGTTGATTTCTGCAGGATTGATGGTCAACGTCGCAGTGCCTGTCGTGGAGCCCTTGAAGATGATATTGTAGTTGTCCGCCGCGTTTTCGACGGGGACTTTTGACAGACATCCGTCCGCTCTGACGACGGTGCCGGTGCCGCCGACTGAGCCTTGACTATCTGCGCTAACGGTAGCGGTGTAAGTGCCGACGTTGACTGCGGCATTTGAACCGCCCGTACCCGAATAGGTGACGTTGACTCTGAACGTAATGGTTTCTTTGCCGACGGTTTCTTGGTTGGAGCTACCCGTACCGCTACCGCCTTCGGAGTCGATATAGTGCACTTTGCCGTCGTAGGTGACGGTGGTATCTTTGATAGTCAGACCGCTCGTGCTGATAGAGCGTTTGTCGATAGTCCAAGTGAAGGACGACTGCCCTGAAATCGTATAGTTTTTCGCCACGCCCGAAGTGGTGCTCGGCTTGGTGATCGTCACGTTGTAGGTTGCGGCGTCGGTTGCCTGCACGTTGTAGTAGATGGAGCTACCCGATTTGTTGAGATCACCGATGGTGATAAGGCTATTTTTCTGTGAACCGCCTGCGGTTGCAGTGCCGTTTATGGTGAATTTGACGGAGTTGTAATCACTGCCGACAAAACCTTCGTTCACACCGTTTCCGCCGATTGTAATTCTCGTCAAACCTTGATAACTTTCACCGCCGTTGTAGGTGTACGGAGAACTGCCCGAATAAGTCGTGCTAATGGTGAGTTTACGTCTGTTGACTTGGACGGTGAGAGTGTTTGTGCCGAGTTTGTAGTTTTTGCCGATATTGTCGTTCGTATTTGCGGAAACTTCGACCTTGTGGGAGCCTGCCTGATTGAAGAAGACTCTGAACGTATAGGTGTAAGTTTGGACGGACGACGCCTCAGAGTACGCACCGCCGACCACGGTATAAGAGCAGTCGTTAGCGGCGGTGGAGTTTTCGCCGTTGACTTTCGAATAATATGCGGTGGTGCTATTGTTGCCCGTTGCGACCAAACCGCTGCTCAACGTGGTGACCGTTGCGTTTTCCGCCTTGATAGACAAGAGTTTCAGGAGTTCGGTGCCGTCGTAGACGGAGTTTGCGACGACAAATTCGACAAAATGTTTATAGGTGCCGTCGTAGATACCGACCGAAGTGCTCGTCTTATCCGTGAGTTCGAGTTCGCGTTGATTTATCGTCCACTTGTATTCGGTGTTGGCGTTGGAATCGACCGAGCCGATCGTGACGACGTCGCCTGCGGAGTCGCGGAACCAGATATTTGCTTTGACGTCGTAAGTGCCTGCGTTTGTTGCGGTATTGACGGAGCCGTCCGCGGTATCCGCGAAGTAGTAGTAAGACTGATTGACCTTGTCTGTGGTTGTGCTTGCGGTGTTGAGTTTGTAGGTCATATCGACGATAGGCGCATAGCGTTGCATACCGTTGTAGACAAGACCAGATTCCATTGTGACCTTTCTGAAGTAGACAAGGACGTTGCCGACTGCGCCGTAGTTGCTCGTTGCGTTTTCTTTTGCGTTGGTGTCCCAATCGAAGTAGATAGTGCCCGTTGCGCCGCTACTGCTCTTTCCTCTGACGTCGAGAGCGGAGTAATCGGATTCTGCGTTGTTATCGTTAGGATTCGGCGTGGTGCCGTAGAAGTAGACGTAGTAACCCGAGCCGTTGGGGACGGTTGCTTTGGTGTAGATATGACCGACTTCGATAGCGGAGTTGTCATAGGTCATCGCGGAGTTGTCGATAGTGCCTTTGACGGGGGTATTCGCGATGATATTCCACTGATTGAGTTCGTTTCCTGAAATATCCACCGAGATAGTAGCGTTTGCGCCGGTTGCGCCGTCCTGTGCGTAGACGTAGAAGAAGCCGTGTTCGATATCCCCTGTCGAGTAGACAATATTACCCGCATCGCCGTAGGAGCCAAAGCCGTGAGCGGGATTGTAGAGAATTTCGGGGTTATAAGCGGTTGCGAGCGCTCCCCAACTTGCGTAACCGAGAGCGGACGGCTCGTCGGAGTTTGCAGACATATAAGACACCGAGAAGTTCAAGACGTCTTTGGGTGCGCCGACCGCGGTGTAAGCGGTGGTGGTAGTTTCAGTGGTTTCCCACTCGTCCTTTTCCGTATCGAGAGTTGACGTGGTGACGACTGTGACGGTTGCGTAGTAGAGCGTAGCGTTCATATCCGCTGCGCCCGAGATAGCCGCACCGCCATTGGACGTGAAGAGTTCACCGCCCGTAGTCTTGGTGGTGGTGACGATCTTGGTGATTTCGTCCTTCGTTGTGGTGGTGGCGGTATTCGTGGTGGTGACTGCGGTGAGAGCGGTCCTATATCCGCTCCTACCACTGCCCGCTACGTTGAACGATGCGTTCAAAGTGCCGCTGATATTGTTCGGATCGACCTTGTTCAAAACGTCGTTCGAGAACGGCAAGATCCAGTAGGAACCGTCGGTGTAGGTATTCTTCGCATAACCGACGATACCGCCGTAGTTGGACGTGCCTGAAATCGTGCCTTTGACGTTGAAGCAGTTGATGATAGAGGGAGCGTTGGTCACGCCCGAAGCGTTGTAGCCGACGATACCGCCGACGTTGTTTGCGCCTTCGATTGCGGACTGATAGACGAGCATGTTGTCGATGACGACCTTGGATCCGTCGATTGCGCCGACAAGACCGCCTACGCCGTCCACGCCGGTACCTTTGACGTTACCGTTGACGTAGTAGGAGTTACCGCTCCAGTAGTTCGTATCGTTTATATCGCTTGCATTGATGACGCCGATGACACCGCCCAGACCGCCTTTGAAGTAAGTGGAACCGATGGTTTGTTCGCCGCCCTTGGAGCCTGTTGCGGTGACGGTGACTTGATCGGTACTGCCCGCGCTTGCCTGATAGGCGAAGTGGGTGTTGGTGATATGGGTTGCGATATTATTGGTATTGTAATTCGTACCGACCGAAGTAACGGTGGACAACGGGAAGTGCGAATTGCCGTAACCTGTGGTGATTGCGCCGATAGCACCGCCCATAGCGGTATTTCCGCCGAAAGTCATACTTGCGGAATAGTTGGTGAAGGAGGCGTTGTCGATGAGACCGTCCACGACGCCGATGATACCGCCTGCGAAGTTATTTGCGACAACTTGACCGTGGTTTTCAAAGACGACCTTATTTGCACTGCTACCCTGAATGGTGCCATACATAAGACCGATGATACCGCCTGCGTTGGAGATTGCGCCCGTGGCGGTGACGGTGCCGTAGTTATAAAGGTGAGTGGATGCGGAAGAAGATCCGACCGTAGCGCCGCCGAGCATTGCGCCGATGACACCGCCGACGTTCTTTTCTGCGGTGACGGTTGCGGAGCCGGTTGTCGCTGCGTTTTCGTCGCAAGCGAGAGCGTCGGAGTCCGCTGCGAAAGACTCACCCGACGAACCGACGCCGTTTGAAAGCGTACCGCTTATCGTACCGCTTATGAGCAAGCCGATAGCACCGCCGACGTACTCATAGCCGTAGACGTTGCCGGTGTTGACGAGAATACCTGTATTGTTGAAAGTGCCTGCGTTTGCGCCGAGAATACCGCCGATAAACTTCTGATATGCGGTGGTGTATGCGCTATTGCCGACCTGACCGTTGTTTTGGAAGCTTGCGTTTGCGCCGAATACGATGGTTGAAGACGCACCGTTCGAGCCGATGACGCCGCCGATGATTTCCACGCAAGACGTTGACGACGTACCCTTTGACGAATTGCCCGCACCGACCTGACCTGCGTTGACGACCTGACAATACTCACCGTAGAGATTGCCTTCGTTTCTGCCGAGGAAACCGCCGATATACGCTTTGCCGTCAACGGAAGAATACAAGAAGATGCCCGCCTTGTCGCTATCCGAGCCGAAGCTTGCGCCGAGAAACTCTTTCGCGCCGATATAAAGACCGCTATCCCCGCTTGCGGAGTTGCCGCCGATGAATCCGCCGACGTAATTTTTGCCGAGAATTGAACCGCCGCCGTTTTCGACGGGATTGCCCGAGGTGCCGTCCTCTTTTGCGGTGTAGATTTTAGAGGTACGCGTGATAGCGGTGTTACCGCCGTTGAGTCCTATGAAACCGCCGACGTAGTTTGCATTTTCGCAGTCAAGGACAGGAGCAACGAAGAATTTGCCGTCGAGAGTACCGCCTGCGCTGTAGCCTGCGAAACCGCCGATATTCTCAATTGTACCGCCGTCGGGAGTGGTGATTTTGCCATAGATATTGACGTCGATCGAGTCGAATACTGCGGACGTGCCCATATATCCGACCGCACCGCCGATATTCTTGACAGTCGCAGAGCCTACGCTTGCGTTTATCGTGCCGTGGAAACCGAGAGCGCCACGGAAGAGCGAGAATGCGTTTGCATCGTCTGAAATGTAGCCGACAATACCACCGATTGCAGTGCCGTAAGCGGAATCGTTGGTCGTGCCGGTACGCTCAATGACGACATCGCCGTAGACGGTGCAGTCGATGAACGCCATATTGGAATTGGAGTTTGCGACCGCATTGCTTGCGATACCGCCGATTGCGTAGTTGCCTTTTATGGTGACCGAGTAGTTTGAAGTGGACGTAGCGGTTGTGCCAATCGTGCCGACGGACGAGCCTGTGACGGTGAGAGAGCCGTTGTCCGAGCATTTGCCGACGATACCGCCGACGAGAGTTTGCGTGCCTGTGGTGGACAGGGTTGCGCTCTGCACGTTGCAGTTTTGGACGACGACCTGCGCACTTGCGCCTGCGTTGTTGTAGGACGAGGACAGACCGATGATGCCGCCGATATTGGGAGCAAAGCCGGTGACTGTGGTTGCGCCCGACACTTTGCAGTTCTTGATTGTGAGAGTTTGTTCGCTTGCGGGTTCTGCAACGCCGATGATACCGCCGACCGCATTCGTGCGAGTTCCGCCAGTTGCGTTCAACGCTCGAATGGTCAAACCGACCGCTTCCATACCGTCGACGACGGACTCCCCTTTTGCGTAGCCGACAACGCCGACGTGTACGTTACCGCCCGACGATATAGCTCTGCCGGTGATAGTTCCCGACGCTTTGATATTCGACACCGTTGCGTTCTCTATGAATGCGAAGAGTCCCGCATATACGTCAACACCCACACCGTTTTCGGCGTGTCCTATCGTTCTGTCGAGTTTGAGTCCCCTGACTTCCGCCTTGGACGAATTGTCCCAATCGGTTTGGTGGATATTGTTCGCATTGATTGTCTTGAGTCTGCCGTCGATATTACCCTTGAACGAGCGGTTGCCGCTATTGCCGAACATACCCACGGGATAGATATTCACGGTGGAAATGCCCGCCCCTGTCGTCAAAGAAGATCCGTTGTAGTAGGCATTTCTTGCTTTCCATTGACCGCTACCCGAATAGGAGTTTACACCCGTTTCAAAGTAGTTCTTTTGTTGTTTGATGACGGCACCCTTTGAATAGATATGATAGCTCTTGCCTTCGGTCGTTTTATTATTCTTGCCGTTCATGAACTTGTATGCGTTTGCAAGGTTGTTTTCGTCCGTAGGCAAATTGATATAGGTGCAAATATCACCGGACAGGTTGTTGGTGCTGTCCGCAAACTCTATGTTAGCATTTGTGAAATCGTAATGATTTCCCCAAGATTGCGTGATTGCATTGATACCCATGAAGTCAATGCCGTCTTTGATGATATAGGGATTCTCCGCACCGCCTGCAGGTTGCAAAACGTAACGTTCGTTGACTTCGTCGTAGCCGTAGCCCATGGAAGTCATCGCAAGGCCGTTCTTGGTGTCGAGTGCAAAACATGCGAGTTGAGGCAAGCAACCATAAACGTAGATATATCCGCCGAGAGAGCCGTTTTCAATACCGGTATTGACGTTGGTTGCGGTAACGGTTGTAGCACCGCCGTAGGTCTTCGTGCCCGTGGTGTTCATAACCGCCGAATTACCCGTGTTATAATCAATTGAATTAAGGTGGTCGGTTCGAATTACATTGTCGTTTCCGTCAATGACTTTGTTTGAAATAATATTCGAATAGGTAGTGGCGTTTGCCATAGGTATAATTCTTTCACTTGCGCCACTGAAATAAGCGGAAGTGAAATCCGCAATAGAATCAATTACCGCACCGCTATAAGAGCAGTCCGTAGTGTATTGCGCATAAGTTTGCCATTCGTAGCTATCCCAACCGGATTGCAAACCGCCATCCGAAGTTGACGGAGCTGTTCCGCCGCCGTCTTTTAGTTTGTAAAGTCTGTGAACCTGATATTTCAGTGAATAGTTGTTTGAAATATCAACGTTGCTATTGTAGAAGTTATCTTCGATTTCGCCCAAAATGCCTGCCGCATAAGACGAATCGTTGTATTCGCCGGTTGCGGTTCTGATATTACCGCCGATAACTATTTGACCTACGTTGTAGCAATTCTTCAAGATGACCTTTGCATTGTCGCCGGCGTATGCGCCGATACCGCCGATACGAGCGTGCGGGAAGACTTTAACACCCAAGGCAGTTCCCGTATAAACAACGCCGTTTGCTCTAATCGTGCCTACGTTGTAGCAATATTGAATGTCGATATAGGTCAGCGTTGCGACAATACCTGCTGCCTGAACACCGCCGCCACCCGACGTTTGCGGATTAGGACCGCCCGTCGTGACCGAGCCGGTGTTGTAGCAATAGTAAATCTTCGTTTCTTTCGAGCCGACCTTTGTATATTGACTGTCACCACCGAGAATACCGCCCGCTTTGTTTCCGTAAGCGAGAATATCTCCTGTGTTGTAACATGCATATATATTCAAGTTACCGTCTTCGGTACCGATACCCGCAATACCGCCTACGCAAGTATCGCTCTCATATGCGGATGCACCCGTTACGTTGCCGGTATTACCACAGTTTCTGATGGTGCAAGTGCTTGCTGACAAACCGATGATACCGCCGACGTTTGCGTCAGCCATAACGGTAGCCGCATTACGACAACTTTCAAGAATTACAGAACCGGCAGTCGAAGTACCGGTAGAACCGATGATACCGCCTACGCCGTATTGAACGGTGCCGTTTGAAGAGAAGTTGCCCGCACTGATAACACCACCTTCGTTGACGCAGTCAATGAAAGTGACGTTATTGTTGCCCGCAGTGCCAACAAGACCGCCGGTATTGTGTCCCATGCCACCGCTGACGAATGCTTGGTTTTTGCAGTTGAGGAAAGTGAGGTTGCCACGTGCAATGCCGACGAATGCTCCGATATCGTTGCCCGCCGCTGATGAATCGGCGGTGGGATTGCCGTTTGAATCGGTAGTCACTACGCCGACGGAGCCTGCAACGGTCAAATTCATGAAAGTTGCGCCCGCCGCTTGCGGGAACAGTCCGATTTCATTATTTGTACTCACGTTTGAAGCCCACAATTTTACGGTAATCGTATAGCCGTTGCCGTCGAACGTTCCGCCGAAACGGAATTTGTTGATGTCGCTCGTCGAGCAGTAGCCTGCGGGCAAAGTCACGGGATTCGATACCGTGCCGATATTTGCCGTCAGTTTGACCGCTCCCGTCCAAGTGCCTTGCGTTCCGCGAACTGCGTTTGCAAACGCATTCCAATCGTCCATATTCGCAATGATGAGCGGTGCGACCGAACTGTTTTTAGAGTAACTGAAAGTCGTATTTCTGCTGACGAAAACGTATGCACCCGAAAGCGTACCGCCCGACACGGAATAGTTTGCAATAAACGTGATTTGGAACGCACCTTCGTAAGGGCCTGCGGTGTTCGTGAGTGAGACTGTCGCTTTGTATTGATTTTCCCTATATTGAATGGGTTTCGTCAAGGACAAGTAGGCATTTTGCCATGCGGTAGTGTTTGTGTAGTCCGAAACGTTGTTGAACACGACTTGACGACGGCAGACGGACATCGACTCTTTGCCGATTGCGAGATAGATATAAAGCATCGTAGCGTTCGTACTGCTATCGTTTTCCGCATTGAAAGCGTTGTTGGTGGCGGTTTCAGTTCCGCTCACGTCGTAGAAAACGAGTTGGACTTTGTCCGTATCGTTGGTGAGCGCACCGCTATGGGTGGGGAGAGTAATGCCGAGCGGAATTATGCCCTTCCCTGCTTGGCTTGTCGTCTTGACCGCTCTCATATTGCTCGTATTGGTGAGAGTGGTGTTTGCTTGCAGTCCTGCGAAGACGAGCATTTCGTAAATCGTCGCAGTGCTAACGGAAGTGGAACCGCTCGAAGTCGATTCGGGGTCCGCAATGATATATTTACCGTTTGCGTTCTTGGAAACGGTGGTGTAGTCGGCATTGACCGCAAGGTACAACGCCCACGAATTTTCAAATTTAACGGTGGATGATGCATAGCCTGCAACACCGCCCGAAGACGTGCCGACTCTGCTCCACTTGAAACCTTGCACGTAGCAGTCGTTGAAGGACACGTTTGCGCCGTCTGCCGAGCCTGCGATACCGCCTGCGTACTGCGTCGTTGCCTTGACTTTATCCGTCGAGAAGTCCACGAGTTTTGTGCCGGGTTCGGTGACGAAACAGGAGTTGAACGTACCACCCTTGACCTGACCGACAAGACCGCCCACGTAGCTTGCGCCACCGACGTTTGCGGTGGAGAACACTCCGGTGAACAGGTTGTTACCGCCGTCGAGATAGCCCGCAATACCGCCGACGTAGTCGGTGCCACCTATGGTGGAAACGTTATTGCCTGTGCTTGTGCCGTTATACGACCAAGTGTCTGCGTTGGAATTTTCCGCATTTTCAAGGGAGATAACGTTGGAGCCGAGAACTGCGCCTACGATACCGCCCACGTAGTTTCCCGCAGAGATATTCGCCGTATTTCTTGCGAAGTTGGGAGCGAATTTGGTTATGCTCGTCGAATTGTTGCCGATGATTGCGCCCACAATACCGCCCACGTAGTTGCCGTTTGCGGTGATAGTGCCGTTGCCGACGAGTTTCAGGACTTTGTCTCCGTTTGCACCCACGACGTAGGTGTTGCCGCCTGCATCGTAACCTGCGGTTTGTCCGATTGCGCCGATGAATCCGCCAACGTAATTCGTGCCTTGGACGGTGACGTATTGGCTTGACACCGTACCGTTTGCAACGCTCGTGGTGTAGAGTTCACAACCTGCGTCGAGATAGCCTGCGATAGAGCCGACGTAGTTGTTTCCGCCAACCGTGCAAGTTGCGGACGAACTTGCCGAAACGTATGCGGAGTCGATGACTGCGTTCTTCGCATATCCGACGATACCGCCCACGTAGTCGGTACCTTTGATGGTTCCGCTGACTGCGATATTCTTCACGCCCGCCTTGCCCGTATTCGCTTTCAAGACGTCGATATAGCCGAACAGACCGACAAAGTCGGGTACGTTCGAAGTGTAGTTGAAATGATTGCCGAGAGCGATATTTCTGATGCCGTTCGCACCCACGAAATTACCGCCGAAATAACTGACTTTCGTGCCTTTCGGTGAAGTTGCGGAAGTGATTCCGATATTGTAGGAAGTCGTGTTGTTTACCACTCGTCCGCCGATAGGATTGAAGATTATGCCGTCGGGAACGGTGATATCTGCGGACACTTCAAAGTAGCAACCGTCGTAGAAAATCGTGGTTGCGTACGAACTCACTCCCGTCGCGCGAGAGTAGCCGATGACCGAGTCGATAGGTTGCATTGTGCCGTTGACTATGTCGCTCAAACGCACGAGATAGATCCAGTTGCTGATGACGAAAGGATTGTCCTCACTGCCCCAAGTATTATCTCTTGTTCCGCCCGCTCTCACGCCGAAGTCCGAATCGACCAGCGTATAGCGCAACGTCACTTCGCCCGTGAAGTTGTTGCTACCCACGAATTTCGTCCATTGATTTTCTTGGAGTCTGTTCACGAGTACGCCGTTTTCGGTAGCAGGAGTCGAGTGCGTGACGGTGATCGTATTGTTCTTGCCATAGTCGTAGCCGACAAACATATATGCGTTGCTAACGTTCGAAAGCGTGCCGTTTGCACCTCTTGCCTTTCTGTCGCTGACGATATAGAAATTCGTCCGATAACTGCTGTTGTATTCGATAGCACCGACGTTTGAAGTGCCTTTGAACGTCGTGATATTGTAGAGGAAACTATATTTGGGCATGCCGTAGACCGCGCCGTCGAAGCCGTAGACCGCATCGCTCGACGATATGTCGTAAGGTTGGATCGTTTGCCCCGCTTGGTTCAACTTCTGTCCGAAAACAGGAGTGCCGTCGTCGCACACGATTTGCACATTGAATTTGTAGCCCGAAACAATCGCGCCACCGCTATACGTGACGTTGACGTCGTCTCCTTCCGTCCTTGTGAAGATCGCCTTATATCCCGATATCGAGCTGTCGTCCCCCCAATAAGTGTAGTTGAGTTTGGACGAGCCGTCGTAGATATCGTTTGTGCCGTTTTCGTTGTTGAAAATGATATTTATAGTGCCTTTCTTGACCTGAATACTGCTTGCGGTGCTCCCCGAATATTGAACGTTGCCGAAAGTGACCGAGCCGTCCGCATTTGCCGTGCTAGTGATAGAATACGGCTTGTTGTATTCGACGTTTCCGCTTACAGGGGTGACAGCGTTCGTCATCTTGAACAGACCGAGATAACTGCCTCCCGTCACCGAGAGATTTGCGATATGGAAATACGTCACGTTATTCGATGCGATAACGTTCCAATTGGTTCCGTCGTTGGGATAGACCTTTGCGGTGCTCTTGAAATCGTTCTCGATTCTGACCGCTTTACCTGTGTTGACGGAGCATTTGCCGTATGCGTTCGAGCCGTAGTAAATCGCCCACGAGTCCGTGTACGTGCCGTTCGTAACACCCGACAATCCGCCGACCGTAGTGCCTGTGAGAAGATTGCTATCGTCCACTTCGACGTAGCAATTTTTGAGCGTAGGAGTTCCGCCGCCCACGATACCGCCGACGTTCGTACCGCCGGTGATAGTGCCTTTGTGGTAGCAATTTTCAAACTTTGCGCCGTCTGCATAGCCCACGATACCGCCCACGTACTGTCCCGATGCGGTGACCGTAGCGGTGTGATAGACGTTGCTCACCCCCGCCGTAGTATACCCGAAGTAACCACCCGTGTACCCCATGCCGTAGACCGTTGAATTTGCGTATACGCCCGAAACATTCGCACTGGTATTGTAGCCGATGACACCGCCGGTGTAGTCCGCTCTCCAAGAGTCACCGCCGAGGCTTGAAACGTTGGAACGGCAGTTGGTGACCGTACCCGAATTGTAGCCGACGATACCGCCGACGTAATAGCCGTTTGCGACGTTGAAAACGCTACCTGTTTGAATGATATAAACACCGACTCTGCCGATGAGCGTGCCGCTATTGAAGCCGACAACACCGCCGATCATTCCTGCGTTTGCATAATCCGTGCCATTGATTGTGACGGTTTTCGAAGATCTGCCGATGATATTCGAGTAGATAGGAATGGAAGTGCAATTTTCGAAGTTGAGAGTGACGTCGATATTTGCGCCAACCGCACCGCCCGCGATATTGCCTTCGTAAGCGCCGATTTCGCCACTGACTTGAGTGCCGTTATTGAAAGTGATAGTCGAGCCGCCCGAAGTGTAGCCGAACAAACCACCGCCGAAACTACCCGAGTGCGACACGATTTCATTGGTAACCGTCACACCATCTCTCACGTAGGTTTGAGCGTAGTTTTTGCTATCGTACTCATAACCGACCTTGAACGTACCCGACAAGGCTTTTCCGTTGGTGTTGAGATTGCCGACGATACCGCCGATATAACTCGTACCGGCAATAGTGCCGTAGGACTCGAGAGTGCCGAGAGTTTCATCTTCGTTGATGGCCCATTCACCAAAGATACCGCCGACGTAATTACTGCCCTTGACGACCGCAGTATTGCGCATATTGGTGGAATCTGCAGTGCCGTTTTCAGAACGTCCCGCTATACCACCTGTATATTGACCGCCCGACACGTTACCTCTATTCGTGAACGAACCGCTATTGAGCGAAGTGCCATAGAAGAAACCACCGATGCCGCCAACGTGCGTTTTGCCCGATGCGGAAACCGTACCTTCGTTGACGATAGCGCCACTGAATACTGCATCCTGCGTATAACCGCCGATACCGCCGATATAGTTACCGCCCGCAGACGTGATAGTGCCTGTATTGACTATTTGATTGCCATCGGTTGCATTAAGGTTGATGCCTTTTGAGCCTGTACTGTTGTTTCTGCCGAAGATACCGCCGACGTTTGTATAACCGGTGATTGCGCCTGCGTTGCTTGCGGAAGTGTTGATATTGCCGTATTTGTCGTAGCCGACGATACCGCCGACGTTGGTGCCACCGGTTACCGCCCCGCTACTGCCGTTGCTTGCGCCCGAGATACCGACGCGGTTATCATCCGTCGCATCCACGCGCCCGACGATACCGCCGACGTTCTCGGAGTAGAGCAAATCGAACTCGGAGAATTGGAGTTTACCGCTACCGTGAGTGCCATGGCTCACATATATTAAATAGTAAGTATAACCATATATATTACCGAATTGAATATCCTTTCTATAAAAATTGGCGGTGCCGATTCCGATATTATCGCTGTTGTAAATTTCAGTCCAATTCGTATTGCTCGACATTGTGCCGTACTCGACGCCACCGCCGGTTGTGACGTTGGACGTGATAGTGTTATTGTTTGAACCGAAAATAAACACTTTCACAGGCGCACGATCCGTTTGACTGTTCGTATCGTTTGCGTTTGTGATCGCGAAACCGCTTACGACCGTACCTGCAGGGACTTGAACGACAAAGCTCATTGACGCTTTATTTTCGGAGTAATACTTTGTGTTTATATTTCCGTCGTTGAGGTTTGCAACGGTTTGGTCGCTATACGCATGGGCATCGTATTGAACGATTGAATAACTACTATCAGCGCCCGACTTGCCGTTTATCGTGCCGTTGTTGGACGTGCTTGAAACCGAGCCTTTGCTCATATAGCCGACGACACCGCCGACGTCAATACCGCCGTTTATGGTTGCGCTGTTGGTGTAGGACTCGGATGAATATTTACCGCTGATAGTCAGATTTCCGTAGCTGTAGCCGACAATACCGCCGACGCCTCTCTGCCCCGTAATCGTGCCACCGCTCTTATTGCTACTGTTGGTTATAGTCACCGTAGCGGAAGCGTTAGCATAACCGACAAGACCACCGATACAAGAACGAGTATTGCCAGAAGTGTCCGTAGTCGTTCCCGTGCCTGTGACGGTAGCGTTATTGGTGCAATTGGTGATATTGAGCGTTGCGCCATTCAAATATCCGACAAAACCTGCGATTTGAATTGTACCCGATATCGAGCCGGAAACGTGACAATCGGTGATAGACACCGTGCCTTCCGCGCTCCCCGCGAGAATACCTCTCGAAGAAGAAGTACCGCCACTGCCGTCTGCATCTGAAATGGTCAGATCTTGAATACTCGCACCCGAGCCGAGTTTTCCGAACAACCCGGAATACCCGCCTGTCGCCAACTTCAACCCTCTAATCGTACAACCGTTGCCTTTAATGGACCCTTTGAACGGATTTGCCTGGGTGCCTATGGCGGTGAATGCGGTCGATTGCATATTTATTGTCGTAGAGTTCTGACTATTTTTTGAAGTATCCGGCACTACGTTAAACGTATCGTTCGCGAATCCGTCTGACACCCATGCGCTCGATCCACCTAAACCCGAAAGGGCATAAGTAAGGGTATTGAAGTCCTCTCTGCACGTCAAATCGAACGGCGAAGCCGTTTTTGTGCCGAATTTTTCTACGTATTCGTATCTTTCAATGGAATTGCCGACGTTATCGACGACTTTAATCTTGTAAACACCGCCTTCACTTGCAGTCCAAGTGGCGTTTCTAGTATTGTTTGTCAAAGAGAGTTGTTTTGTTATATCGACTTCGCTACCGCCGTTTCTCCAAACCGAAACTTTTTGTATACCTGCAGATGCATCGCTAAACGAGAAAGAAGTGCTGCCGCTTGTATGCGACATAGTCGGTGCAGTCGCATCGGTGATATAAATATCAAGCCAAATACCATTGCCATCAACTTTCACGTCGACGTCACCTGCGCTAAGGCCATCTCTAAATCCGTTTCCGCCAAACAAGCCTAATTCGTTATAATATGTGATGCGGTGATTTGTGCCGTCCTTTATTCCGTATTGTGCTAGTCGTGCCGCAGTCAACGTCAAATCGGCGGTCATGTCGTGAGAATTACTCGTACCACCCTTCTTTTCTGCCGACAAACTGAAATACGTTCCTCCGTTTTCAACGGTCGTGGTATCGCCGTTTGATGACGGCTTATTGCTGTGGACGTGGTATTTTTTGCCATCAGCGCTTAAACCAGAACCGGTCAAAGAAAGTTTGTTGTGTATATCGCCGACTGCGCCATTTATAATTGCATAATAAGCACTGTCGGAAAAAGTGACGTACCAACCGTAGTAATAAGTTTTATCATCGCCTTTCCACCTGATATTTGAAGATAGTTGCCTATAAGTATACGCGGCACCGCTATCGTTTGTATGAGTCGCCGTCAAAGAAGAAATGACGGTGCCGACAGACCCGTTTGTGACGGTCAAGCCTGAATTGTAATCTGCGTAATAAGCATTGGCGGCGAATGAAAGATCACTGCCAGAAGTTTGCAACAAAACGGACAAACACACACTCAAAGCAAGAACGAAGAGCAATGCAAAGACGGTGGCACGTGCCACTTTGGAAGTTAGATTGAATTTTGCATTGCGATTTTTCATTTATGTAATCCTTCGTCTATGATTTGCCATTCCGAGCAAGCGACGGAATCTTGCGAGAGCGAACTCTTCACGCATACACACATATGCACGGTATTCTCTAATCATTCTACTATTAGAAACCAACCGTGTAAAGCACTTTTTTCGACTTTTGCGGAAAAATTTTCAAAAAAGCGCAAAAAACCACGTTTTTTCAGGGGTAATTGAAAAAATATTTTTTTCGATCAATCAAAAAAAACCGTGTTTTTCAAGGGGAAAAGTTCAACTTAAACGGCTTTCGAGCGATTTCAACTATCGTCTTTTGAACTCAACTTTTTGTCTGCAACGGCAAAAATTTTTCAAGCGGTTGCAACTTCTGCGGAAACCGCCAAAATTGATTTACCACTGGAAAAACATAGGTTTTTGCGGTTTTTGCTTTCAAACGAAAAGCGGTTTTTGCGGTTTACCCTTGGAAAAATATAGTTTTTTGCCGTTTTCACAAGAAAAACACTTGTCAAAACGTTATACTCGTTATAAAATAATGGTGACAGATCTCGTGCGCATGCACACTCAAAAACATATGCACACAACAGTCCGCACCATTCGGTCGATAATTTTTGACTAATCATTTTCTCTCCATTTGAAAAGCGACGGATTTTTTTCCGTCGCTTTTCTGTTTTGTTTCCATTTTTCTTTTGCAAGGATAGAGATAATTTATTAACCCTGTCATTCGTCCGCTACCCCGTCATTCCGAGCAAGCGTGGGAATCTCCAGGAATGGCATACGATATCATCCCGAATCCGACTACAAATTGCCGTTCAGCGCCTTCTCGTAGCTCATAAGGTCGAAGTAGCCCGTCCCGGTGAGTCCGAATAGGATAACTTTCTTAACTCCTGTTTCTCGGCATTTCAGAGCCTCGTCCACTGCGACCTTTATTGCATGCGCACTTTCGGGCGCAGGAAGTATTCCTTCCACTCTTGCGAATTGAATTGCGGTGTCGAAAACGTCTTTTTGCTCGACCGCTCTTGCCTCGTCAAGATAACCGTCGTGATAGAGTTTGCTCAAAACCGGATTCATACCGTGATAGCGGAGTCCGCCTGCGTGCTTTGCGGGCGGGATGAAATCACTGCCGAGAGTGTACATTTGCGCAAGCGGAGTAACCTTGCCCGTATCGCAGAAGTCGTATTTATATTCCCCTTTCGTAAGGCTCGGGCAACTCGACGGCTCGACTGCGATGAAATACGGATTCTCCTTGCCTTTCAGTTTGTCGCACATAAACGGTGCGATAAGTCCGCCCAAATTGCTCCCGCCACCTGCGCAACCGATGATCAAATCAGGATACGTATCGTGCTTTTCCATTGCTATTTTACTCTCAATACCTATCACTGATTGGTGCAACATCACCTGATTCAACACACTTCCCAACACGTATCGTGTATTTTCACTCGTTGTCGCCAACTCGACTGCCTCTGAAATTGCAGTGCCCAAAGAACCGCTATTGTCGTGATTTTCGGCAAGCATTTTGCGCCCGACCGCCGTCGTGTCGCTCGGCGACGGAATCACGTTTGCGCCGTAGACTTGCATCACGTTTTTGCGAAAAGGTTTCAATTCGTAACTGCACCTGACCATAAACACCGTGAGATCAAGTCCGAAATATCCGCATGCCATACTGAGTGCCGTACCCCATTGTCCCGCACCCGTTTCTGTAGTCACGCCTTTTATACCCTGCGCCTTTGCGTAGTATGCCTGTGCGATTGCGCTATTAAGTTTGTGACTGCCGCTCGTGTTGTTTCCCTCGAATTTGTAGTATATCTCTGCGGGAGTGTCGAGAAGTTTCTCAAGACAGTACGCACGCACAAGCGGGGACGGACGATACATCTTGTAGAAATTGCGCACTTCGTCCGGAATTTCGATGAAACGGTCTTTGTCATTCAATTCCTGATTTGCAAGTTCGGTGCAGAAAATGCGTTCAAGTTCCGTCCTCTTGATCGGCGCTCTCGTTTCGGGGTTCAGGAGCGGACCGCCTTTATCCGCCATATCCGCGCGCAGATTATACCATTCTTTCGGCAATTCCTTTTCGTCCAGATAAATCTTGTAGGGTATTTCTTTCTTTGCCATAGCGACCTCCTTATATTATGCACGCGGTGCACTTCGTTCAGACAAAATAAAAACCGCGTGAAACAGATTTCTGTTCCACGCGGACAAAACTCAATCGTTTTGCGGTGCCACCGCGCTTGACGTGACGTCACCGTCACGACCACTCAAAACTGCCAACACAGTCCGTCCTTTTACGCAGACACGCGTGCTCGACTACTCGTTTCCTTTCACCAAGCCCCTCGGGGGCCCATAACTCCGACTCGTTTGCTATCCGCATCCCACCGCCGCGGACTCTCTTTAGCGCGTATGTCGGGTTTCTTCCCGTCATCGGTTTACACAACTTTAACACCGACTTTGGACGCTTGTCAAGATTTTTTTCTTCATTCGTCTGCATACAACCGTCCACCACGGATAAATATATTGTCGCGCGAGTACGTGCAGGACTTCGTCCTATGTGCGTGAGCGTGAAAAACCGCAGAGTTCAAAAAAAAATTTGAAAAAGTTTGTGAAAACGCTTTACTTTTCCGCCGTCGCTATATATAATGCAAGTAGTTTAACGCTTTAATGCGCTAAATCACTAAACCGAAAATAAACTTTGGAGAGATAAAACTATGAAAAAAATCATCTGCACACTTCTCATCGTATCAATGCTCGCTGTCGGCGCTTTCGCGCTCGTCGCTTGCAACAACAACTCCGATGAAAAACTCGTCACTATCGGCTACACCCTCTACGAACCGATGAACTACGAGGACGAAAACGGTGATCTTATCGGCTTCGATACCGACCTTGCAAAAGCGGTCTTCGACAAACTCGGCTACAAGGTCATCTTCAAACTCATCGACTGGAACAACAAGTACGTAGACTTAAGCACGGGTAGCGTGGATTGCCTTTGGAACGGCTTCACCGCAAACGCCGCAGACGAGGACGGAATCCAACGCAGCGAAAAAGTCGATTTCTCCTACAACTATATGCTCAACGCACAAGCGGTCGTAGTCAAGTCCGACTCCGCAATCGCAACCGCATCCGACCTTGTCGGCAAGACCGGTTACGCGGAAAAAGGCTCTGCGGGCGAAGGTTATGCAAACGACCTTTTGGCAGGCAACGGCACTGTCAGCACCGCAACCAAACAAATGGATGCAATTCTTCAAGTCAAAACGGGCGCAGCGGCATATGCAGTCGTTGACTTCCAACTCGCAAACAGCATCGTCGGCAAGGGCGACTATGCAGGACTCAAGATGATCGACGCACTCAAATCCGAATCTGAATTTTACGCAATCGGTTTCAAGAAAGGTAGCGACCTGACCGCGAAAGTCAATGCGGCACTCGTCGAACTTGCGGCGGACGGAACCATCCTTGAACTCGCACAAAAATACGGTGTCGAAACTTCCGTCATCACCGACTATTCCGACCAAATCAACGGTTAATATGTCTGAAAAAGAGAGATAAACTATGAATTTCGGCGAAGTAACCTTATATCTGCTGGACGGTTTCAAAATCACGTGTTTGCTTTTTGCACTCACGTTGATTTTCTCTCTGCCCCTCGGACTCCTCATCTCTTTCTGTTCGATGAGCAAGTTCAAACCCCTTTCGGTTTTCACGAAAATCGTCGTGTGGATCGTCCGCGGAATCCCCCTTATGCTCCAAATTTTCATCATCTACTACGTGCCGGGATTCTTGGACAACAATATCTTTGCAAGCGTTGACACCTACTTCATCTTGAACTACGGCTTGCAGGATATGGGGCGTTTCATCGCCGTCGTCATAGCGTTCTCTTTCAACTACGCTTGCTACTTCTCCGAGATATTCAGAGGCGGCATTCAAAGTATATCCGTCGGACAACACGAGGCGGCACAGGTGCTTGGCATGAACAAGACTCAAACCTTCTTCTACGTCGTTCTTCCCCAAGTTTTCAAGCGCATCATGCCCCCTATGTCCAACGAAGTGATCACCCTCGTCAAGGATACGGCACTGTCAAGAGTCATACTGGTCGGCGAACTCATCATGAAAGCGGAACAACTCATGGCGTCTGCTCTCATATGGCCGTTATTCTACTCGGGAGCGTTCTATCTGATATTCGTCGGCGCACTCACTCTCCTTTTCAACTGGATCGAGAAGAAATTAAGCTACTACAAGGTGTAATATGTCCATACTCGAAGTCAAAAACTTAAAGAAAAAATTTGGCGACGTCGAAGTGCTGAAAGGTATTGATTTCACCGTAGAAAAGGGTGAAGTCGTCGTCATCATAGGCTCGTCGGGAAGTGGAAAAACCACCCTACTCCGTTGCCTTAATTTCCTTGAAACCGCTGACGAAGGACAAATCATAGTCAACGACGAAGTCCTGTTCGACGGCGAGAAAAACGGCAAGAAAGAGAGCGCAGAAAGCATACGTAAAAAAAGACTGCACTTCGGACTCGTGTTCCAATCTTTCAATCTGTTTCCGCACATGACTGCGTTCAAAAACGTCAGACTGGCGTCAGGACTCATTGCCAAGGAAAACATAAACGCAAAAATCAAGGAAATGCGCAAAAGCGGAGTTAAACTGTCAGAACTACGCTCCTTAAAGTCCAATATGCGCAAAAAGGCAAATTCCGAACTTGACGAAAAAGCATACGCTCTCCTTGACAAAGTCGGACTGAAAGACAGGGCAAACGCATACCCCTGCGAACTCAGCGGCGGTCAACAACAACGTATCGCAATCGCTCGCGCACTTGCGCTCTCCCCCGATATTCTCTGTTTCGACGAGCCGACTTCCGCTCTCGATCCCGAACTCACGGGTGAGGTTTTGAAGGTCATCAGAGGTCTCAAAAGCGCTGATAGCACGATGATCATCGTCACCCACGAAATGGACTTCGCAAGAAACGTCGCGGACAAGGTCATCTTCATGTCGGACGGCGTCATCGAAGAGTACGGCACGCCCTATCAGGTTTTTGAAAATCCGCAGAGCGAAAAAACTAAAAACTTTTTGTCGCACTCAAACGATTTTTAGCATTCATATTGTTGTCTATCTCAAATTTTTGTTGTATAATTCTCCTGAAATCAAAATTTTACAGGAGAATTTTCTTATGGACAAAAACTTCATCGAGAAGCAACTTGAAGAACTTTCTGCAAAACTCAAAGGCAAACGCGTCCTTCTCGCTCTTTCAGGCGGTGTCGACAGTTCGGTCTGCGCAGCCCTCATTCACAAGGCGGCTCCCGAATCTCTCGTTTGCGTATTCGTCAATCACGGTCTTCTCCGCAAGGGCGAATTTGAGCAAGTTCAAGAAGTTTTCAAAGGTCAATTCGGCATGAACCTCATCGCAGTCGACGCAGAGGATCGCTTCCTTGACAGACTCAAGGGCGTGACCGATCCCGAACAAAAACGCAAGATCATCGGCGACGAATTCATCCGCGTATTCCAAGACGAAGCAAAGAAACTCGGTCAAATCGAATTTCTTGCTCAAGGCACCATTCTCCCCGACATTATCGAGAGCGGTACGGACGGCAAAAACAAGCTCGTCAAATCCCACCACAACGTCGGCGGTCTTCCCGAAAACATCGGTTTTGAAGGACTTATCGAACCCGTACGCGATCTCTACAAATACGAAGTTCGCGAAGTCGGCAGAGCGCTCGGACTCCCCGATTTCATCGTTGATCGTCAACCCTTCCCCGGTCCCGGTCTCGGCGTCCGTTGCGTAGGCGAAATCACCCGTGAAAAACTCGAAATCCTCCGCGAAGCAGACGCAATCTTCCGCGAAGAAATCGAAAACGCAGGCCTTGGCGACAAGATTTGGCAATATTTCGCAATCATCAACGACTCTCTCACCACCGGCGTGAAAGACGGCGAAAGACTTTACGGTCATATGATCGCACTCCGTGCAATCAACACCCACGACGCAGTCACGGCAGACTGGGCGGAAGTCCCCTACTCCGTCATCCGCGCGGCAAGCAATCGTATCAGTCAAATCGACGGAGTCAACCGTGTCGTCTACGACTGCACCACCAAACCCCCTGCGACCATCGAATGGGAGTAAGATTCTGAAAACAAAAATCACGACTTCGGTCGTGATTTTTTCTTCGTTAATTAAAACCGCTCTTTCGATGAAGAGCGGTTTTTGATTTGTGGTTGATATTGATTTTATTCGAGGTCGAACGAGCCGGTGTAAAGGCGGTAATATCTGCCCTTTTGTGCGATGAGTTCGTCGTGGTTGCCACGTTCGATGATCTCACCGTTTTCGATGACCAAAATCATATCCGCATTGCGTACGGTGGACAATCTGTGCGCTATCACGAATACCGTTCTCCCTTGCATGAGTTGATCCATACCCTGTTCGATAAGTTTCTCGGTGTGGGTGTCGATTGACGACGTTGCCTCGTCGAGAATGAGCACGGGGGGATTGGCGACCGCCGCTCTTGCGATTGCGAGAAGTTGGCGTTGTCCTTGAGAGAGGTTTGCGCCGTCCCCGGTGATGACGGTATCGTAGCCGTTGGGCAAGTGGGATATGAAGTAATCCGCATTTGCGAGTTTTGCCGCCGCGTAGACTTCTTCATCGGTTGCGTCGAGTTTGCCGAAACGGATATTATCCTTGACGGTGCCCGTGAACAAGTGGGTATCCTGCAACACCATTGCCATAGAATGACGCAAATCATCTTTGTTTATCTTGGTGATATTGATGTTGTCGTAGCGGATTTTGCCGTCGTTTATGTCGTAGAATCGGTTGATAAGGTTGGTTATCGTGGTCTTACCTGCGCCGGTCGAGCCGACGAGAGCAATTTTTTGTCCGGGTTGTGCGATGAGGTCGATATGCTTCAAAACCGTCTTTTCAGGCACGTAGCCGAAGGACACGTCTTCAAACTCGACTTCACCCTGCCATTTGACATAGGTGGTGGTGTTGGTCGCCTTGTGGAAGTGTTTCCACGCCCATTCGCCGGTATACTCTTTGCATTCGACGATATTGCCGTTTTCGTCGGTCTTTGCGTTGACGAGAGTGACGTAGCCGTCGTCTTCTTCGGGAGTTTGGTCGACGAGTTCGAATATACGCTTTCCGCCTGCAATCGCTTGCAATATGACGTTTGCTTGTTGCGCCATTTGTCCGAGCGGGTTGCTGAATTGCTTGGTGAGTTGCACGTAGCCGATAAGTTTGCCGACCGTCATCGCAAGGAAGGACGGTATGCCGATAGGTGAGCAGAATATCGTGCCGACGATTGCCACTATCGCATAGTTGGCGTATCCCAAGTTGTTCATCGTAGGCATAAGAACGTTTGCGTACGTGTGACCTTTACGGTTGGAGTAGGTGAGTTGGGCGTTGAACCTGTCAAAGTCCTTGATTTCCGCATCTTCATGGCAGAATACCTTGACGACTTTCAGACCGTCGATATGCTCTTCGACAAAGCCGACGAGTGCGCCGTAGTCGCGGTGTTGGTTCATGAAGTGTTTGCCCGACTTGCCCGATATATATCTCACGATGAAGGTCATCGCTGTAATGGATACGAGAAGTATGAGGGTGAGCAACCACGAATAGTACATCATCACGCAGAACACCGCAAGCATGGTAAGTGCATTGGAGATGAGGTTGGGCACTGCGTTCGACAACAATTCGCGGAGAGTGTCCGTGTCATTGGTGTAGCAACTCATCAAATCGCCGTGGGTGTGAGTGTCGAAGAATTTGATGGGAAGTTTTTGCATTTTGGCGAACATATCGTCACGCACGTCTTGCATAATCTTCGTGGTGACCTTCACGCATATGAAGTTGAACACGTAGTGCAACCCCGCCGCGAGTGCGTATATCACCGCCATAACCCCTATCATCGCAGCAAATCCGCCCATGGTGACGTCGGCGGAGTGGTTCATCAACGGTTCGATATATCCGTCGATGATGAGAGTGAGCATAAGAGTGCCTGCGACGGTCGCGATAGTGCTCAAAATCAAGCACACGAGCGCAATTATGACTTGTCCTTTATACGGCAGATACAATTTGAGTATTCTACGCAAAATTTCCATAGGGTTCTCAACTTGAGTTCTACTCAACATACCTTTTTTCTTACTCATTGTCAGAACCTCCTTTGTTGTCGCTGACGACGTCGAAATCTCCGCCGCCCTTTTGTTGCGAGTTGTAAAGGTCGCAATAGGTTTCGCTAGACACCATAAGTTCTTCGTGCGAGCCTATGTCTTTAATCTTGCCGTTTTCCATAAGGATAATTCTATCCGCATCTTCGACGGACGCCACGCGTTGTGCGATGATGATGACGGTCGTGTCGCCAAATTCGTTCTTGAGACCTGCTCTGATAGACGCATCTGTTGCGGTATCGACCGCGGACGTGCTGTCGTCCATAATCATAACTTTCGGGTGTTTAAGCAACGCTCTTGCTATACTTAACCTTTGTTTTTGTCCGCCTGACACGTTCACACCGCCCTGACCGAGTTCGGTTTCATAGCCGTTCGGGAAAGACGTGATGAAGTCGTGCGCTTGTGCAACTTTGGTTGCGTGTTCGATTTGTTCTTGCGTTGCATCGGGGTTGCCCCAGAGAAGATTCTCTCTTATCGTACCGCTGAACAAAACGTTCTTTTGCAAGACCACTGCGACCGAATCTCTAAGTTTTTCGATCTTGTATTCCTTGACGTTTCTTCCGCCCACTTTGACTTCGCCGTCAAGCACGTCGTATAGGCGTGGGATAAGTTGCACGAGAGTGGTTTTGCCCGATCCCGTTGCGCCGAGTATACCTATTCTCTCTCCCGACTTGATGTGCAAATTCAAGTTCTCGATATTGAGATTGTCGGGGTTTTTGCTGTAAGAGAAGTTGACGTTTTCAAAATCGATAGAGCCGTCTGCCACTTCGTCGTCGGTTGCGTTTTCGTCGTCTTCGATGTCGATCTTCTCGTCGTAGATTTCAACTATACGTTGTACGCTCGCACGAGACATAACGATCGTTACGAACACCATCGCCACCATTGCAAGAGACATGAACACTTGCATGACATAGGTCAAGAACGAACTGAGATAGCCGATTTGCATATTGCCGGCTATGATTTCGTTTCCGCCAACCCACACGAGAATGAGAATGCTTGCGTAGATGATGATTTGCAAGAAAGGCATTGCGATAACGAGCCATTTTTCCGCGTCGAATTGGAGTTTTTGAACTCTTGCGCTGACCTTGCGGAATTTCTCGGTTTCGTGATCCTCTCTGACGAATGCCTTGACCGCTCTGATACCCGTAAGGTTTTCTTGGGTGGACTCGTTCATGCCGTCGTACTCGTCGAGCATCTTCATGAATTTCGGGAAGATGAGTTTTACGCCGATGGGAAGCACGATAAGGATGATGGGCAGAGTCACTGCAAATACGATAGACATACGCGGATTTATCGTGATTGCAGACGTGAGCGCAAGTACGAGCATTATGGGCGAACGGACGAGAGTACGAATTATCGTCATATACGCCATAAGCACGAAACCGACGTCGGTTGTGAGTCGAGTCACGATGCTTGCCGTGTTGAAGTGATCGAGGTTTGCAAAACTGAATTTTTCGATTTTGTTGATCATCTTCACGCGGACGTTATACGCAAATCCCGACGACGCTTCCGCCGCGAATTTGCCCGCCAAAATTCCGCACGCGAGAGAAACCAACGCCATAACGATGATGATTGCTCCGCATATGCAGATAAATTCAATTCTGTTGTAGACCGTGAAAATCGGTTCTGCAATCTTGCCAAACTCGAATATAAACGTAAATTCCGTTGCGTTTTCGACGAGTCCCACGTTGATGACTTGCGCCATAACGAGAGGTATCAAAACTTCGAGAATGACTTCGAATACGACGAGAACGGCACAAAGTATGGACGGGGTTTTATACTCCCCTATACAAGACGCCAGTTTTCTCACCGCACCTTCGGATTTTTTTTGTTTTTGCACTTTTTCCATATACGTTCCTTTTCTGCGCGACGCGCTGAAATTTGATTTTCGTTATTGTTCTAAACTCTTTGCTACGTTTGCCCTCATTTGCTCGATGACGTCGAAAAAGGTTTTCATGTCCTTTTCGGACACGCCGTCCGTGATCGTTTTTTCGGTGTCCACAACCTGCTCGCCAATCCTTGCGCAGAGTTCGTTTGCCTTGTCCGTCAACACGATTCTCTTGCAACGTCCGTCATAGTCCACGCTCTCTCTCACGATAAGTCCGTTTTTCTCCATGAGATTTAGGATTTCGCTCGCAGTGCTTTTGCGGATGTCAAACCTCTTCTCTATATCCTTTTGAAACACTTCTTGCTCCTCGCTCGTTTTTTCAAAAAGATAATCCAAAATGAACCCGTGCATACCCGTCAAATTGTCGCATTCTTTCATGAGCGACGACGAGCAGAAATATCTCCTTATCAGGTTATTCAGGCACTTGATTTCCATACCTACGATTTTGTCCATCGCACCGTCCTTTACGCACGTAATACAGCGTTTAGTTAGTTTACGAACTATATGATATTCATATGCATATTCATTGTCAACTGTTTGAACACAAAAAAGTTAGTTACCGAACAATTTTTTATAATTTTTGGCACCGATTTCGAATGAAAACCGCCGTGTATAAGTACGCACTATCATAGTGCGGTGTATATATATCTAAACATGACGCCATAACGGAATAAACAAGCAAAAAAGCACCGTCATAAGCAGTGCTTTTTCTTTCTTGAGATTATCCAAACTATGAAAACAAACTCTCGATATATTCGCTTGCGTCAAGAAAAGATATGAACGTTATTTCTTCTCCGCCCGCTTTCACAACTGCGGGATAATGACAAAAAGCAAGCCAAGTCAAGGCTTGCTTTTTATCTTCAAATAGTTTGTTTTCTATCTCTACTCTCATTAGATATTGAGAATGCGGCAAATGCTGTGTTTGACGATCATGAAAATGAGATCGAGCACCCAGATGAGCCAACCGCCGAAGATACGGATGATACCTGCAACGATTTTGCCTTCCGAGAAACGAGTGATGACGCCAAGAATCCATGCGGTGAAGGGGATTATTGCAAGGATAAGGCTGACGATGTAACTAAGACCAAAATAATCTTTTTTTGCTGCCATAATTTTACCTCCGATGCTTTCTATGATTAGTATATCATAAATCGTTTACAAAGTAAACAGTTATTTTGATTTTTTTAATGTTATAAGCTAATATATTATATATTTTCTCCACTACAAACATATCGCCTATTCAACAAATAAAAAAAAACGGAGCGGAACGCTCCGTTGTTTTTTATCCGCGAAGTTTCGGCATTCTTGCTGCGCGCACTTCGTCAGGTCGAGAGATGACTGCGTTGTGCGGTGCGGTGTGCAAGGATTCGGGATCGTCGAACGCTCTGTGATAGAGTCCGAGGAGAAGTTCCGCGACTTCGTCGAGAGTGTCTTTGCTTTCGGTTTCGGTCGGCTCGAACATAAGCGCTTCGTGGACGATGAGCGGGAAATACATCGTAGGGGGATGGATTCCGCCGTCTATCATTGCCTTTGCAATATCCATTGCGCTAACTCCGGTTTCTTCTTTGAGCTGTTCAAGGGACACGACGAATTCGTGCATACAGTGTCTACCCTTTTCGGTGGGATACACGCTTTCGATTCTGGATTTGAGATAGTTTGCGTTGAGGACTGCGGTTTCGGACGCTTCTTTCAAGCCCTTTCCGCCGAGAGTCACTATATACGCAAGTGCCTTCACGTACACGCCGAAGTTGCCGTAGAATGCGGTGACTTTGCCTATGCTCTCTTCACTGTAATCGAAGTCGTAACCGCCTTCGGTCTTGACCACGCAGGGATTGGGAAGATAAGGCACGAGTGCTTTCTTGCAACCGACGGGACCGCTACCGGGACCGCCACCGCCGTGGGGAGTTGAGAAAGTTTTGTGCAAGTTAAGGTGCACGACGTCGAAGCCCATATCGCCGGGGCGGACGATTCCCATAACCGCGTTGAGATTTGCTCCGTCATAGTAGAGCAATCCGCCTGCATTGTGGACGATTTCGTCAATGGCTTCGATATTCTTTTCAAACAGACCGAGAGTGGTCGGATTGGTGAGCATGAGAGCGGCGGTGTCGTCACCGACGACCTTCTTCAATTCGTCAAGGTCAACGCCCTTTTCGTCGTTGGATTTGACTGCGACAATCTCGAAACCTGCCATTGCGGCGGATGCGGGATTGGTGCCGTGAGCGGAATCCGGGACGATGATTTTCGTGCGGTTTTTATCCCCTCTCGACTCGTGGTATTTCTTGATGAGTTGGAGCCCCGTATACTCGCCGTGTGCGCCTGCGCAAGGTTGGAGCGTGACCGCATCCATACCCGTGATTTCGCACAAATCGGCACTTAAAACTTCGATTAGTTCAAGTGAACCCTGAATATCTGCGACTTTCTGGCGCGGATGCACTGCGGTGAAACCTTCAAGGTTCGCGACTTCTTCGTTGATTTTGGGGTTGTATTTCATCGTGCAGGAGCCAAGGGGATAGAATCCGTCGTCAACGCCGAAAGCACGTTTTGAAAGTGCGGTGTAATGGCGGACGAGATCCACTTCCGCGACCGACGGAAGAACGGGTGCGGACTCTCTTTCAAGACTCTTATCGAACGAATATTCGGGCACGCTCAAGGGGGCGAACGTCACTGCCCTTTTGCCGTCTTTGGAAATTTCAAACAAGGTTTTCACAGCACGCCTCCTACGATTTCTACGACTTTATCCATGCTTTCCTTGGTCGCCTTTTCGGTGCAACACCAAAGAATAGTATCGCCGTCAATGGCAAGACCGCCAAGAATATTTTTCTTTTCGAGAGCGGAAATAATCTCGTATGCTTTGCCTTCGGTTATTGTTGCAAACTCATGGAAAAACTCACCGCCGAATGCAAGGCGCGCGCCTTTTTCTTCGAGTTTAGATGCAAGATAGTGAGCGTTGGATGCGCAAGCGGTTGCGACTTCTTTGAGTCCTACCGCACCGACTGCCGCAAGATATACGGATACGGTGAGAGCGCAGAGCGCTTCGTTCGAGCAGATATTGCTCGTTGCTTTTTCGCGACGGATATGTTGTTCACGGGCTTGGAGTGTAAGCACGTACGCGCGGTTTCCGTCGTGGTCTACCGTTTCACCGACGATACGACCGGGCATTTTGCGCATTTCCTTTGAAGTGGTCGCCATATATCCGATATACGGACCGCCAAAACTCATAGGAAGTCCAAGGGGTTGCGCTTCGCCGACCGCTACGTCTGCGCCTTGTTCGCGCGGAGTGCGGAGAATACCGAGTGCGATAGGGTTCGATCCCAACACGAATTTACCGCCGTTTGCGTGGCATGCATCCGCTATTGCGGTGGTGTCTTCCAAGAGTCCGTAGAAGTTGGGGTTTTCGACGTAGACTGCGCCGACCGCTCCCAAATCGTCGGGCAAAATCGCCTTGCCGTCAATGCTGTCCAGCACGTCAAGGGTTATACCTCTTGCGGAAAGGTAGGTGGAGAGCACGTCCATAACATCGGGATTGATATTGTCGAACGTTACGACTCTCTTCACTTTGTCCGCGCACATAATGCAACCTTCGGCCGCCGCCGTCGCACCGGAATAGTGAGATGCGTTGCTGACATCCATACCGGTCAGGTTGCAAATCATGGTTTGATATTCGAATATCGCTTGCAGAATGCCTTGGGAAAGTTCCGCCTGATAGGGGGTGTATGCGGTAACAAATTCCGAACGAGAGCAAATGGACTTCACGACCGACGGAATATAGTGGTCGTAAGAGCCTGCACCGAGGAAAACGCTGTCGTATACCCTGTTCTTTTTGGCGAGAGCCTTCATGAAATCGAAGGTTTCCTGCTGAGATTTGCCGTCGGGCAAATTCAACTTGCCTGCGCGGAGAGATTTAGGAATATCCTCAAACAAGCCGTCAACGCTATCAATGCCGATTGCTTTGAGCATTTCCTGTCTTTCCGCCTCGGTCAAGGAAAGATAGTCTGCCATAATTCACCTATTATTTTGCGTATGCTTCGTAATCTTCTTCGCTCATGAGGTCGGAAGGAATATCGGATGCGTCGATTTTGCAAATCCATGCGCTCATTGCATCCTCGTTGATGAGTTCGGGAGCGTCTTCGAGAGCGGAATTGACTTCAACGACGGTGCCGGACACGGGTGCATTGATTTCGCTGACCGCTTTGACGGATTCGACTTCGCACATACTTTCCCCTGCGGTGACGGTTGCACCGACTTCGGGCAAGGAAATGTACACTATATCGCCGAGTTCTTCAGATGCGAATTTGCTGATGCCGACGGTTACGTCGTTTCCGTTGATGTCTGCCCATTCGTGGGTTTTTGAATACTTTGTCATAATTATCTCCTGCTCTATGCTTTGCATAGAATTTATTTTTTATGGTTAATTTATTATATTGCTATACTCACTCATTGTCCTGCAATCGTTATTTCTTCGGATTTCATATCATAACAACAACTGCACAAGCGTTATTTTGCTCTCTTATAGAAAGGCATAGGCACGACTTCGAGTTCGATACGTCTGCCTCTGACGTCCGCGCACAAAGGTTTGTCTGCGTATTCTTTCTTTATTCTCAACATGCACACGGGATAACCCAAGGTCGGGCAATGCGTACCGCTCGTTGAGATACCGACTTTTTCATCCCCGGAATAGACGTCGCAGTGTTCGCGGACGATGCCCTTTCCAACGACCTTCGCACCGAGTCTGACGTATTCGGGTGCGTGGTTTTCGAGAGCGGATTTGCCGATGAAATCTTCCTTGCCCATTTTGATTGCGAAATTGAGAGCGACTTCGTTGACGGGAATATCGTCGCCGAGTTCGTGTCCGTAAAGGGGCATTGACGCTTCGAGACGGAGAGTATCGCGTGCGCCGAGTCCGCAAGGAAGAACGCCAAATTCTTCTCCTGCTTCGAGAAGAATATCATAGAGTTTTTCTGCGTCGTCGTTCAAGCAGTACACTTCAAAGCCGTCCTCGCCGGTGTAACCCGTGCGAGAAAGATAAGTGCAAATTCCGCCGATATTGACGTTCGTTTTGAAAGAGTAATTTTTCGCGGGGATATTCTCTTCCGCAACGAGTTTCGAGATGAGAGAGATTGCTTTCGGTCCTTGCACCGCAATTTGCGCGATTTCGTAGGACTTATTCTCAAAACTCACGTAGTCGGGCAAATGATTTTCCACCCAATCCGCATCCTTTTCGACATTTGCGCCGTTGACGACAATCCAGAATTTTTCGCCGTTTTCACGGTATACGAGAATATCGTCCACCGCACCGCCGTTTTCGTTGGGGAGCAGGGAGTAGCGGACTTGTCCGTCGTACATACCGCGAATATCGTTGGTGAGAATTGCGTTGATTGCTTCTTCCGCTCTTTCACCGCAGACGAGCAATTCGCCCATATGCGAAACGTCGAATAGACCGACTGCATTGCGGACTGCGTTATGCTCCGCAATAACTCCCGAGTATTGCACGGGGAGATCGTAGCCTGCAAACTCAACGATTTTACCGCCGAGAGCGACGTGCTTGTTGTAAAGAGGTGTTTTCTTGCCCATATTTTCTCCTTTGCGGATAGACCGCTTAAAACTTGATTTTTTGTGCCGCCTCGAAAATGCTTTCGTACATAGTCGGGTGAGCGTGGATGGTGGTGGCAATGTCGTCTACGGTAAGATGATTTTTCACAGCGAGTGCAATTTCGGCAACAAGTTCTGTCACGCCGTAACCGAAGAGTTCACCACCGCGAACAACGCCTTTATCATCGCAAATCAGTTTGATAAAGCCCCTATTTGAACCGTTAATTAAAGATTTACCGTTTCCGCCGAGTAGGAATTTGCCCACCTTTGCGCCGTCGAAATCGGTTTCGCCGACCATAGCGACTTCGGGAGACGTATACACGCAGGACGGCACGACGGACAAGTCTATATCACATGCGTATCCGTACATATCCGCAAGTGCCACGTATGCGGATGCGGTCGCAAAGTGCGCAAGTTGCACTTTGCCGTTGCAATCGCCGACTGCGTAAACACCGCCTGCGGACGTGCGCATTTTTTCATCCGTTACGATAAAACGACCGTCTGTATTCACACCTGCGTTTTCAAGACCTATATCTTTGATATTCGCTTTTCTGCCTATCGCAATCACAACGGAGTCGCAAGGGATAACTTCTTCCGCTCCGTTTTTCTCGTATTTGACGGAGTTTTCAGAGATTTCAACGACCTTCGCACCCGTGACGAAATTCACACCTTTCTTCTTCAATACGGAAGAGAGTTGCACGCTGATTTCCTTGCCGAACATAGGCAAAATTCTGTCCGTTGCTTCCACGACGGTGACCGTCTTTCCGAGTCCCGCAAAGTAGGACGTAAATTCCATTCCGATGACGCCGCCGCCAATGATGACGATATTCTCACCACTCACGGGAGATGACAAAACGTCGTCGGAATTGAGCGCATATTCAATGCCTTTTATCGGGAGTCTTGCGGGAGAAGAACCGACTGCGATAAGGACGTTGTCCCCTTCGACGATTTCGTCCCCGACCGCAATTTCACGGCTCGACACGAATTTGCCTTCCCCTTCGATATATGCGACCTTGCCCGCTTTGAGCATAGTGCGTATGCCCTGTCGCAAGGTTTCCACAAGTTTATTTTTGTGAGCATAGATAGCGTTTTCGTCCACCGCAACGGAGTCCGCATTTACCCCGAGTTCCGCCCAATCCGCATGGGATGAGTAAAGGTCGGACGAGTGCAGAAGTGCTTTTGTCGGGATGCAACCGCGATTAAGACAAGTTCCGCCCACGTAGGACTTCTCTATGAGGGCGACGGATTTCCCGAGTTCCGCCGCTTTGAGTGCCGCGGGATAGCCTGCGGGGCCACCGCCCAATATTACTAAATCATATTTCATACCACACCTTCTTTATCTCTTCAAGGTATTCGTTGTTATCGGTTTTGAGATTTTTGCCGATGATTTGGCTTTCCAAAAACTCGGAAATCTCGCTATCCATACTATCCGTATACGCGCGCGCGGCAGTAACGACGTCGTCTTTGACCGCAACCGCAACGTTGATTTTATTTCCCTCTACCGTCAGCGGTACGTACACGTCGTATTCTTCTTTCTTGCCGTAACGCCAATCGTCCGATGCGAAAATCATAGTCCCGCCCATAATTGCGTTTCCGCCAAGTGCGAAAGGTTGCATTTCTTCGCAGGGCAAGCCGTATTCCGCCTTAAATGCATCGATAATCGCATCCGCAAACTTCTCTTTCGTGATATTCTCGTCGAAAGCGGTCAGGCAGGATACCCGACTTTTCACGCTCTTGACCTTCTTCCCCACGAATTTCGATTCGGGCGGAGTGAGATAGCGAGCCACTTTCTCGGACGGCGAAGTCACAAGCATAGTGCCGTGATGATATTCGTGTCCGTCCTTGCGGTAGTATGCGTTTCCGCTGACCTTGAAACCGTCGATTTCAATATCGTTTCTACCCGTCAAAATCGCGTTGAGTCCAAGGGATTTGAGAGCGGCCAAAAGTATCTTGCGATTGCGCTCCACATCGAAGTCCCCCGTCCTGCCGAAAAAGGTAAAGTTGATATTGCCAAGGTCGTGATAGACCGCCCCACCACCCGACAGACGACGAGCAAGCAAACCGCCCTCCGATTCGAGCAAATCGACGTTGACTTCCTGATACGCGTCCTGATTTCGACCGATGACGACGGTGTTATCGTTCGTCCAAAGATAGAGTATAGCCTCCCCTTCTTCGACCTTGTCGAACAGAGCGAGTTCGATACCCTGATTGACGAACACGTTTGTGCTTTCAGATTTAACTACTGTAAGTTTTGTTATCATAGATAACAGTATACCAAACTGCGCACCAATTATCAAGAGCAAATGCAAATAATTAACCGAAAAAACTGCACCAATTACAAAACGACTCTCGTAGACAAACAAACTCGTATAGAAAGTGCGTATATTATTATCAGTCATTCCAAGCAAAGCGAAGAAATGACGTTAAGTTAAGTAGCAAGAATGACAAAATAATTCAAACTAAAAAACCAAAATATGCAGACGGTGTCGCTAACAAGCGACTGTCGTCTGCATATATCATGCTTGCGAAGCAAGTATATCATATTGCGCCAACAATATATCATGCATTCCGCAAGGAACGCATATCATTAAAAAAGCACTCCGTCTGGAGTGCTTTTTTCATCATTTCGTTCCGAATAGTCTGTCGCCTGCATCGCCGAGTCCGGGAAGAATGTAGCCGTTTTCGTTGAGTTGACGATCAAGAGTGGATACGTAGATCTTCACGTCGGGGTGCGCTTCCGCAACCGCTTCGATTCCTTCGGGGGCGCCGATGATGTTCATAAGACGAATTTCTTTGCAACCACGGTCTTTCAAGAATTTGATTGCAGCCACTGCACTACCGCCCGTTGCGAGCATCGGATCGAGAAGGATTGCCACACTGTTCTCAATGCCTTGAGGGAGTTTGCAATAGTATTCGTGAGGTTCCAAGGTTTCTTCGTCGCGGTAGAGACCGATATGACCGACGTGTGCGGTGGGGAACAGAGTGTGAACGCCGTTCACCATGCCGAGACCTGCGCGAAGAATGGGGACGATAGACACCGCGTTGTCCGCGACCATAGTTTGTTCGGTGAGTTCAAGGGGGGTTTGCACCATGACTTTTTTGGTGGGAACGTCTTTGAACGCTTCGTAAACCATGAGCGTGGTGATTTCTTCAACGAGTTCGCGAAATTCCTTCATGCTGGTTTTTTCATCGCGAAGGATTGCGACTTTGTGTTGGATGAGCGGATGATTGAAGATCGTTACGTTTTTGTATTCTTTCATTTTTAACCTCATATTTGGTAGAAACCGCCCTAAACAAATAGGGCGGTTTCGAAATTGTTGATATTATTCAGCGTCGTTGTTGTTTTCTGCGACTTCTTCTGCTTC
The DNA here is from genome assembly GCA_964637515.1 of uncultured Bacteroidaceae bacterium. GTDB lineage: Bacteria > Bacillota > Clostridia > Christensenellales > CAG-917 > RGIG4097. The sequence goes on along the minus strand of CAZWUI010000003.1, from coordinate 94,361 downwards.
TTCTTTGACGACAGTGGTGCCGACTTCGAAGTTTGCTTCGGGAGCGACTGCGCCGGTGATAAGGCTATCGGGTTCACCCTCTTCCTTTTCGATGCCGTTTGCTTCTTGTTTCTTTTCGATCTTGGTGATGATGGTGTAGACCAAGATACCGAGAATGAGTGCGGTTGCGATGGAAGTGATGGTGATGGTTTTGGACACAGTGCCGTCACCTTCGAGTGCGTAAGGGATCTTGATTGCGAGTCCGCCGATACCTGCGATGAGGATTGCACTGACGGTAAAGAGGTTCTTGTTGTCGCCGAGGTCGATGTCCTTGAACATCTTGAGACCGCTGACTGCGATGAATCCGTAAAGGGTGAGGCAGACGCCGCCCATTATGCAAGAAGGAATGGTTTGGAGCAAGGACATAATCGGAGTGACGAAACTCAAGACTATGCACATGATTGCCGCTGCGAAAATGGTGGTGATAGATGCGTTCTTGGTGATTGCCACGCAACCGACGGATTCACCGTAAGTGGTGTTGGGGCAGATTCCGAATATGGTACCGACCATGGAGCCGACGCCGTCACCGAGAAGGGTTCTTTCAAGACCGGGTTCGCCTTCGACGAGGTCACGACCGATGATAGAGCCGAGGTTCTTGTGGTCTGCGATATGTTCCGCAAAGACGACGAATGCGACGGGAATGAATGCGAGTGCGATTTCCGCAACGCCTGCGCCGTTGATGACGGTGCCTGCGCCCTTGGTTGCTTCCAAGACTGCGCCGTTGACGTTGCCGTTGACGAGTTCTTTGATTGCTTCGATGAGTGCGAAGTCAGGATAGTTGAGGAATGCGGTTACGCCGGTGAATTGACCGTCCACGACGAAGTTTTGAACCAAGGGAGTCCAGTTGACTATCTTGAGATATTCCACGTCGAAGCAGTAACCGAAGATGGAGAAGAAGGATGCGACGACGTAGCCGACGCCGATACCGATGATGAACGGAATGAGTCTACCCATTTTGAATTTCTTTTGGGTGGAGCAAATGCAGATGGTGATGAGAGTCACGAGACCGCAAAGGAGTGCGACAAGGTTGTAAGATGCGTTGACGGTTGCACCGCTTGCCTTGACGATGTCACCCATTGCAGAGCCTGCAAGAGAAAGTCCGATGAGTGCGACGGTCGGTCCGATGACGACGGGGGGCATGAGTTTGGAAACCCATTTTGTGCCGACGAAGTGGATCACGATTGCGATGATCACGTACACAAGTCCTGCAAGGATACCGCCGATGATGATTCCGCAATAACCGAACATGAGTGCGGTAGAAAGGGAACTCAAGAATGCGAATGACGACGATACGATGACGGGGCTCTTGAATCTCGTGAACAGGAGATAGGTGATAGTGCCAAGACCTGCGCCGAGAATTGCCGCGGGGATTTGAGTGGGCAAACCGATAATCGTAGGAACCGCGATAGTTGCTGCCATAATGGCGAGAACTTGTTGGAGCGCGAATATCAAGAGTTTACCGAACTTAGGTTTGTCTTCAACGTCATAGATAAGACCGTTTTTGTTCATAGTGTTACTCTCCATTTTTAATTTTCTTGTGTTTTTGCTACAAGTTGATACCCTATTAAAAAACCTTGTCGGCGCGGAACACGGACAAGGCAAACTAATTGTTTTGATAGTTTTCAATCTTGTCTATATCTCGTATAGCCCTTAAAGATTTTTATTACAAGAATAATACCATAGTGAAAAATCGGTGTCAACGATTTTCTTTCAATTACGGCAATGTTTTTCGGTTACGAATACAACTCGACTCGGTTATTCCCGCCGCCGTCCGTTTCGTCAAAGCGCACCGCGATCATCTCTTGCGTGGAAGTCGGAATATTTTTGCCGACATAGTCGGCACGTATGGGGATTTCTCTGTGTCCGCGGTCGATAAGCACCGCAAGTTGTATGGTCTTAGGTCGCCCGAAATGAAGGAGTGCGTCAATAGCCGCCCTTGCCGTCCTGCCCGTATACAAAACGTCGTCGCAAAGAATGACGTTTTTGTTCTTTATATCGAAAGGAATATCCGTGCTTTTGACGTCCGCCGCCTCCCCTATCTCGGACAAATCGTCACGGTAAAGGGTGATGTCCATAACCCCCATATTCACGCTTTTGCCTTCGATATTTTCGATATTATCCCTGATACGTTTCGCCATGGGCACACCTCGGGTGTGTATTCCCACAAGCACCACGTCGTCTACGCCGTTATTTTTTTCGACGATTTCGTGGGATATGCGCAGTAGTGCGCGACCGAGTGCGGTTTCGTCAAGTAAAACTTTTTTGAGTTCCATATATCACCTTAAATTTATGCGCACGCAACACGAGCGCACGAGAAACGGTTTTCTTTTACGCCCTTATTTCCGCTACGACAATAATAGCGGTCGTTTTCGGGGTGTCAATCTCGGCTCATTTCTTGTCGAGAATTTTTTTCAGTTCGTCCAAATCGAAGTCGGGTACGTATTCTTCTTTCGCACTGTCGAGTTCTTGGGAAAAACCGTTCGTCAGTCCCGCATCGAAAAATGCGTCGACAGCGGTATTATATTCGAGTTCGTTGAGACGTCTGCCGAGTGTTTCATGCCCTTCCACCGCGGGTACGGGGAAATACTGTCCCATAACGCTGACGAACATACCCTTGTCAATCTCCGCTATCGCACTCATGACTCCCCTTGTATTGCGGAGTCCGCGGGGCAAGACGAGATGCCTGACGATGACGCCTTTGACCATCATACCGTCGTCGTCGAAAATATTTTTAGGTTGTTGACGGCGCATTTCGGTTATTGCGTTTTTTGCGACTTCAAAATAGTTCGGAGCGTTTGAATACTTCATCGCAAGAGTGTCGTCGCTATATTTGAAGTCGGGCAACCACACGTCAACGAGTCCTTCGAGTTTCCTCAAATTCGCAACCGTTTCGTAACCGTTAGAATTCCATACGATAGGAATATGCAATGCGGGTTTTGCTATGGACAGGGTTTGAGCAAGCAGATTTACGTTTGCAGGGGGTGTGACGAGATTGATATTCTCCGCCCCCTCGTCTTGCAGATAGAGCATCGCTCTGACAAGCTCGTCGGGAGTGACTTCGAGTCCTAAACCTTCGTGCGAAATCTTGTAGTTTTGGCAAAACAGGCATTTCAGGTTGCACCCCGAAAAGAAAATAGTGCCGCTGCCGCCCGTCCCCGAGATGCAGGGTTCTTCAAAACGGTGAAGTCCCACTCTTGCAATCTTAAAAGTTCCGTCCTTTGCAGACATAAGCTACCTCTCGATTTTTGCGAAAATGCCGTCGTACTTATTCGCCCATTTGACGACCGCCGACCGCTTGTACTTTTTGGGTATACGGCTTGCGACTTTCTTTCCGTGCAACGCCTTCAAAAGCCACCTTATCGCTTGACAAACGAGAGAGGGTTTTTTGAGAATTATGCACGCCTTTTTGAGAATATCGCCCGCACCCAATTTGACGGGATTTTCGCTGTCCGTAGACAACAACGCCATATCCTCGTTTGTTACCGCTCCGCAACCAAAAAGCCAGTTTATCATGGCGGGATTGATATTTAAAGCCCACCTTTTGATAATATCTATGAACGTATAGTCCGCCCCGAATTCTTCCATGAACTTGAGTTGATACCCCCAAAGTTCCTTTGCGGAATAGTCCGTTTTTCCTTTCACCGAGTCCGCAAGCCACACACCCGCTTTCATCGCGGATTCGATACCGCTTCCCATAATCGGCATAGTCATAAACGCACTGTCTCCGACCGCAGCATAGCCGTCCGCAACCATCACGGACAACGGTCTTCTCACTCCTATATCCACAAAGCGTGCCGGGCGGATTTCTTCGGTTGTCATAATTGCGTTTTTCGCTAAAAGTGCGGACAGTGCTTCGTCCTTTTCATCCGCGGTCAGACCGCCTATCCTGCCTATAAGCACGTCCACTTCGTCACGGTCGTTGAGATTGCACCAACTGATACCCACGCCGTCAAGGTGTTTGATATAGAGGGTGCTTTCGGGGGTTGGAGTCGGACTGCCTGCTCTGCGCCTATAAAACGCGCGGTAGCCTTTCATAATATCGTTTTTGTCGGGTTTTGCCTGCACACCGAATTTGGCGGGGACTTGCGCCCTGAACGGTGAATTGAGTCCGCTTGCGTCTATCACAAGGTCGTAGACGTATTCTTCACCGCCGACGGTTACGCCGACGACTTTTTCTTCTCTGATGACGAGTGCCTGCACCCGCAATCCGTAATATATTCTGACTCCCGCCGCCGTCAACAATTCGTCAAAATAAGCGGACAGTCCCCTACGAGAAACGGAAACCTCTTCCATAGGTTTTGTCGGGGGGACTTTCAGACTGTTTTTCTCATCGGGGGAAACGAAAAGCCACTTGCTTTTTTGGGTGTAAATGCTCTCTGCGGGGGACGGGAGAGAGCAAAGCGAAAAGACGTCGAAACGAATATCGTCGTACCAATCATAACCGACTTCCCCTTTGCGTTCCGTTTCAAACACGTCGACGTCGTGTCCTTGTTCGGCAAGTTTCAATGCGGCGACCGCACCGCCTTGCCCAAGGCCTATAACAGCGATTTTGCTCATGATTTTCTCCCTGACTTAATCTATATATAGATTATAACTTCTATCCCATATGTTGTCAATACGGATAATTTGCGAAAAAAACACGCCGCATTGAAAAATTTTTTGTTTACAATCGGGCGCGTGTGTGGTAGACTGTACGAGTGTTCTTGGAACACTCTGCGGTTCAGTCCGCCTTAATCCGAAATCAAATTTTTTGGAGGCATATATGTCAAAGACTCTCGGTACTATATCCAGAGGTATCAAAGCACCCATCATCAAACAAGGCGACGACCTAGTTCAAATCGTTGTTGATAGCCTTCTCAATGCCGCGAACGATCCCGAAACCGGGTTCAAAATTCAGGACAAAGACGTTCTTGCTCTCACCGAAGCGGTCGTGGGCAGAAGCCAAGGCAACTACGCAACCGTAGACGACATCGCAGCAGACGTCCGCACAAAAACGGGTGGCGGTACGGTAGGTCTTATCTTCCCTATCCTTTCAAGAAACCGTTTTTCTCTCCTTCTCAAAGGCATCGCAAAAGGCGTTGACAAACTCATCATCATGTTGTCCTACCCCAGCGACGAAGTCGGCAATCACCTTATGAGCATCGACCTTCTCGACGAAAAGGGCGTCAACCCCTACTCCGACGTGTTCACCGAGAAAGAAATCTACGAAACTTTCGGCGAAATCAAACACCCCTTCACCGGCATCGACTACGTGCAACTCTACAAGGAAATGGCGGGTGAAAACACCGAAATCATTCTTGCAAACCGTCCGCAAGAAATTCTCAAATATACCGACGTCGTCATCAACGCAGACATTCACACCCGCTTCAGAACGAAACGCATTCTCGAACAAGCAGGCGCGAAAAAAGTTCTCTCTATGCACGACATTATGAACGCACCCGTGAACGGAAGCGGTTACAATCCCGACTACGGCATTCTCGGTTCCAACCTTGCCACCGACAACAGTGTCAAACTCTTCCCCCGTGATTGCCAACCTATCGTAGACAAAATCCAAGCAATGCTCCTTGAAAAAACCGGCAAGAAAGTGGAAGTTATGGTCTACGGCGACGGCGCATTCAAAGATCCCGTCGGCAAGATTTGGGAACTCGCAGACCCCGTTGTATCCCCCGCGTATACGAGCGGACTCGTCGGCACCCCCAACGAACTCAAACTCAAATATCTCGCAGACAACGCAATCGGCAACCTTAGCGGTGAAGAAGCAAAACACGCAATCCAAGATATGATCAAGGCAAAACCCTCCGATTTGTTTGCATCCCAAGCATCTCAAGGCACCACTCCTCGCCGTCTTACCGACCTACTCGGTTCTCTCTGCGACCTGACAAGCGGAAGCGGTGACAAGGGCACTCCCTTCATCTACATTCAAAACTACTTCACCAACTACGCATCCGACTAACAAGATCATGAAAAAAGCCACCGCATTGTCGGTGGCTTTTTTATTGCAGTATTATTCTGCCTGTCTTTTGATTTTTGCAAGTTTTGCAAAGTAGGTTATTTCCCCTATCACGAAAGTCAAACCCGCGACGATAAACATTGCGATTCCAACCCCAAACCCGACTCCGCCGGGGACTAGGAAGAAGAACGCAAGTCCTACGGACAATGCAATCACCGCAATCAACAACCCTAACAACATCATATTTATATTGTTGAGTTCCGCGACCTTTTTGATCAAAGATTTGTCGTTGCTCATACGCACCTCCTTTGGAGATAGTATGGGATTTTTTCGGCAAAATATTCAGTCTTCGTATTCTTCGTCACGGTGTCGGTGAGATACGGTTTCGTTGAGATGATAGGAGTTCTTGACAGGCAGGTCGCAGTCGTTGCAAACGTACCAATATCCCTCGTCGTCATGCCTTACGTAAGCACCGTTTCGGCAACCGCAACGACAGGTGTCAACATCCCTAAAAAGCATTTCATTCAACTCTTTTTCAGTCATAAAGTCCTTTTTGTGAGCGTTTCAACGCAAAACGCTACCGTTATGGTTATATGTTCGAGCGCACTTGCTTTCGCAATTTTATCGGGAGAAGTGCGATAATAATACGGTGTCATCGCAAGCAGTTTTCCGACGTCTTCCCCTATGACGTCTGTGGTATATTTCACCGTGCGTTTATCCCGATTTTCAAACAAATCGCTGTCTATCGACTTGTCGTTTTCAAACGTCCCTTCATCATATAAAACTTGTTTGAGTTCAATGAGGTGTTCGGGTGCCGGATAGACCACGATCAAACTTCCGTCCTCTTTCAACACCCTTGCGTACTCTGAAAATGCGTGCGGTGAAAACACGTTCAAAACCGCATCGAAACTGCCGTCTGCGGCGGGTATATCGTATACGCCCGCAACGGCATATTCCGCACTCCCCCTTTTTGCGCCTATGCGCACTGCTTCCTTTGATACGTCGATTGCACCTATGCGCACGTGTGGCAAGGCAGTCGCAATCACCCTTGAATAGTAACCGCTTCCGCATCCCGCATCGAGCACGCTTTCCGCACCTATCCTTTTCAACGTGGCGCAGAGTTCGTCCGCAAGTGGTTTGTAGTAGCCTTTTTCAAGGAAATCGTAGCGTGCGCGCACCATAATTTTGTTGTCCCCGGGTTCAAGAGAGTGTTTCTTGTCCGCAGTCAACAAATTGACGTACCCTTCACGGCTTACGTCGTAGCAGTGCCCGCTTTCGCAACGGTATGAACCGCCCGAAATTGTCAACTCCTTTTTGCATTTTGGACAAACGAATATGCTCATATGCACCTCTATGGATATGCGTGCGTATCAACCTACGCACATATGTGATTTTATCCGCTTTCCGCAAAATAGTCAATAACCGCAACGGAATACTTGAAAAATCACTTGCATTCCGCAGGATTGTGTGCTATAAATAATCTACTCTCGGCGCAGGTCGCGTTCGCGCCATCGGGGGTGTACTGGATTCGACGGCTAGTTGGAGTCGGGATAAGCACGTCGCAGGCTCGTCTGCGTAAAAACGGAACGCAAATAATTAAACGCGAAAAACAATACTCAGAGATCCTCTATGGATTTCGCCCTCGCTGCATAATTTAAGTCAGCGCATCGCCCCAAGGTTTTCCGTTCCCTTGGCAAGCGGTGTCAGAAAAACGGACAACGTCGCATAATCGTCCGGTAGTGCGATTGTCATCACGGACTCATCAATCCGCGGTTCGCTCGTGTACCAAGGTGCGAAAAATCTAAACGCGAGATAAACGTGTAGAAAGTCGCGGTGAAGGCTTTCCGGACCGGGGTCCGACTCCCCGCACCTCCACCAAAAAAGGCTTGGGATTGGCAACAATCCCAAGCCTTTTTAACTAAATCCGCCTACATTGGAATAAATCCACTATCGTGGATAAAATCGCTTTGCGATGAAATCTTGCTATGCAAGATCGGCAATCAACTCCTTACACTATGGTTGCTATGCCGTTGGTGAATCGAAAGTTGCGCATCCCTTTCCCTTTGATTTTGTCGGGGGAAATCACTCTTTCGAGGTTTTTGATTTCTTCTGCCGTGAGGTTGAATTTTAGCGCGTCTATTGCACTTTGCAGGTGTTCGGGATTGGTCGTGCCGATTAGACTTTGCACGTTGTCGTATTTGGAAAGCGACCACAAAAGCGCAAGTTGAGAAAGCGAGCAACCTTTTTCGTCGGCTATCTCTTTCACTTTGCGTATGAGAGAAACATTATGTTCTCGGTTTTCAGGCGAGAGTAGCCCCCTTGACATATACGTATTAGCGCCGACTTTTGACAAAACGTCATCTGTGAAAATACCGTGACCGACCGTCCCGAAAGCAAGCACTTTGACGCCTAATTCCTTTGCCGTAGATATCAATTCGTTCTCGATTCCGCGCTCTATCAACGAATATTCTGTTTCGACGGTGTGAATCGGATGCACTTTGCAAGCACGACGGAGAGTTTCGGCATCCACCATAGACAGTCCTATGTGTTTCACGAAACCCGCCTTGACTTCATCTGCGATTGCGCCGACGACGTCTTCGACGGGAATTTCCGTATCCATTCTTGCAGGTTGATACAAGTCGACGTAGTCAAGTCCCAAGCGACGCAAAGAATAAGTCAAATGCCCTTTCACGTTGAACGGTTTGACGTCGAGACCGTAAATACCGCCCTGCGGCATAGGCAACACACCGAATTTCACGGACAGAAAATAACTGTCTCTATCCACTCCTTTCAGTGCCTGCCCCACTATCATTTCGCTTTCGCCGGCGTTGTAAAACTCGCCCGTATTGAAAAGCGTTATGCCGTTGTCCAAAGCGTATTGGATTGTTTTCAACGAATTTTCAGGGTTGCGGCTGCAAGACATTCCCATGCAACCAAGCCCCAAGCGATCAAGCTCTATCATAGTGTTTCCTCCGCTCTTTTTTTATCGACAGACAAAAGTTCACTGAATTTCATAACAATGCCGTAGGTGCTGCTCATAACGAGATAATTTGAACGCACGACCACTCTATCCCCTACGCACACTTTATCGTAATGGTCTTCAGTCGGGAAAATCACGAGCGCATACGTCTTGCCGTGAGTTGAGTCCGACAATTCTATAGACGGCTTGTTGTGAATATCGGGACCGACGTTTTTTGCAATTCCGACGACTTCAAAACGCTTGTCAAAATATTTTGCGTAAAACTCATTCTCGTTTTCCGAAAATTCATCTGCAAGCGCCTTGACTGAAAACGGTGCGGATTGCTCCAAAATCGGCATAGCGGTCGTTTCTATCAAATTGGTTTTTTCATCCGACGGATGTGCAGGGAAAAACGCAAGTGCGCACATGATTTATCACTCCTTTAGCCATTGATTTATCTTCCACAGCCGAAAGATAATATATGATTATATCCTACAATAGCGCGCGCACGTTGTCAAGACCGACAGAAAAAATCAACTCGCACTTACAATGAGTGGGTGTGAGTACGCACCCACTCTTTCGGCGACGGCACCGTACCCGCGAGATTCCCACGCTACGCTCGGAATAACAGAAACAGTGCGTAATGACGGTATAAAAAGAAAACCGCCATTTCAGCGGTCCTCTTTCCTTTGTTTCAACTTGTACGACAAAGCTTGTGTTGCTAATTTTAAAGATTTCAATTAGAAATTTTAATCTTTTTCACAATTATATATGAAATTATTTAATATTGCAAGCGCGTGATTAATTTTCCTAATATTATTATTGCGGGGGTAAGTGAGATGAGGTAATACAACATGATAAGGCTTTTTGAACTCCGCAAAGAAAAAGGACACTCACAACGCCAAATGGCAGACCTATTCAGCGTCAGTCAGGGCACGTACTGCAACTGGGAAAAAGGCACGACCGAGCCGTCTATCGAGCAACTCGTTTCAATGGCGAAATTTTTCGGCGTATCGGTGGACTATCTTGTCGGCAACACGGACGACGACGTTATCGCAAAGAATGCAGAAACACCGTTATCCGACCTTGCCACTCTGCATATGATAAACGAATTGTCGGCGGACAATCGCACGTTGATTTGTGAACTAATCGACAGACTTCAAGGCAAAGGCTAAACAAAAAAAAAGTCGCTAGCATGCGACTTTTTTTTGTTTAAGTTTTCTTATTTCAAGCACGCATCAAGGGCGGATTCGATCGCTTGTCTGTCCATATCCTTGCCGATAAAGACTATTTTATTGATTCTATCCCCCACTTCTTCGTCCCATTCCGCCGCCACGTCGGGATTGTAGCGGAGAATTTCTTTTTGGTCTTCTGCGGGCATAGACGCCACCCAAGGACCTGCGTTTGACAGTTCTTTTTGGAAGCCTGCCTGCTCGAACATATACATATTCTTGTTGTCGCGAGTGAGCCAAGTCACGCCCTTGCAACGAATGATACTTGCGGGATATGAGTGATTTGCCCAATCAAGAAACTTCTTCGTGACGAACGGACGTCTGCGCTTGTAGACGAAAGTCATAATGTTATATTCAAGCACTTCCCCTTCGGGTTCTTCGTCCTCATCCACTTCTTCGAGTCCCTTGATCCACGCCGCCGAACCGCTTGCGGTGTCGAAATCGAAAGAGTTGGTGTCAAGGATTTTGTCGAGAGCGACTTTTCCGTGTTCCGCTTCGATAAATTCCGCGTCGGGTTGCAACGCTTTCAAGACGGTTTCGACTTCGTTCAAGTCTTCGCGAGACACGAGATCGGTCTTGTTGACGACGATTTTGGTGCAAAATTCGACTTGTTGAATGATGAGATTTTCGATGTCGTCGTCTTCGATTTCTTCCTTCATCAATTCTCTACCGCTGCCGAACTCTTGAACAAGTCTGGACGCGTCCACGACGGACACGATATTGTCAAGTCTTACTCCAAAATCGGTGGGAGCATCCTCGAGCCCTTCGGACAAAAATTCGATGGTTTGAACGATGGGGACGGGTTCGCAAATACCACTTGCTTCGATAAGAATATAGTCGTATTTTCCGCACTCCGCAAGGTTTCCGATTTGTTCCATAAGGTCCTGTTTCAAAGTGCAACAGATACAACCGTTTTGCAACGGGACGAGATTTTCGTCCTTTTGAGTCACCACACCGCCTGCGCCGAGCAAACTTGCGTCGATATTGACCTCCCCTATATCGTTGACGATGACCGCAACTTTGTAACCTTGTTGGTTGTTGAGCACGTGGTTCAGGAGAGTGGTTTTGCCTGCGCCGAGATAACCGGTGAGCAGTGTGATAGGTACCATTCTTTTCTTCATAGGACTTCTCCTCAGATGATTATTTAAGCCTGCCTAAGCCGAGAGAATACGCTTGTGATTTTCCGATTTCCTTGACGGTCTTCTTGTCGAGGATTTGCACGCATTTCACGAAAGTGTGTATTTGCTCGTACGCAAGGTCGAGATTGAATTTATCCATATGGTTATTGCCGGTGTAGTCCACCGAGCAGAGATAGTCGGGTGCGGTGACAAGTGCGATTTCGGGAATGTGCTTTTTGGAGAGCGGTTGACCTTCGCCGAAGTGCATCGTATTGTGTCCGCGAAGAGTCATCGTTCGGACATTATCTCTATCTTTGACCGCTTCGTAGTAGATTGCGTCGAGTTTCTTGTTGCCGACGTAGACGAGTTCGGTGTCGATCTCGTTGGTCTTGGTGTAAATGCCGTTCACGTCCTTCCATTCGGTGCAACCAAGGTGTTCGACTGCGCATCCCGCGACCGCTTTATAGGTCTTGCCGTTCCACATATCCTTGTTGTCGGCGAGCCATCTGCCCGTCGCTTGATTGGAAGTCATGATGCCTTCGCGGAATTTAGGCAGACGGAAGTGTCCCGTAACGAACACGAAGATAAGGTTTCTTTCGGTGGGGTGTTTGACGAAATATCTCATCATTTCGAGCATGCCTACACCGCCGTTTTCTTCGGAGAAGTTGCAACCGTCCGTGTGGGTGTTGATGATGATTGCCTCGTTGGTGTTGCCCGTACCCTTGATAATCGCATGGAAAGATTCGGTTTTTGCGTTCTTTTCGTATTCGCCGACAAGACGAAGGGTTGCGCGTTTCTTTTCTTTCGCCGCTTTGAGCACTTTCTTGCCTTGGGTTTCGTTCACCCAAATCACGGGAACTTTGAGATAGCCGAGTATGAAATTCAGGCATTGTCCGTCAACCATTTGGTCGGACATATCTTCCCATATGCAAATCATACCCTTTACGCCTGCGAGTTTAAGGGACCAGAAAGTGAGCAACGTTTTGACGAAAGACGTGCTGACGGGTCCTTTGTAACTCTTCTCAACCGCAAGGTCTGCGGGAAGAGAATTGCGTTTGTTGAATGCGATTTTACTGCTGATTACGGACAGGTTTTTGATGTGGCAGACTGCGATTTTGCCTCTTGCGCGTTGGAAGTCGAGCGGATTGTTGCACACTACGCAGAGTTTGCCCGTCACGCCTTCTTCGTCGGTGAGTCCGCTATAATGGAAGGGAGATGACACAGGGATATTCTCTCCGTCGATATACAAGGAGAAATCCTTTGCGCCCCAACGGTCGAAAGTGTATTCTTTCGATACGACTTCGACGCCCATGCTCTTGATTTCGTCTTTGAGCCATGCGCAGTAATCGTGTTGTCCGACGGTGCCGGTAAGGCGGTCGCCTCCGCCGAAAGAGTTCATCTTGTTCATATTTTCAAGCACTCTTTCTTTTGATGTGACTTCGTTCAAAAAGTATTCCATAATTTCCTCTTATAGTTAATTTTATTTATTTACATAAGTATAATCTTAAAATCCGCATATTGTCAAAACAATTTTACAAAAAGAAAGGTCGGCATAAACCGACCTTTCGAATTGCATTGAATTATTCGGAGCGGAGCGCGATAGCGGGATCTTTGTTCGCTGCAATACGAGAAGGAATGAATCCTGCGACCATGCTGAGCACGATACTCACTCCAAACATGAAAAGGCACTGCCACCAAGACACCGACAACAAATTTTCGATGCCGAGTTCTAGGCCTACGATCACGCTTGCCACGACGCTTATCACTGAACTGACAAGCACACCGATGAATCCCGAATATCCGCCGAGTATTGCGGATTCCGCCAAAAATACGCGGGATATATCGCGTTTTCTTGCGCCGATACTGCGGAGCACACCAATTTCCTTGCGTCTTTCAATGACGGACGTGTAGATGATGATTGCAATCATTATCGTGGAAACGACGAGTGAAATTGCCGCAAATCCGACGAGTACGCCGGTTATCGTCGTAACCATCGTGTTCACGAATCCCATAATGCCCGCCAACGAATCCGAATAATTGATTTCGTTATCCGACAGGAATTGCGCAACCTTTTCTTTTGACTCGAAACTCGAACAATAGAAGTCGATGCTTTGCGGATAATCCTTGTCGATAAATCCAAGTTCACGCATAATCGTTGCGTGCTTGTCGCCGTCGACGTTTTCCGTATCTATCGAAACCGATTCGCCGATGCCGATAAGTGGCTTTTCCTGAATGGTTTTGACCTCGTCGTCCTGATCGGGATATACGTACTTATAAACAGACATCACGCTTTCATACGTCGTACTGTCGCTTGCAACAGCTGCGTCATAGCGAGATTTCATTTCTTTCACTGCTTCGTGATTTTCGGAGTGTTGGAGCAACGCTTCGTCGAGTGCGGAGGTATATCCGATGACGCCGCCGATTGAACTTGCGATCGAGCCTTCTTTGGGACGAACGACGCCCACGACTTTGACCGTATCCGTGCCGTCCGCAAACGTCATAGCGTGCGAATCGACGTATTCCTTGTTCAAAGTCGATCTGTTTTCCATGGACCACGTGCCGTCGCCGTTCGACTTGAGATAGTCTACGTTCGACATGATCTTGTATTCGAGAGAGAGAATTTCGTCAATGGAATAAGGCTCTGCGACAAATGCATCCGCATCCATGATAAGTTGAAGCAAGTCATTGCTTGACTTCAATCCCACCATGAACAGCTGATAGTCGTAAAGAGTGTTGTCGGAATTGACGACGACAACGACTTCGTTTGCTTTTGTCGGCCAGCTACCGCCAACGACCTCGTATTGCGATTCGACGAGTTGCGTATTGGTGGAAATCTGCGCCCACGGCTCGCCTATCATGGACGACAAATAACCCATCGCATCCGTCAAAGTCATTGATACGCCCATAATATTTATTTCCATATTCGACAACCCACCGCCAAGCAGAGTGTTGAAATACTCGAAGAGCGTGTACATATTTTCCGCATAAGGTGTCGTCTTCATATATTCGACGTCATTCTTCGGATCGGTTGCGTAGACGTTGAAAGAAGTACCGTAGTTATATTTCACCGTTGCAAGATCGTGATCGAAGTCGCTTTCAATCTTTTTCTTGAGTGAGTATAAATCGTTCTCTTCCTGCGCTGACGGATGCAAGAACATTCCGGCAAGGCCACCGAGCACGATTTGACCTTTGATTTCATTATCGTTGACAGGTTCGTTCTTCGAAGTATTGCCACCGATGCCCATGAGTTCTTGCATGAGCGAACTAATATCAAGACTGGATTTCGTGACCGTCAAAGGATAGGTGGACAAAGCGTCTTCTTCAAGGGCCTTAACGTAGGCGGTTGCGCCGTTAGACAAGGACAAAACGAGAATTATACCGATGATACCGATACTGCCTGCAACCGAAGTCAGGAAGGTTCTGCCTTTCTTGCTGATAAGGTTGTTCCAACTGAGGTTGATTGCGGTGCCGAGTTTCATGGCGGACTTGCCGTATTGACGACGCTTGAGCATCTTCATCATGAATTTGCCCATTTTTTTGACGTTCTTTTTGATTTTTTGGGTATTGGTCAAATCGGCGTTTTCGACTGCGTCCGCATTTTCTGCGCTTTCTTCCGCTACGTTTTCGAGTTCGACGAGTTCGGCAACGGTTTCTTCGGCATTCTCGACTGCGGGTGTTTCGTCGCTATTGTAGGGCATAGTGTCGCCGACCACTTCACCGTCTTTCAAGTACACGATACGCGTACTGTATTCTTCGGCAAGTTGAGGATTGTGCGTGACCATGACGACGAGTCTGTCTTTCGCGACTTCTTTGAGAAGCTCCATGACTTGCAAGCCGGATTCGGTGTCGAGTGCGCCCGTCGGCTCGTCGGCAAGGATGATGTCGGGGTTGTTGACGAGAGCACGTGCGATTGCGACTCTTTGCATTTGACCACCCGAGAGTTGCATAGGTTTCTTTCTTGCCTGCGACTCAAGTCCGACTTTGCGGAGTGCTTCCATAGCGCGCTCTCTACGCTCTTCTCTATCCACACCGGACAGGGTAAGACAAAGTGCGACGTTCTTGAGAATGCTCATATGAGGAATGAGGTTATAGGATTGGAAAACGAAACCGACACGCTTGTTTCTGTAGGTATCCCAGTCTACGTCATCGTACTCTTTGGTGGAAATTCCGTCGACTTGAATGTCGCCGTAGGTGTAACGGTCGAGACCGCCGACGATATTGAGCAGGGTTGTTTTGCCACAGCCGGAGGGACCTAATATTGAGACGAATTCATTTTGTCTGAATTCGATAGAAACGTTTTTCAAGGCGAGAGTAATCTCCTCTTCGACCTTGTATTCTTTGGTGATATTAACAAGTTTTAGCATAAAAATTTTGTCCTTTTTGTTTTAGACGCAGGTGGTCCCAAAGTGGTCGAATCACTCAAAAGTGCAAATTTTCAACCTTTCGCGCGCAGTCGTGCGCTGCGTTTAGGATATACGTCTTTAATGATTATACCACGATTTACCAATAAAGAAAATAGATTTTTTACAAAAACGCAATTTTTGTGTAATTTTCAAGCGCCAAAAACAAAATTTTTGTTCGATAACGAAACGCGTGTATTAAAAACTACTAAATAATTTGAAAAATCTTTGATTTTTCACTGTTAAAAATTTAGGAATTTAGCATGATATAGTATACAATCGTGCATATTTTCTAATATGAAATTATTTATAACTTTTTCGCCATGTTTCTCACCGCCCTTTCCAAGAGAAAAACAAGCATAAATTCATATGGTTTTCAAAAATAAAACACGATACGTTTACTGCAAAATAATTTTTGGTAAACGTATCGTGTTTTATTGTCGTCTATTCAATTCTTTTTGCCGCTATGTTTTATTGCGATTATCTTTCAATTGTCACGCAAAATCAATCGAGCATATTCTTTTCGACGTAATCGAGAAGTGCGCTGACTCCCAAACCGATTTCATCGAACACTTTTTCAAAGTTGCCCGTATACCAAGGGTCTTCGATATCCTTGCCCTTTTCCGTGAAATCAAGGAGTCGTTTCACCTTTCCGCCGTCATCTCCTCCAAAAACTCTGCGCATTCTCGACACGTGATATTCTTCCATTCCGAGAAACAAATCGTACGAGTCGTAGTCGCAGGCGGTCACCACGTTTGCCCTATGCTCGTAGATAGGCACGCCGTGCGCTCTCAACGTTGCTTTCGCCATAGGATAGACGGGGTTTCCTTCTTCTTCCCTACTTACACCCTGCGAAAAAACGGATATTTTGTCTTCAAGACCTCTTTTTGCAATCATGTCTGCGGCGATAAATTCCGCCATAGGTGAGCGACAAATATTGCCAAGGCATACGAAATTCAATCTAACTTTCTTCATCAATCTACAAAATGCGCTACGTCGTCCGCATCTCTGCGCATTTTCGTGCGGACGGATTTTGATTCGGGCACGCCTATTGCAAGCACGAGTTTGACGGTGCGCGTATCACCGTCGATACCAACCGCCGATTTGATCATATCTTCGTTGAACATTCCGAGAATGCAAGTGCCGAGTCCTATATCCGCCGCTTGATACGCCATGCTGACCATCGCCATACCAAGATCGCATTCCACAAAATTCCTTTGCGGAAGGTTGGACGGGATATTCGATTCGACTTCGTTTTTCACGACTGCAACAAACGCCGCCGCTTTATCGGTGAAAAGGTTTCCGCCGTAAAACTGCACCGCTTTTCTCACATCGTCCGTTTTATTTCCTGACACAACGTAGAAATCCCACGGTTGCCTATTCCTTGCAGACGGTGAAAAACGTCCGGCATCGACGATGAGAGTCAAATCGTCCTTTGACACGCTCTCACCCGAAAACGCTCTGCAACTTTCTCTTTTCAAAATCAATTCATTGAAATTCATTGCAAATCTCCTTTCTATAATTATGCCGAATGTCGAAATGCAAGTCAAGTTTTAATTTTCTCGCCCCGCTGAAACGTTTTCCTCTTGGGGACGGAGCAAAAGCGGAAAAGTTTTCCGCTTTTGCTCCGTCCCCAAGAGGAAAACAACTGCGCATTTTTGCTCTGTCACCAAGCCGCACGTCCGCTCATAATATACCGCTTGCTTAAAGCGGGGGCGCGTACGTTTTTTTTGATATTGACTTATTTTATTTTTATATTATAATAATAGCGTATGAGTATTTTTGACGGCAGACTAAATATCGAAGTTGCATCCGCAAGCGGTATCGAAGCGGTGACCAAGCGGGAATTGATCTCTCTCGGCTACGCTCCGAGCGGGGCGGAAGCAGGAAGAATACTCTTTGAAGGCGACTATTCCGACGTGTTGCGCACAAACGTTTTCTTGCGGACGGCAGGCAGAGTGCGGATATTGCTCACGACCTTCACTGCGGACACTTTCGACGGTCTATTTGAAAATACGGCAAAATACGACTGGCACGAAGTGCTGCCGATTGACGCAAAAATCATCGTTACGGCAAAGAGCGTGAAAAGCAAATTATTCGCTTTGAGCAGTGTGCAGAGTGTCGTCAAAAAGGCTATCATCGCATCAATGCAATCCCACTACGGAGTGAAAGTTTTCCCCGAGGACGGTGCGACCTACGGCATCGAAGTATCTATCATCAACGACGTGGTGCGAATCACACTCGACACGTCGGGCGCAGGGCTTCATAAGCGCGGATACCGCACTTGGCTTGGGGACGCACCCATCAGAGAAACTCTTGCGGCGGCAATAATTATGTTGTCGGTGTGGAATCCCGACCGCGCGTTTGCGGATCCGTTTTGCGGAAGCGGGACGATACCCATCGAAGCGAGCCTTATCGGATTGAATATAGCCCCCGGAATGAACAGAAATTTTGTTTGCGAATCCTTCACGAACGCACCCGACCTGCGCAAAGCGGTACAGGACGAAGCAGAACAACTGATCGCAAGAGATCGAGAACTTCGCATAAGCGGATTCGACATAAACCCCGACGCAATCAAACTCGCCTTACGCCATGCGGACAAGGCGGGAGTGCGAAACAAAATACATCTACAAGTCGCCGACATGAAAGACTTTTCGTCGCGCTACGCACACGGCGTCATCGTCACCAATCCGCCATACGGAGAGCGGTTGATGAAGGAAGACGAATTGAAGACGTTATACCGTGAATTTGGTCGCACGTTTTCCTCTCTTGACGAATGGTGCGCCTACGTGATCACGTCGTATAGAGCGTTTGAAAAGTACTTTGGCAAGCGTGCGGACAAGATTCGCAAAATGTACAATTCCGAACTTGAATGCAACCTGTACGCCTATCTCGGCGCAAAACCGAAAAAATGAGAGCATTGATACAAAGAACTTTCAAATCCGCCTTATACGTAGACGGCGAACTCATCAGTGAAATTCCCGGCGGACTCACCATATTTTTGGGCATCGAAAAGGGAGACACCGAAGCGCAAGCGGACTACTTCGCAGGCAAAATGGCAAAACTGCGTGTGTTCCGCGACGAGAACGAAAAGATGAATCTCGACATCCGTCAAGCAGGCGGAGAAATTCTTCTCGTGTCCCAATTCTCGCTTGCGGGAAAACTCGGCAAAGGCAGCGGCAACCGCCCCGACTTCGGCAATGCGGAAGCACCAGACAGAGCAAGATTTCTCTATGAGTATATCACCGAGAAAATCCGCGAACAAGGGATCACCGTCAAGAACGGCGTGTTCGGCGCACATATGTATATTGAGCAACAACAAGACGGACCTTTGTCCTTTGTGTTTGAGTGCTAAAACGCAAAATCCGCAGTTTATCGGCAAAATTCCGCACGATAAACAAGCGGTTGTGATAGTTAGATAAATTTTCTGCACTACGCAGTCTGATTTATAAAAATAACAAACGGGAGTTTATTATGGAACAACAAGTCACTATCAACACCCCGCAAGAGGATAGGCTTTCCAAGCGTAATCTTTGGGGATACTCCATGGGCGGTATCGGCCGTGATATGGTCTATCAACTCGTCAACACCGCGTTGATGACTTTCATGCTCATCACCAAAGAATTGGACGCCGCAATGGTTTCCACAATCACCATTATCTTCCTTGTCTGTCGTATATTCGACGGTTGCAACGACCCCTTCATGGGCGCAGTCATCGAGCGTACAAGAACGAAATTCGGCAAGTTCAAACCTTGGATGATGATCGGTATGATCACCAACGTCGTAGTCATCTGCCTACTCTTCTTCGTAGACCTGAAAGGCTGGGATTGGGTTATCTTCTTCGGATTTATGTATCTCCTTTGGGGCATCACCTACACGATGAACGACATCTCCTATTGGGGAATGATGCCCTCCCTTGCATCTAATCCCGACGACAGAAACAACATATCCACCCTTGCAAATATCGGTGCGGGTGTCGGTGCAGGTCTTGCAATCGGCGCGACTTCTTTGTTCACCTACGGCGACCTTGCAAATTCGATTTTCGGCAACTCCACCAACGCATACCATATTATTGCGGGCGTCATTTGCGCAATCTTCGCAATTTGCCAAACCATGACTTTCTTCGTGGTCAAGGAAAAACCCCTTCCCCCGCTCCAACCCAGAGTCAAAGGCGAAGAAGGTCCCCTCAAAAAGATTTTCAAAACCATCTTCAAGAACGACCAACTTCTCGTCACTGCAGGCTCTATGCTTATGTATAACGTAGGCGCAGGCGTCCTTAACCTTTTCGCGACCTACTTCGTATGGTTCCGTTACGGCTATCAAGGCACTCTCGTCACCGTATTCAGTTTGCTCACTGCGTGCTCCGCAGTCATCATAATCGTCTATCCTTGGATGTCCAAGCGTATGTCCAGAAGAAAAATCGCAACGATTTCCTTCTCCACGATTATCATCGGCTACACTCTCTTGCTCATCCTCGGTCTTGTCACCGGGTTCGCACTTGAACAAGGCTCCAAAGCAGACTCTATCGTGTTCTACTTCATCGCAATCAGTGGTGCAATCGCATTCTTCGGTCAAACCTTGTTCTATCAAGTGCTCACCATCTCAATCGCAAACACCGTCGAATACAACGACTACAAGACGGGCGAACGCAACGAAGGCGCAATCTTCTCCGTCCGGCCCTTCATGGCGAAAATGGCAAGCGCAATCGGTGTAGGCATTCAAGGTCTCGGACTCGTCATTCTCGGTGTCACCGATATTACAAACAGAATTTCCGAAATCGAAAACGAAGCATATGCTACGGGTGGAACTACCGACGTGGCTCGCATCACCGAAATTCTCAACGGGGCGGACAACAGCATTTCTCAATGGCTTGTCGTATTTATGTCCGTCATTCCTATGCTCTTCATCATCGGCGCATTCATCCTCTACATGTTGAAGTACAACATCTCCGAAGAAAAATACGAAGAGATTTGTGCGGCAATCGCAGAGCGTGATGCGGCAATCGCAGAAGCAACGGAAGAGATCGCAGAATCCGTCGTCGCAGAAGAAAGCGCAGACGAAGCGATCGTCGATGCCGTCGCAGAAGAAAGCGAAATCGTCGAAGAACAATCTGACAACGAATAATATTCTTGGCTTAAATCGGCGGAGAAAAATCTCCGCCGATTTTTGCATATTTGAGGTGATTATGTCAAACCTTAAAAAATTCGTGGGCGTGTTGCTCACTCTTGCAATCGTACTTTCACTGTCCGTGGTTTTCGTTGCTTGCAACGAACCCGCTCCGCAACCCGACAAAACCTTTGTCAAAGCGGACGAAAGCGCAGACGGTTACGCAACCGTCTATATCCCGTCGGATAGGGATATAAATATCCTTCTTCTCTCAGACCCGCAAGTTGACACAACTCAAAAGTATACCGCTGTCGGCAGTCTCGGAAACGATGCGACTTTTGATTTCATCAAAGACCTTGTTTCGTCTGCGAATCCCGACTTCGTCATCATCAACGGGGATCTCGTCATGGCGGACGGTTTTCTCGGATTCAACCCTTCTCAAGTTCCCCTTTTCACTCGTTACGGTGAACTTTTCGACGAAATCAAAATGCCGTGGGCGTTCACTTTCGGCAATCACGATTGCGACGGACAATATGCGGACGAAGACGCTACCATAGACGACGAATACAAACAAATCACAAAAGCAGCTATGGTCGAATATATGGCGGAGTTTGAATACTGCATGATAAACTCCGACGAAAACTGCGCGGACGGCGACGGAAACTACTTCATCAACGTGCGCAGACAAGACGAATCCCTTGCCTACACGCTGTGCTTGTTCGACTGCGTTTACGACGAAGAAAACAAAACCTATTCAAGAACTCCCACCGCAGAGCAAGTCAGGTGGTATCGCGACACGGTGAACTCCTTGTCCGACGTTGCTCTCGGCAAGGATAGGACGGACGTCGTGAAATCCATGATTTTCAACCACGTAGGCATTCCCGAATTTAAGACCGCTTGGGACGAGGCTTGGAACAAAGGTAACCCCACTGAAAACTACCATTACGGCTATAGACTTCAAGGAAACTACACGTCAAACTACGGCGATATGCCAGAAGACGAACAGATTTTCAGCGTTGCGAAAGCACTCGGAAGCACGACCGCTATCTTCATGTGCCACCACCACGACAACGATTTCTCGGTGGATTATCAAGGCATTCGCCTGACTTTCGGACAGCATTCGGGAGTCGCACACAACTATCGCACGACGCACGATGACAACGGTTTAACGATGTCTGACTGGAAAGGTATCAGTTTTGAGCTCGTTGACAACTACGGCGACGACAGAGGGGGCACGACTATCACGATTTCCACGGACGGAAACTTCACGGTGTCCCAGACGTTTGCACGCGACGTCATCCCCAACTACTACGACGACTACTATATTGACTACGACGCAGTCGCGGCGGAAATCGAAGCAAATGCAAAATACGACGGCAACGTCAAACGCGGTACGGACAGAAAGTGGAAGAAAGCAGAATAATATGGAAAACGCTTTTTCAAGGACTGAATTATTGATAGGTGCGGACGGAGTGCAAAAACTCTCGTCGTCCGCCGTTCTCGTCTGCGGTGCGGGCGGTGTGGGCGGATATGCTATCGAAGCACTCGCAAGAGCGGGCGTCGGGCGCATAGGGGTGCTTGACAACGACGATATTCACGAGAGCAATCTCAACCGTCAAATCCTTGCGACCACCGCAACAATAGGCAGAAAAAAGGCGGAAGTTGCAAGAGAACGCATTCTCTCGATAAACCCGAATTGCAAGGTGGACGTCTACGATTTTTTCTACCTTCCCGAAACAGCGGACCGTATTGCGCTCGACGATTACGACGTCGTGATAGATGCTATCGACACGGTCACCGCCAAGATAGAACTCATCGTACGTGCAAAAGCGCAAAGCGTCACAATCGTGAGTTCAATGGGCACAGGCAACAAGTTAAACACTCGTTTTGAGCAAGTTGACCTTTTCAAAACTTCGGTATGCCCCCTTGCAAAAGTCCTGCGCAAAGAGTTGAAATCAAGGGGCGTATCAAGCCTTCCCGTCGTCTATTCGACCGAAGAACCAAGGACGAGCGTCCTCACCGAAAACGGCAGACACGCACCTGCAAGCATATCTTTCGTCCCGCCGATCTCGGGACTTATGCTCGCGGAATTTGCGATCAAGGAGATACTCAAATGAAGAAACTTCTCTACCCTATCTACTGGCTTATTCAATGGACGTGGGGGCTTCCGCAAACTCTCATCGGACTCGTCTATTCTCTTGCTCAAGGCAAGGTGAAAAGGGAGTTTTATCACGGCGCAATCATCACCTACCACAACGGAAATTGGGGCGGTATATCCCTTGGCATGTTCACTCTCGTCAACAGCAACAGACCGCCTATTTGGACGAAGTACGCAAGAGTGCACGAATACGGACACACCATTCAATCGCTAATTCTCGGCCCGTTTTATCTTCTCGTCATAGGGCTGCCGTCAATTATTTGGTGCAACTCCAAAAAGCATATCGAGCGCAGAAATCAAGGACTCGAAACCTACTACGACTTCTACCCCGAAAGCGGAGCAAATGCCCTTGGCGCACTCGTCACAGGGGAAGAGAAACCCGATTGGGACAAACAAATGGAAGAAAAGAAAAACTATCCGTATTAGAAAAACACCGCCGAAAAAGGCGGTGATTTTTTCTCTCTTTAACGGCTTTTTAATGATAGGATTTTACCATTCTATATTGACAATGTATGTGCGCGCACATATAATATTTATCCCGTATCAATCTCCGCTCTTACACTCTAATCTCATAAGACTATGCTAAAACTCTGCAATATCGTCAAAGATTACAAAATGGCTGATTACACCGTCCACGCATTGAAGGGTATCAGTCTTAACTTTCGCAAAAGCGAATTTGTAGCCGTTCTCGGTCCGTCCGGGTGCGGAAAAACTACTATGCTCAATATCATCGGCGGTCTGGATAGGTATTCGGACGGCGACTTGATGATTGAAGGCAAGTCCACGAAAGAATATACCAGTCGTGATTGGGATAAATACCGCAACCGCACTATCGGTTTCATTTTTCAGTCCTACAACCTGATCCCCCACCTCAACGTTCTTCAAAACGTCGAACTCGCTTTGACGATTTCGGGCGTTAGCTCGTCCAAAAAACGCGAACTCGCAACCGATGCGCTAATCAGAGTCGGTCTCGGCAGTGAACTCAAAAAGAAACCTTCTCAAATGTCCGGCGGACAAATGCAGAGAGTCGCTATCGCAAGAGCAATCGTCAACAACCCCGATATTATCCTCGCCGACGAGCCGACCGGCGCACTCGACAGCGAAACAAGCGAACAAATTATGGATTTGTTGCAAGAGATTTCTGACGACAGACTCGTCATCATGGTCACGCACAATCCCGAACTCGCTTCCCGTTACGCAACCCGCACCGTGTCCCTGAAAGACGGACTTATCGTCAGCGACACGAATCCATACGACGGACTTCCCACCGTGCTCGAACAGGTCAAACCTATAGGCGACGACGGCGATAAGGCAAGCGATTCCGTCCCCAAAAAACAAAAATCCAAACAAAACCGCAAAAAGAAAAAGAAAGAAGAAATCGTCGAAGAAGTCCCCGTCGAAACCAAAACGGATAACGATACGGACGAGAAATTCATCGCACAAATCACACCCGAAAAACCCGAACAACTCACTCGTTTCAGGCATAGACCGAAAAAAGTCCGTCAACATAGCTCGATGAACTTCTTCACCGCACTTTCCCTGTCTGCAAGAAACCTTTGGACGAAAAAAATGCGCACCGGACTCACCGCTTTTGCAGGCTCTATCGGCATCATCGGTATCGCTCTCGTGTTGAGTTTGTCCAACGGTTTCACCCTCTATATGAACGACCTCGAACGCTCCACACTGTCCATTATGCCCGTCACCGTCGCAAGCGTGGGTATCAAAGTGAACGTCAACGACGTGATGAACGAAACTATGAACAGTGGAAATTCCGACGGCGCATTCCCCGACGTCGACTACGTCATCCCCTACGAGCCCGAAAGGACTATGGGCGGTGTGTCCGTCAGTGCGAATATCATCACCGACGAATACGTGGACTACGTGAAAGCAATGGATAAGTCGTTGTTGAGCTCGGTTCAGTATGTCCACTCGATGAAAATCAACGTCATCGGCAAAAATGCAAGCGGTCAGGCGATCAAACTCAACAACCGCCACACCGGTTGGCAGGAATTGCTCTGGGACGACTTTATGAAAGCGCAATACGACGTGCTTGCGGGCGGTTATCCCGGAAGTAGCGAAGCGGATTCCATTCAATCCACCTACGACGCCGACTCCGCAACCTACGATACGGACGGCAAAAAGGCAAGACAAGTGCTTATCGTCGTCAACTCTTTCAACATGATCGAAACGGATATTCTCGAAAGTATGGGCTTCGACGTAGGCGCATTCTTCGATCCCGATACAAACACCTATAGTCCTATGCCTTTCGATACGTTCATCGGAAAACAGTTCAAAGTCGTGCATAACGACGACTACTACACCCCCGTGGACGTGGACGGCAAAACCTACTACATGCCCAAAAACGACTACCAATCCGCTTGGGATAGCGACAAATCCGAAACCCTGACGGTCGTAGGCATTCTCCGTATCAAAGAAAACGTGATGTATCCCTTCATGCAACAGGGCATCGCATACACCGAGAATCTCACCGCTCTCGCACTTGCTAACGCTGCGGATTCGGACGTCGCCGGAGCGCAAATCGCGGACAAAGATACCAATCTTCTCACGGGCAGTTCATTCAATAGCGATATGTCGGGAGTGATTTCCTTGTTCTCATCCTACGGTATGAGCGAAAGCGTGCTCGTGTCCACCCTCAAACAAGGACTCGAATCCTATCTCGGCGAAAGTTCGTCTATCGTCCAACAAATTAAGGACTGCACGAGAGTCAACGAAATTACCCAAGTGCTCGAAAACAACGGCGTTTCAATCGGTGCGTTGAAAGTTTTGATGTCATCTTTGATCTCGTCTAGACTCTCGCAAGAAGGCATTGATATCGATGCGGAAGTCATTCTCGAACTTCTCAACAGTGCCTACCAAACCGCATTGCAAGAAATCGGCGCATCGGATAGACCGACTGCAATCTATATCTACCCCGCGTCCTTCGATGCGAAAGACGAAGTGCTCCGCTATCTCGACGCTTGGAACGATGGCAAGTCCTCCACCGAAACCGTGGAATACACCGACCTTGCAAGCACTATATCCGAAGTGGTATCTCTCGTTGTAAAACTCGTGTCATACGTGCTTATAGCGTTTGCGGCAATATCCCTTGTCGTGTCGAGCATAATGATTGCTATCATCACCTACATATCCGTCCTTGAACGCACCGTCGAAATCGGTGTGCTACGCAGTATCGGCGCAAGGAAAATTGACGTCGCCAACGTGTTCAATGCGGAAACGACGATAGTTGGTGCAATATCGGGCGTGCTCGGCGTGCTTATCGCCTATCTCATCACGATACCGCTCAATCACTGGCTATCCACCCTTGCCGCACAAGCGCCGTCCAACCTTGCGCAACTCAACCCGCTACACGCCGTGTTTCTCGTCGTCCTTGCAATCGTACTGAACTTGATAGCAGGCTTTATTCCTGCGATTATAGCGTCGAAGAAAGACCCCGTCATCGCCCTGCGCAGCGGAAACTGATTACCGTTTTCAAAAAAACGATTATCCCCCTTTCTCTACAAGGGGGATTTTTGTTGCAGTTTTCACAACAAATTCTTTATCTTTTTTATCAACTTAAAATCCACATTTTGACGATACCGCCTTGCATTCGTCAAATTTTTCACCAAGATAGTCGCAAAAAAACTAACACTACCCACCCTATCTTAAAATTTTTTGAATTTTTTTCCAAAACCGTTGACAAATCTGAAATGCGGTAATAATATATGAATGATGTTTCATATGAATGTCCGTTCATATGTAATATAAAACAAAATAACACTCGGTAGCGACACAAAATATATAGCGTAAAGGATACGCTATCGTGCGTCGCACCGAAAGGAGATAATATGGCACACGTTTGCACAAAGCACCCCGAAGTCGTAACTTCCGTCAAAACCAAAATGCCCGACGAAGAGATTTTGATCAAAATGTCCGCATTCTTGAAAGTCCTTGCAGACCCCACAAGACTTAAAATCGCAACCGCTCTTCTCAACAGCGAATTGTGCGTTTGCGATATCGCAAGTCTTATAGGTATGGAGCATTCCGCCGTATCCCATCAAATGTCCGTACTTCGCAAAGCGGACGTCGTGCATACAAGACGAGACGGAAAAATCGTCTACTATTCTCTGTCCGACGAGCATGTCGAAAAACTCATCGTTATGACTCTTGAACACGTTACGGAGTGACTATGGAAAGATATTCTTTTACAATCAAAGACCTTGACTGTGCGGTTTGCGCGAAAGAAGTCGAGGAAAAACTGAACAGTGTCGATTGGATTGAGAGTGCGACCGTCAATTTCAACACCGAAAAGGTCGTGATAACAACAAATCGCACCGATGATTTTCTTTCTGAACTCAACGAAATCGCGCGTTCTGTCGAGCCGGAATGCACCATTGTCGGAGTGAAATCCACTGTGGAAAAAAAGAAAACCGTAGACTGGTATCTTCCCTTGTTCATCATTGGTTTAGTCTTTGGCGCGGTCGGCGTACTTCTCGATTTTCTGCCCAACCACGTTGAGGGAAACTTCCCCTCGCCCGTCCTGTCTTTCGTTTTTATCTGCATAGGCGGGGCAATGCTCGTGTCAAAAACTCTCGTCATCGCAATAACGAAACTCGTGCGCTCACACACCGTTGACGAAAACCTCTTGATGAGCATTTCAAGCATTTGCGCAATCGCAATTGGCGAAGGTTTTGAAGGACTTATGATAATCGTATTAAATCAAATCGGCAAGTTCTTCGAGTCAAAAGCGGTGGATAAAACCCGTAATAGTGTGAAAAGTCTTATGATGGTCAAGCCCGAAACGGTTCTTGTCAAAGACGGCGAAAACCTTGTCGAAACACCCATCGAAGACGTCAAGGTCGGTTCTCTCATTCTCGTCAAAGCGGGTGAAATCGTACCCCTTGACGGAGTCGTCGAAGAAGGTCACGGCTCTCTTGACCTATCATCACTGACCGGTGAAAGCCTACCCGTCGAAATCACAGAAGGCGGTGAAATCACCTCGGGTGCGGTCAGTATCGACGGTGTGCTTGCCGTGCGCACAACAAGCACGGATAGCGATAGCACGATAACCAAAATTCTTAACCTTCTCGAAACCGCTTCCGAAAGAAAAGCAAAGAGCGAAACTATCGTTGCAAGGGTCACGAAATACTTCGTCCCCGCCGTCATCGTATGCGCGGTCGTCGTCGGGCTTGCATTCGGTTTGTCGGGTTACGGTGTCGAAAACGCAATCTACAAAGCGATGATGTTTCTCGTCGTGTCCTGCCCCTGCGCCGTTGCAATCTCCGTACCGCTCTCCTACTTTTCGGGCATCGGCAACGCATCCAAAAACGGCATACTCGTGAAAGGCACGAATTATCTCGACTGCATCGGCTCTGTCAAAACCGTAGCGTTTGACAAGACGGGCACCCTGACCACAGGCAACTTCGACGTCGTGAAAGTTGACTTAAAACAAGGTGACCTTGACGATGCTTTGAAATACGCATACTTTGCCGAGCGCAACTCATCCCACCCAATTGCGAAAGCAATCGTAAACTACGTATCTCCTATGGTGGACGGATGGCTTGAAAATCCGTTGAAAATCTCGAACGTCAGAGAAATCGCAGGGAAAGGCGTTGAGTATATCGCAGACGGAAAACTCATCGAAGTCGGCAAACGGGACGGACAAGACGGCACTTCGGTTGCGATCGCACAAGATGGAGAAATTCTTGCGGTATTGCACCTTGAAGACAAAATCAAAGACGGCGCAATCGACGCTATTGCCTATCTCAAACAAAAGGGAGTGCGCACCGAAATGCTCACCGGGGACAACGTGAAATCCGCCGAAAAAGTTGCAAACGCTATTGGTGTCGATGAGTTCAAAGCAGGCTTGCTCCCAAAAAACAAGTTTGACGAAATGGAAAAACTCATCGGAAATAAGGCGAAAAAATCGGACGTCGTGGCGTACGTCGGAGACGGCATAAACGATGCGCCCGTGCTAAACCGTGCGGACGTCGGCATCGCAATGGGACTTGGCGGCAGTTCCGCAACCGTGGACACCGCAGACGTCGTGTTCATGAACGACGATCCGAAATCTCTCGTCACCCTAATGAAAATTTCAAAACGCACCAAAATCACGGTTGCCGAAAACGTCTTTGCAACCTTTGCCGTCAAAATCGTGTTCGTCGTGCTTGGTCTTCTTGGCGTGACGGGACTTGCTTGGGCGGTGTTTGCGGACGTAGGACTCTCCTGCCTTGCTGTGCTAAATGCATTGAGAGTGTTGAACTACAAGCCCGACCGTAAGAAATCTTAACAGCGTTTGACAAAATATAGAAAAATTTGACGAAAAACACGGTTCGTGCGTTGACAAAACACAAACCGTGTTTTATAATGCTTTCATAACTATGGAGGCAAATATGCTACACACCTGTTTTCCTGAAAGATTGAAGTCCCTACGCAAAGAGCAAGGCTTGAAACAAAGCGACCTTGCGGAGCATCTCAAAGTCACAAAATCCGCCGTATCAGGCTGGGAAGTCGGCAGAAATCAACCGAGTTTTGACGTACTCATTGAGATGAGCATACTTTTCGGCGTATCGGTTGACTATCTCATCGGCAGAAGAAATTACTAATCAGCGCGACGTTTTCTCCATTTTTTCGTCGCCGCCCAAACCAAAAGCGGAACACATTTAGTGTCCCGCTTTTTTCTTTGCTTTTTAATCAATTTTGATTCTATATTAACACTTCGTAATTAAACGATTTCTGTCGCTCCCCGCTCATATTGCTATTTTAGGATTTTGGATAGAAATTCTCCGGTGGCACTGCCTTTGGATTTTGCAACTTGTTCGGGGGTGCCTTTTGCAATGACTCTTCCGCCGCCGTTTCCGCCTTCGGGGCCGAGGTCTATCACGTAGTCCGCGACTTTGATGACGTCGAGATTGTGTTCGATGACGACGACAGTATTCCCCGCATCCGCAAGTCTGCCGAGTATGTCGAGGAGTCTTGCGACGTCGTGAGTGTGAAGTCCCGTCGTGGGTTCGTCAAGAATGTATATGGTTTTGCCCGTGCTACGTTTGCTGAGCTCGGTTGCAAGTTTCACTCTCTGCGCCTCACCGCCGCTGAGCGTGGTGGACGACTGTCCGAGTTTGATATAACCGAGTCCGACGTCGTAAAGGGTTTGGATTTTGTTTCTGATCTTCGGCACGTTCTTGAAAAATTCAAGGCTCTCTTCAACCGTCATTTCAAGCACGTCGCCTATGCTCTTGCCTTTGTATTTGACTTCCAAAGTTTCGCGGTTGTATCTTGAGCCCTTGCACACTTCGCACGGAATGTAGATGTCGGGCAGAAAGTGCATTTCTATGCGGATGATACCGTCCCCCGAACAATGCTCGCAACGGCCGCCCGAAATATTGAACGAGAATCTGCCCGCGCCGTATCCCCTTGATTTTGCGTCGGGCAAGGATGCGAACAACTCCCTAATCGGTGAAAATACACCGGTATACGTTGCGGGGTTGGAGCGCGGAGTGCGCCCTATCGGACTTTGGTCTATGCAGATGACCTTGTCGAGAAATTCGACACCATTGATTTTTGAATATGCACCTTCGGGAAGTTTGCTACCCATAAGTTCGTTCGAGAGTGCGGGATAGAGAATTTCGTTGATAAGGCTCGATTTCCCGCTTCCCGACACACCTGTTATCGCGGTGAACACTCCGACGGGCAATTTGACGTCGATATTTTTCAAGTTGTTTTGTTTTGCGCCCTTGATTTCGATCCACCTATCCGAGATTTCGCGCCTTGCGATAGGCACGTCTATACTATACTCTCCCGACAGATATTTTCCCGTGATACTATCCTTGCAAGCGATAATATCGTCAACGCTACCGCACGCAACGACTTCACCTCCGTGCACGCCTGCGCCGGGACCTATATCTACGATATAGTCCGCTTCTCGTATGGTTTCTTCGTCGTGCTCGACGACGATGAGCGTATTGCCCAAATCTCTCAAACCTTTGAGAGATGCAAGGAGTTTTTGATTGTCGCGTTGGTGCAAACCTATGCTCGGCTCGTCAAGAATATAAAGCACTCCCGTCAGTCCGCTACCGATTTGAGTGGCAAGGCGGATACGTTGACTCTCACCGCCGCTCAAAGTCGCTGCGGTACGAGATAGAGTGAGATAGCCAAGTCCGACGTTGATGAGGAATCGGAGTCTTGCGTGTATCTCTTTGAGTATTCTGCGCGCGATAAGCTCTTCAGTCTCGGTGAGCGTGAGTGCGCTCAAAAACGCATCAACGTCCACGACGGACATATCGCACAATTCGACGATATTTTTTCCGCCTACGGTGACCGCAAGCGCTTCGGGTTTCAACCGTTTTCCGCCACATACGGCACAAGGAACTTCACGCATATAGCGAGAGATTTCCATTTTGACCATTTCACTGTCCGTTTCGCGGTATCTGCGTTGCAAGTTGTTGACTATGCCTTCAAAACTGCTGTTGAATTTTCCCGAAAAGTTGCGAGTATTGTATTCCATAGGAATCCTGTCCCCGTCGTTGCCGTAGAAAATCATATTCAGCACCCATTCGGGCAAGTCCTTTATTGGCGTATCAATGGAAAAACCGTACGCGTCCGCAAGCGCGCGGAATTGCATATCGCACATTTTGCTCGTGTCGATAAACCAACCGCTTGCCTTGATACCGCCTTCGCGCAAGGACAAATTTTTGTCTTTGATGAGAAGATTGGGATCGATTTCTTGCGTGAAACCAAGTCCAGTACAAGCGGGGCAAGCACCGTAAGGATTGTTGAACGAGAACAATCTCGGAGTGAGTTCCTCAAAACTCAATTCGCAATCGGGGCAAGAATATTTCGTGGAATAAGTGACGACTTCGCCGTCAAAGTCCACAACGACGAGTCCTTCTGCAAGTTTGACCGCGTTTTCAACCGCTTCGGTTACTCTGCGCATAACACCGTCTTTTATGACGAGTCTGTCGATAATCACGCCGATTTCGTGCTTGACGTTTTTATCCAATTTGATTTCTTCGTCAAGGGTGTAATTCACTCCGTCCACGCGCACTCTGACATAGCCTGCGCGTTTGAGCATTTCGAGTTCCTTTTTATATTCCCCCTTTCTGCCCCTGACGATAGGCGCAACGATAAGAGTTTTCGCACCTTCTCTCGCCATAATTCTATCCGCTATTTGATCGACCGTCTGCCTTTCGATTTCACGCCCGCACTTCGGGCAATGAGGTCTGCCTATGCGTGCGTAAAGAAGACGGAAGTAGTCGTAGATTTCAGTGACGGTGCCGACCGTCGAACGCGGATTTTTGGAAGTGGTTTTTTGATCTATGGAAACCGCCGGGGAAAGCCCTTCGATATACTCGACATCGGGCTTTTGCATTTGACCGAGAAACATACGCGCATACGAAGACAAACTCTCCATATACTTGCGTTGTCCTTCCGCAAAAATGGTGTCGAAAGCAAGGGAGGATTTACCGCTTCCCGACAAACCAGAAAACACCACGAGTTTGTCACGCGGTATTGTCAAGTCAACGTTTTTAAGGTTGTTTTCTTTTGCGCCTTTTACGATTATGTCTTTCATATTACTTCAGTTTTTTGACCTGTTTTTTCAATTCGTTCATCTCGTCGCGGAGCTTGATAGCGCGCTCAAAATCAAGTTCTGCGGATGCCGCTTTCATAAGTCCTTTCAAGCGTTCGATTTCCGAAATAAGGTCTTTAGGTGACAATTTTGTATCTTTAACTTTCTTTTTGGTGATTTCAAGGGTGTTCGTGAACTTGCGTTCTATGGTCTTCGGAACAATGCCGTGCGCCTTGTTGTAGTCGTCTTGGATCTTGCGACGGCGGTTTGTTTCGTCGATTGCTTTCTTCATGCTGTCCGTGATGACGTCGGCATACATCACGACTCTGCCCTTGTCGTTTCGGGCGGCTCTGCCTATAGTTTGAATGAGTGCCTGTTCGCTTCTCAAAAAGCCTTCCTTGTCCGCATCGAGAATGGCAACGAGTTCGACTTCGGGAAGGTCGAGCCCTTCTCTCAAAAGGTTGATTCCAACAAGCACGTCGAACTCTCCGCTGCGTAACGCACCCACTATATCAATACGTTCCAAGGTGTCGATATCCGAGTGCATATATCTGACTTTCACCCCGACTTCTTTCAGATATTCGGTGAGATTTTCCGCCATTTTTTTGGTGAGAGTCGTGACAAGCACTCTGCCCTTTCTGTCCGTGACTTTCTTGATTTCACCGATTAGGTCGTCAATCTGCCCGTCCACAGGGCGCACTTCGATTTCGGGGTCCAAGAGTCCCGTAGGGCGTATGAGTTGCTCTGCAACTTCGTCGGCACGGTCGAGTTCAAACTGCGCGGGAGTTGCGGACACGCACACCATTTGACGTATTCGACTGTCAAATTCGTTAAATTCAAGGGGACGATTGTCGTACGCCGCGGGAAGACGAAATCCGTAATCAACGAGATTTTTCTTTCTTGCCCTGTCGCCGTTGAACATACCCCTGACCTGCGGAAGAGTCATATGACTCTCGTCCACGAATACAACAAAGTCTTTCGGGAAGAAGTCAAGCAGAGTATAAGGCGGTTGTCCGACCTGTCTGCCATCGAAGTAGCGAGAGTAGTTTTCGATACCCGTACAGTACCCCATTTCTCTCATCATTTCGACGTCGTAATTGACTCTTTCGTCGATACGTTGCGCCTCTATAAGTTTGCCGTTTGCCTCGAAAAACTCCACTTGCGCCTGTTTATCGCGCATGATTTGAGCGAATATTTTTTCTTTCTCACCGCTGACTACGTAATGGCTTGCGGGGAAAATGACGGTATGTTTCAAGTCGTTGACGATTTTGCCAGTTACACCGTCGATTTCGCTTATTCTCTCAATAGTATCCCCGAAAAATTCCACTCTTATTGCGATTTCGCTATTACTTGCAGGGAAAATATCCACGACGTCCCCACGCACTCTGAACGTGGAACGCACAAAATCGAAGTCCGCACGCTTATATTGAATATCCACGAGTTTTCGGAGAAGTTCGTCGCGGTCGACGTCCTCACCTTCTCTCAACGAAACCGCCTGTGAATAGTAGTCCACGGGTGCGCCCAAGCCGTAGATACAACTGACGGACGACACCACGATAACGTCCCGTCTTTCGCAAAGGGATGCGGTGGCGGAGTGGCGGAGTTTATCGATTTCGTCGTTGATTTCGAGTTCTTTTTCGATATAGGTATCCGAGCGGGGAATGTACGCTTCGGGTTGATAGTAGTCGTAGTAACTCACGAAAAACTCAACTCTGTTCTTCGGGAAAAATTCGCGAAACTCATTGCAAAGTTGGGCGGCAAGGGTTTTGTTGTGCGCAATGACGAGTGCGGGACGTTGAACTTTTTCGATGACGTTTGCCATAGTAAAAGTTTTTCCGCTCCCGGTAACGCCCAATAGTACCTGAGTGGAAAAACCGTTTTCAATGCCTTCGGCAAGTTTTTCTATTGCCTGCGGTTGATCACCGCACGGCTTATATGAAGAAACAAGTTCAAATTTCATCAGCCTTGTATGAGAGGAACGAACACGTACTTGATGAGCACGCCAATGATTGCGGACACGGTGCCCGTCGCAAGTGCGAGCAAAAGTCTGAACACGATATTGCTTCTGAACGCTCTTTCGACTCTTGCGAAGGCAAGCCCCTTTTGGTGCATATTGATACAATAGACGAGTTCCCCTTTTTTGTCCGATCTCGTCAAGTCGAAGTAGTCGTCGAGTTCCAAGTTACGAAGAATGGTGTCCAATTCTTCCTCGTCGTATTCAAGGTCGAGAGAGAGTTTCTCGAAAATGTCTATGGGCGTGATCAAACAGGTGCCGTTTTTTGCGGACGCCTGATAGATAATGCGCATGACGTTTTTCTCTTTTTTGGTGAGAACGTGTTGTTTTTCGAGTGTAACTGCCATAATCTCCCAAGTCGCATAATGCGACGTTTATATCATCGTTATGTATGGTTAAAGTGCGAATCTTGTTATCAGTATAGCAATGGTGACGACGATTCCCGAACCGAGCAAAGCACCGAGAAATGCACCTAAAAACGCTTTTCCGCCTCCGCTTTTGACTGTGACGACGGTCTTTTCGGGAGCGATTTCGGGTGTCGTTTCTTTCTTCTCGCCTATCTCGACGACGGCGGGTTGCTCGTTGCGTTTCAGTGTGATGAGACAATACTCGTCGGGGGTGAAATACTTAACTCTGATGTAGTCGCTATCTTTCAAATCGCGGATTGCGCCGGAGAGTTGAAGTTTGGACATAGCGTACGGCAAAATCTCCATGATTTCTTCCGCCTCGACGACTTTGTAGACTTCGTCGTCCCCCGTGATTTTTTTGAGTGCTTCGTACACTACTTTGGCATCTCCGTCAAGCATAACGACCTCCTATTGCTATATGATTTTAGCACAAACCGTCGCCGTATGCAATAATTTTAACAAAATGCTATCCAAGACGTAAAAACTGTGATATTATTTTATTTAGCGTACTAAAGCAATATATATTCGACGTATATTCCGCGCGAGCGGAAAAGGACTAACGATGAACCTTTTGTCAAAATTTCTGAACAGAACCGACTTCAACGATTACGAGGATTTCAGTGCGAATTGCAGACTGACCGTCCCCGACGGTTTCAATTTCGGTTTTGACGTTGTTGACGAATATGCACGACTCCAACCCTCAAAGCGTGCATTGGTTTGGTGCAATAGCAAGGGCGAGGAGCGCATCTTCACTTTCGACGATATATCCAAACTCAGCAATCGTTGCGCAAATCTTCTTCTCGGTATGGGACTGAAAAAAGGCGACTACGTGATGGGTATGCTCAATCGTAGATGGGAGTTTTGGGTGCTTGCGGTTGCCTGTTGCAAAATCGGCGTCGTGCTTATCCCCGCCACTCACCTGCTCACCCCCAAAGACGTCTACTACCGCGCAAACAATGCAGAAGTCAAAGTCATCGTCGCGACGGCAGAAGCGGACGTCATCGAACATATAGGACTTGCCCTTGACAAATGCACCACTCTCAAAGAGTGCATATACACCGAGCCCGTCGACGGCTATCGTTGTTTCGACGACCTTATCATGCAGGAATCCGACGTTTTGCCGTCCGACCTACCCCGCCCCCAATGGAACGACGATATGCTCTGCTATTTCACGTCGGGCACTACGGGTATGCCCAAAATGGTCCAACACAATTTTGAATATCCTTTGGCGCATATCTTCACCGCATTTTTCTGGCAACAGGTTGTGGACGACGGTCTGCATTTCACCATGGCGGAAACAGGTTGGGCGAAGTGCAGTTGGGGCAAAATCTACGGACAATGGATTGCAGGCACTGCGATTTTCGTCTACGACTACAACGGCAGATTCACCCCTACGGATATTCTCCCCCTTCTCGGCAAATACGGCGTTACGACTTTCTGCGCACCGCCCACTATATATCGCTTCTTGATAAGAGAAGATTTGTCCAAATACGATTTCGGCTCTATCGTGCACTGCACCACCGCAGGAGAAGCGTTGAATGCGGAAGTTTTCAAGCAATTCTACGACGCGACGGGACACAAAATCTACGAAGGTTTCGGGCAGACGGAATCATCCGTTATTCTTGCGACTTTCAAGGGTATGGAGCCTATTCCCGGCTCTCTCGGCAAGCCTAGTCCCTGCTACGACATAGACCTCATCGACGACGACGAAAATCCCGTTGCGGACGGCGTCGAAGGCGAAATCGCAATCCGCCTACGCCCCCACCAATACGGCTTGGTCTCAAACTATAAGGGGGAACCCGAACGCACCGCACAGGCACGCAACGGCAAATACTACCACACAGGCGACCTTGCCATGCGCGATAAGAACGGCATATTCTGGTTCGTAGGCAGAAAGGACGATATTATCAAATCGAGCGGATACCGTATCGGACCGTTTGAAGTGGAATCTGCGCTTATGGAACACCCCGCCGTTCTCGAATGTGCAATCACGGGCGTACCCGATCCGCTCCGTGTGCAAGTCGTCAAAGCGACGATCGTGCTTGCAAACGGCTACACCCCTAGCGAAGAACTGAAAAAGGAACTTCAAAACCACGTAAAACAAGCGACCGCGCCTTACAAATATCCGCGCATCATCGAATTTGTGGACGAAATGCCAAAGACGATTTCAGGCAAAATCCGTCGTGTCGAGATCCGCAAAAACGACGAAAAGAAATAAAAAAAAGCACTGCAATCCGCAGTGCTTTTTTAATGCCGTCATCGCTTTCTGTGAAAGCGAAATAAGCAAAGTTCCTTGTGACGTGCTCGGCACTCGAAGTTCTCGCCGCCGTTGCGGCTCGTGTTCCGTCTCCGAAAAAGCAAGTGTGTACTCACTCTGTCATTCCGAGCAAAGCGTGGGAATCTCGCCGGAGCGCACCTTATTAAAGAAAGTTAGTTTTATTTCTGCGTATTTTTGCTCCGTCCCCAAGCCGCATTTATCATGCTTGCGGCGGCAATATATCACACGCATAGAATATTTCATTAAAAAAGCACTCCGTTTGGAGTGCTTTTTCTCACTTCCGGAACGCATAGTAGATTGCGTTGATTGCCTTTTCGTAGTCGAACGTGTCTACGCCGACGATTATGTTAAGCTCGG
This sequence comes from uncultured Bacteroidaceae bacterium, assembly GCA_964637515.1. Taxonomy (GTDB): domain Bacteria; phylum Bacillota; class Clostridia; order Christensenellales; family CAG-917; genus RGIG4097. The sequence continues at coordinate 56,781 of CAZWUI010000003.1, read as the reverse complement.
ACGAGCCTTGGTCTATCATTCGTATGTTGATATGCGCATCCGCAAGCGCAGTCATTATCGTTGCGGCGGTGCCGTGGCGAGATGCCATGTTGTGACCAACGGTCGCTATCAAGGAAAGTCCGCTGTGAATATCCACGCTATCCGCTTGCACGCTATCTTGGATTTTGGTGATCAGGGATTGCATTTTGCCGGTCAGGTATTCGTCCCTGACGACAAGGGACATGGTGTCGATACCGCTCGGCACGTGCTCGAAAGATACGCCTTCGTATTCGAGAATGGACAGCACTTTGCGCACGAAACCGATTTCGCTATTCATCATATCTTTTTCGATATTGATGATTGTGAAACCCTTCTTGCCCGCGATACCCGTGATGACTTTGTCGTTTTTGGGGAGTTTGTTGGACGGCACGATCATCGTGCCTTCGTGACTCGGGTTGAATGTGTTTTTGATATTGATAGGTATGCCTGCGCTACGGACGGGGAACACGCTTTCGGGGTGCAGGACTTCCGCACCCATATAGGCAAGTTCTCTCAGTTCCTTATAGCTCAAATATCTGATATGTTCGGGATCGTCCACGATAGTGGGATTTGCGGTGAGGAAGCCGTTGACGTCCGTCCAATTTTCGTAGACTTCCGCATTCATTGCGCGAGCAACGATAGCACCCGTTATATCACTGCCGCCGCGGGAGAAAGTGCGCACTTTGCTCTCTGCGTCCGAGCCGTAAAATCCGGGAAGCACCGCTCTGTCCACGTCCTCGAGTCTACTGCGGATAAGGTCTATCGAGTAGTCGAGTTGGAGATTGCCTTTGTCGTTGAATTTGATGAGTTCAAACGTGTCGATGAACGCAACGCCGAGTCTTGCGGCAAGGAGTTTTGCAGAGAGATACTCTCCGCGGGATGCGGTGTAATCCTTTGACTCTCCGTTTTCAATCCTATATTTGATTTCGGCAAGTTCGTTTTTCATGCCGACGTCAACGCCCAATCCCTCTTCGATTTCGAGAAAACGTTTCTCGATGACGGGGAAAGTTTCGTCACAATTTCCGCACTCTTTGACTTCGTTGAAGCACTTGTAAAGAGCGTCCGTGACTTTGACGTCCGCTTTGTCTCTCTTGCCGGGAGCGGAAACGACGATAAATCGTCTGTCGCTATCCGCGCCTATTATGTCCGCTACTTGCAATATCGTCTTGGTGTTTGCCATAGACGTACCGCCGAATTTGCAAATTTTCATAATTACCTCTAATTCACTCTATGTAAATTTTTTTCTTTTCGGTTACTTGATTTTGTGGCACTCGAAGTAGTATCTCTTCTCCTCCGCCTCACCCATACTAAACGCTTTACGGCAGAGATTGCCGTGGTCGATGACGTAGCGGAAAAGTTCGTCCTTTTTGATTGAAGGCATGAAGATAGCGATACCTCCACTGCTCTCCGCGACGTTGCGAAGGTGATTTTCACCGTGCACGTAGTCCACACTCACACCCACGTTTTTCGATATATACTCGTCAATAGCGGATTGCACTTCTGCAATACACTCTGCGCTCATATCGTTGCAAGCGATGACGTAAGCGATTCCGTCCGCCTCGAGCGTGAGTTTTCCACCACCCTTCAAAACGCTCGAAAGATAGGTGATGAAGTCTGCGTTATCCGCTCCGAAAATCGCACGATGAATAGGCTCGAAAGTTATGCCGTCGTCGTGCAGATTTTCGATTTCGCAAAGCGCAAACCTTGCGGGGTGGTTTTCTTTTTCCTCGTCGGACAGAGTTTTTTTGATTTCATTCCAATGCGCCTGTGCGGTTGCAAGGGAGTGATTTCCGTCCCCTACCGCAAAGACAAACGTCGATTTTTCGCCGTAGCGAGAATGCATATCATTTTCATAAATCGCAAGTTTATCGAACGCTTTTTCACTGTCAACCCTGTATCCCGTCAAATGACCGCCTTTCATATTGAGGTCGAAGTCGTAGAGTTTGTCGCTCTCATCCTTCTCTTTCCAGAGTTCTTCAATGACACACTTCTCCTTGTCATCCATAAGAACGATGATATGCGGAAGTTCGATGGGTGCGCCCTTGCGGATTTTAAGACGTGGGGGGATTCTGTCCAAAACCACGCCTTCGGTCGCACGCAAAGGAGCGTCGGTCGGATGCACGTAGGAGTAGTCTTCAAGGTCGATTGCGCCCACCAATCCAAGACGTGAATTGCCTTCGGCGGTGTCCCTTTTGACAAGGATAAAACTATCCTTTAATTCGGTGAATTTACCGGTTGCGAGATAGTCTTCCATAGTGGCGTTTATCTTTGAAATTCTCTCGTCTGCGTCGCCGTCTTCGAGATAGACTTCTGGGAAAATCAGTTTTAGGGTGCTGGGGCTATCCCCCACGTATTCTTCAACTTCTTTCCAGTAGTCGCGCTGGGACGTAAATTGGTCACAAGAAACGACCGCCCATTTTGAAAGGTCGGCGACTTTCGGCAACAATACGTCTACGCATTTTACGGTCTTCATAAATACTCCTTATTGCAATCTTCCGTGGTGTTTCTTTTCCTGTTTTGCCTGACGACGAGCGAGAGCGGCAAGGGAAATACCGTAAGCTTCTTCGATCTCGTCTTTGAGTTTGTCCATGGTCATATAGCGTTTGATTTCGCCGTGTTTGACGACGGAGATGATGCCCGTTTCCTCACTGACGACGATGGACAAAACATCCGTATCTTCGGTGATACCGATAGCGGCTCTGTGACGGGTGCCCATTTCCTTGTTGACGTTTCTCTGGGTAAGGGGCAAGAAACAACCCGCCGCCACGATTTTGTTACCTCTGACGATAACTGCACCGTCGTGAAGTGGTGCTTTCGTGTTGAAAATGCTTTCGAGCAAAGGAGCGGTCAAGGTTGCGCCGAGCACCGTGCCGGTGTCGATGATGGTGTCCTGAATGTCTCCGTTCATATCAATGATGATGATCGCACCGACGTCCTGTTTTGCCATATCCTGACAAGCGGTCAAAATTTCGGTGGTCGCATCTCTCAATTCGTCGTCACTGTTGAGTTGGTCGTTGAAAATGGACAGTCCGCGGGGATTGCCTATCTTTTGGAACAACGATTTGAGGTCGGTCTGATAGACGACGGCAGTGATCACTATGACGAAAATCATCGCGTAGTGCAAGATATATCTCGATACGGTGAGTATCTCGTGGTCGCAGAGTTGCGATAGCACTTGTACGAGAATTTCCAACACCATAACGGATAGCAACAAGCACAATACCCTGACGTTGCGTTTGTATGCGAAGAACGTGAACAGCAACACCAAGACGGTCGCTATCACCACGCCGTCAAGGACTGCGTAGTAATCAATGTTTTTCACCCATTCGACAAAATTGTAGTTCATATTTTACTCCTCGTGCAGAGCACGTTAAATATCAAATTCATCAAAGACTTTTCCGTCGTCGTCGAAAGGATTGTTTTCGGCTTCGATGACGGGGATATAGTTTTTGGCTTTGTTGTCAAGCACCGCTTGCAAAACGAGAGTCAGGACGACGAGCACCGCAAATATCGACACCGCCACTATGCTTGCGGTGACGGTATCGTCGGTGACCAAAGTCCCGCCGAAACTGATGCCGTAATTTGCAAAGGTCGATTGAAACCTATCCGCAAACGAAGCGTCGTTTTTCAACACGAAGTTCGCTATGCAAGGGAGCAGAGTGTGTATTCCCTGACACACGAGATAGGCGGTCGTCCACAGTTTGAAACACATCCTGCCCGAAAACGGATCGAGATACTTCGGATAAATCACCGCAAAGAACATTGCGTACAATGCGGCGGACAGTATGGTGACGTCGCAAATATAACTTGCATACACGAACACGACTTCGGATGCAAGCGCGCATATTTTGACGAGTCCCATCAAAAATCTTGCCGCAGCGGTGAATATCATCGTGAGATAGATGAAATCCGAGTGCGATATATCCCGCAATCCCCTTCTCAACGCCATAGAACTGAATATGGATGCGCAACAGTAGCAGAGCCACGCAGGGAGCAGTCCGTTGTATAGCACGTCGAGAATGACGTTGATGACGATGTCTTTCACTCCGACATAGGTGCCAAACTCCAAGATGAGAGAATATAGCGCATTGAATAGGGATGCAAGAATCAACGCCGTCCAAATGAGAGCGGAGTATTTTCTATCTATTCTGTTTTTGACTACGATTATTTTCATTATGCGTTCAACAAGGTCAATATTGCGTCGTGCACTGCGCTTTCTTCGGTGCGCCTGCCCGTTAGGATTGAGTACTGCAATTCGTGCAGATAGTCCACACACTTTTTGAGTCTGACTTGCGTATAGTTTTTCGCAACTCTTCTCAAGTGATACAATTGTCCGCTTGACACTTCGAGAAGGGTGCAAAGTTGCTTGTCGTCTCCCTTGTAGAGAGTGGAGTGGAGCATTTTGCGGTAGTGGTTGTAGAGCATGGAAATGATAGTTACCCCTCTCATTCCGCGACCGTAAAGAGCGTTGAGAATTTCAAGTGCTCTATCCCCCTGTTTCTCGCTGACCGCGCTCGACAACATATACCCTGCGTATTCGCTATCGGGGACGACCATATTTTCAACGTCCTTTTCGGTGATGACGTCGTTTGAATATGCTTTCAATTTCTGCACTTCTCTCACGATACGCGACATATCCGACTTCGTAAAGTTGATGAGCGCACTCAAAGCGGCGGGGGCCATTTTACGGACGGGTTCTTCATCCAAAATCTGCTTGACTTCGTTTGCGATTTCTTGCGGTTCGAGATGAGAGCAATCAACAAATTCTATTCCATATTTCGAGCAGAAAGTTTTTGCAAGTCCGGTGATATTGTTATTTTTCTTTTTCTTGTCCTGCTCACCTTCGTCGTCCTTATCCGCTTTTTTCTCTTTATCGTTTTTTTTCGTCTGTTCGTCCGTTTCGTCGTCATCATCGCTCACTTGGACGTCGTCAACGACAGCAACGAAAATCGTCGTCGGATTTGGAGACAACACGTAGGTCTGAACGAACTTCTTGTCGTCATCAGATAGCCTTTCCGATACATCGGGCACGACAACCACCTTTCTGTCCCCGAACATAGGAAACATCGAAAGCGCATCTTCGACCGCCCCCCTACCGTCCGACTGCGAAACAAGGGTGAGATTGAACTCCTTGAAATCTTCGTCGACGAGTGCTTTGAACATATCGAGCGCAGTGTGACGAAGATATGCGTCAACCCCGGCGATAACATATAAAGGTTTCGCTTGTTCAAATCCCGTATTCACGGCGGATAGGTGTTTTTCAAGGTCAAGGTATCTCATTTTTCTATATTATTTTATATCATAACATAGCTTATTAGAAAATGTAAAGAAATTTCTTATTCGCACCGCCCTAAAAATTAAAAGTTACGCACCGAAATTTTCGGCGCGTAACGCAACTTTAACTATTGTTTTTACAGTGATAAACCGTTGATTTTGGCAAAACTTATGCTATTTCGGTTTCTTCGTTGTCCTCGTTTTTCTTTGCGCCGGGCTTTGACGACGACAACACTTTCGCCAAAAATTCTTTGAGTCTGGGGTGTTCCGGCTCGGTGAAAAACTTGTCCGGGGTGTTTTGTTCAAGAATTTTTCCTTCCGCCATGAACAACACTCTCGTGCCTACTTCTCGTGCAAAGTTCATCTCGTGCGTGACGATGACCATAGTCATTCCGTCGTCTGCGACCTGTTTGATAAGGTCAAGAACTTCACCGACCATTTCGGGATCGAGAGCGGAAGTCGGCTCGTCGAAAAGCATGACTTTCGGATTCATCGCAAGTGCGCGTGCGATTGCTACACGTTGCTTTTGTCCGCCCGACAAAGTGCTGGGATAGACGTCCGCTTTGCTTTCAAGTCCTATGCGTTTCAGAAGGCGTATTGCGTTCTCTTCCGCCGCCGTTTTTATCTCTTTCGCACTGCTATATTCAAGGGGTTTGACTTCCTTTTCGTTTACATGCACGGAGTGGGTAATTTTGCGTTCGACTTGTTCGATTTTTTCTGTCAAACCAAGTTTTGCTTTGGTGAGTTTTTTGTCGTAAGTCGCATAGGTTTTTCCGCTGATTTCCTTGATGACTTTGGTCTCTTCCCATTCGGTTGCGATAGGTCCGAGTTCTTCTTTCAATGCGGACAGTTTTTGTTCGAGTCGGACGATTTTTTTATCCACTCCCTTATTATACTTCTCTCCGCAAACCTCAAACCACTTGTTATATACGGGCACAAGTGCGTTCTTGATTTTCGTCTTGCGCATATTCTTCACACCGATTTGCACGGGTGCGAGAGTTATGTTTTGCTTGACGGTCATATTGTTGAACAGGTTGAATTGTTGGAACACCATTCCCATTTTTTCACGCTGTTCGTTGATATCGACTTTAAGATCTGCAAGGTCCACGCCGTCGAACATAATCTTCCCCGCAGTGGGGTCTTCAAGGCAGTTCAAGCAACGAAGGAACGTGGATTTTCCACCGCCGGACGGGCCGACGATAACCACTCTTTCACCTTCGTTTATGGTTTCGGTGATGTCGTCGAGCACGAGCAAATCCCCAAACTTTTTCGTCAAATTTATTGCACTTAACATAATCACGCCTCCACTACGTTTTCGCCGACTTTCTTTCCGCGAACTTTGATCTTCTTATAGTTGCGGTCGGTCTTTGCCATACGCTTTTCGATGAGCTTCAAAATCCCGGTTAAAATCATGACGATAACGAGATACATACATGCGGCGATGAGCAACGGGAATAGATAATCGAAAGTTCTGGATTGAATGAGTCCGGGGACTTTTCCGAGGTCGAGAATGCCGACGTAGCCGACGATTGCGGTTTCCTTGACGAGAGTTATAAACTCATTGAAGAGCGGGGGCATAACGTTTCTGACCGCCTGCGGAGTGATGACTTTTATCATAGTCTGCCCCGTGGACATACCGAGAGAGCGACCTGCTTCCATTTGACCGTAGTCAACACTTTCAAAGCCTGCGCGGACGATTTCCGCAACGTAAGCACCCGAGTTGAGTCCGAAAGTTATCGCACCGATGACTATGCCGTTGTCAAGAGATGCAAGCACCACGAAGTACATGATGAACAACTGCAACACGACGGGAGTACCGCGGATAATCATTATGTAGACGTTGGCAATGCCCGACAAAATTTTGAGTTTGCCGGTACGCTTGTTGACGTAGTTTATCATCGCCAATATAACGCCGATTGCCACACCGACAAGTGTGGCAAATAAGGCTATCAAAAGAGTGTTTCCGAGTCCGTCGAAGTACAGTTTGTATCTGTCGTCGTAGATGAACGCGCGTTGCAAACGCTCTTGTAAAGTTGCTGATAGTAGTATATTCATATTACAGCATCAATTCCGCAGGAATTTTGTCCATAAGGATTGCATCGATACGACCGTTTTTGAGGTCTTGCAATGCAAGTGCGTATTGTTTGTATTGTTTCACTTCTGCGCCCGACGCTTTGACGGTGACGGTGTCAACGCTTTCGTCGTCGTTGGTCACTTCGTAGGAGTAGCCTGCCGCGCTTGCCGCCGCACTGATGATGAGGTCACCGCTGGTGCCTTCTTGCACGCCGACTTTCTTGCCTGCGAGGTCTGCAACGCTCTTGTATTGACCGTCTTTGGACACTACGACGAGAGTGGAGCTGGAGTACACGTTGCTGAAATCAACGATTTCTTTACGTTCATCGGTGATGGTCATGCCCGCTGCACCGACTGCATCTCCGCTTGCACTTGCAACGTTGGTTGCGACAAGGTCGAATGCTCCGTCTTGGATGTCGATTTTCTTGCCGAGGTTGACTGCAACTTGATTCATGATCGCGATGTCAAGACCGATGACTTTGTTTCCATAGATAAATTCATAAGGAGCAAAACCGGATTCGGTGTAGACGGTGATGGTTTCGGTTGCGTTGCCGAAGTCCCAGCTAACTTTGAGTCCTTCGGGAGCGGTCGCTTTCACACCGCTGGTTTCTTCATCTGCAACTGCGGAATAGTATTCCATATATTTGGTCATATTGCCGTTTGCGTTCCATTCGTCGATGACTTGGTTGACTGCTTCTTTGAGAGCGGTGTTGCCCTTCGTGATTGCGATGCCGAAGTCTTCTTGAATGAGGTCGGTTGCCGCTACTGCGACGAAGTCTGCATTTGCGTTGTCGTTGCACGCGACGAAGGCGAAGCAGCCTGCGAGGACGGAAGCGACGAGCATCAAGATTATCATTGCTTTTTTCATAGTTTGTATCTCCGTAAAGTTATTTTTTGTTTTTGATGATTGAATGATAGCACCGTGTGAAAAATAATGCAAGCATTTTTGCATATTTTTTCAAAAAAATTTATATTTTCTTGATTTTATATGGTTTTATGCATTTTTGATACAAATTTTATACATTTATTCACTTTTTCCGACGTATACGACGACTTTTCGTTCTTCTCCCCCTACTTCGACAAAAGGCGCAATCAAAAATTTCTTGACGGTTTTTGCGTATAGTTATACAATATATATTGGTATATTATATGAAAAAAACAATACTTAACGGAGCGCAAATTTTAGTCAACTGCCTGACCGAGCAGGGTGTAAACCATATTTTCGGTTATCCGGGCGCAAGTATACTTTCTGTGTACGGCGCGTTGGACGGTTCTCCCGTGCGGCACACTCTCACCGCGGACGAGCAAGGCGCCTGCTTTGCGGCGGAAGGATATGCAAGAGCAAGCGGAAAAGCGGGCGTGGTGCTGGCTACGTCAGGCCCCGGTGCGACAAATCTCGTCACCGGAATTGCGGACGCATATATGGACAGTGTCCCCCTTGTTGCGATAACGGGCAACGTACCCGTCGAAAATCTCGGACACGACAGTTTTCAAGAAGTGGATATATTCGATATGACTATGTCCATAACCAAATACAATATCATCGTCAAGGACGTGAAAGAACTCGCCCCCGCCCTACGCAAAGCGTTCAAAGTCGCAACAAGCGGACGAAAAGGTCCGGTGCTTGTGGATATACCCTCGAACGTATTCGACGACGTAGCGGAATATGAAAAGGTACTTCCCGTGGCGGAGACTCCTATTCTCCCAAGCGCAGACGAACTTCAAAAAATCGCCGACCTTATCAACCGCTCTAAACGCCCCGTCATATATGCGGGCGGTGGAGTCAAGGCAAGCGGAGCAAGCAAAACTCTTCAAGAATTTGCACTCAAAATTTGTGCGCAAGTGGCAGTGTCCTATATGGGTATCGGTTGCTACGACCCAAAAGACGCAAGCTATCTCGGCGTGCTTTCCAATATCAACCCCACCCCCCTGCACGCAATAAGAGAATGCGATTTGTTCATCACTCTCGGCGCAAGATACACGAGCAGATACAACGCATTTGACACGTTGAGAAAGCGCAAAATTCCCGTGGTGCAGATTGATATTGACAAGGCGGAAATCGATAAAAACGTTTTGACGAGCGCAAGCATAACCGCAGATATAAACGAAACCCTAAAAGCACTCATCCCCCTTATTGGCGACAACCACAACGAAGACTGGGCGTTCCGCGATTTCGACAAAAACGAACTTTCAAACCGCGGAACCGAGTGCATAAAGTGCCTTTCCGAACTTCTCGGCGACGACGTCATCGTCACGACAGACGTCGGACTTCATCAGGAATGGACGGCACATACCTATCCTTTCTCATCCCCCAACACCTTCCTCACAAGCGGCGGACTCGGCGCAATGGGATTCGGTATCGGTGCGGCTATCGGTGCTCACTTCGCCACCAATAAGAAGTGCCTTTGTATAACAGGGGACGGCTCTTTCCATATGAATATGAACGAACTTCCCATAGTCGTGAAAAACCGCATACCCCTCATCATCTCCGTGATGAACAACAACTCTCTCGGTATGATACGCAAGCTGCAACAGGAGCGCGCGGGTAGGAGAGTTGCGACAAGCACCCTCTACCTTGCAACGGACTACGCCTTGCTCGGTCAAGCATTCGGAGTGCGCTCGGTACGTATCGACGAAAAGGACAACGTGAAACAAAAATTGACGGAGGCTCTCAACGGACCTCTCCCCCTTCTCATTGATTTCAGAATAGGCATAAACGAAGGATTGTAAGGAGTTATATGAACAAGCAAATCATCAGCATTCTCGTCAACAACCAACCCGGCGTACTTTCGCGAATTTCGGGACTTTTCTCCCGTCGCGGATACAACATTGACGGACTCTCCGTCTGTGCGACCGAGGACGACAAGTATTCGCGTATGACGATAACCGTCGGCGCAACGACTGCGACAATCAAACAAATCGTAGCGCAACTCGAAAAACAAGAAGACGTCGTCAAAGTCGTGGATTTCGACGATAGCGAAGTCGTGTTCCGCGAACTTCTCATCGTCAAAATCGCGGTGGGTGCTTCTCGTAGGGGCGAAATCGTGGATCTTTGTTCCCTTTTCGGTTCGAAAGCAATCGACATTACTCCCGATACGATGATGCTCGAACTCACGGGTAGCACCGAAAAAGTGGACGCATTCATTCTCACTCTGTCCGCCTACGAAATTCTCGAACTCGCAAGGACGGGCGGTGCGGCACTCGAAAGGGGCAACTCCTCTCTCTCAAAATCCATCGACGAGAACAAAAACTAAACTATGGACAAAAGAATTATAATTTTCGACACTACGCTCAGGGACGGAGAGCAATCTCCCGGTTGCAGTATGCACTTGAGCGAAAAACTCGACATCGCAGAAGCTCTCGAAAAACTCGGTGTCGACGTCATCGAAGCGGGTTTTCCCGCATCGTCGGACGGTGAATTTAAGGCGGTGCAAGCAATCGCAGGCGTTCTCAAAAAAACCGCCATCGCCGCCCTTTGCCGTTGCAAAAAGGATGACATCGACAAAGCGTATCAGGCAATCAAAGATGCGGTGAAACCACGTTTGCACGTGTTCATTGCGACTTCCCCCGTTCATCTCGAGCACAAACTCCACCTGACCAAAACTCGCGCACTTGAAATGATCGAGGAAAGCACTCGCTATGCGCACTCCCTTTGCGACGACGTGGAATTTTCCTTTGAAGACGCATCCCGCACCGACCTTGAGTTTTTGGCACAAGCGACCGAAACCGCTATACGCGCGGGCGCATCCACTATCAATATTCCCGACACCGTGGGTTATCGCACCCCCGCCGAAATGATGAATATCGTAAGTTACCTTCTCGAAAACGCAGAGGGTGCAAAAGACGCCATTATCTCCGTCCACTGCCACGACGACTTGGGACTTGCAGTTGCAAACTCCCTTGCGGCAATCGAAGCGGGCGCAAGACAAATCGAATGTACGGTCAATGGAATCGGCGAGCGCGCAGGCAATGCGGCAATGGAAGAAATCGTCATGGCAATCAAGACTCGTCGCGACCACTACGGTGTGACGACAGGCATAGACACCACTCGCATTTACCCCACTTCAAAACTCGTATCATCCGTCATCGGTGTGAAGATTCCGCCAAACAAATCAATCGTCGGCGCAAACGCTTTCCGTCATGCGTCGGGCATACACCAACACGGTGTACTCGAAGACAAATCCACCTATGAGATTATGAGTCCGAAAGACATAGGTTTGACCGAAAACGAACTTCTTCTCGGAAAACATAGCGGTAAACATGCGTTTTTGGATTTAGTCGAAGAAATGGGCTACACCCTTTCAAGTGAACAAACCGAAGCGTATTTCGCAAAATATAAGGAACTTGCCGACCGCAAAAAAGAAGTCAGTCGCACGGACATAGAAGCACTTCTTGCGGGTGCGACAAGGCGCACTATCAAACGTATATACACCCTTGACAACTACGACGTCACGTCCTACAAAGGCTCCGCATCCGCCACGGTTTCTCTGTCCGCAGACGGCAAAATCCACACCGAGCGCATGACCGGGGACGGACCCGTCGACGCAGGTTTCAAGGCTATCGCTTCTCTCACCGGGCAGAATTTCAAACTCGTAGACTATCAAATCCACTCGGTCACAGAAGGCAAGGACGCTCTCGGTGAAGCAATCGTCAAACTCACTAACAAAAACGGAAAAATGCTCACGGGCAAAGGCGTATCCACGGACATTCTCGAAGCGTCCCTTATCGCATACGTCAACGCCACCAATAAACTTTTGCAGGAAGACTGATGAAAATAGAATTTTTGGACACTACTCTTCGGGACGGTGCGCAAGCATCGGGAATAAGTTTCTCGGTCAGGGACAAACACGACGTACTGACCGTCCTTGACAATCTCGGAATAGACCTTATCGAAGGCGGGGACCCCTACTCCAACCCCAAAGACGCGGAGTTTTTCGCAGAAGAAAACAACGACAAACTCGTCGCTTTCGGAAGCACTCACCGCCCCAATCTCGAAGCAAACAACGACGAAGGACTTTGTTCCCTTCTCAAAGCAAACACGAAAACCGTCTGCATTTTCGGCAAGGCGTCCGCATCTCAAGTCAAAGACGTATTGTGCGTTCCCCTTGAAAAAAACCTTGAAATGATTGGCGCATCGGTTGCGTTTTTGCACGGTGCGGGGAAAAGAGTCATCTTCGATGCGGAACACTTCTTCGACGGCTACAAAGAGAACAAAACTTACGCCCTGTCCGCCCTATTTTCCGCATACTCCGCGGGAGCGGACACCATAGTCCTTTGCGACACGAACGGCAGTTCTTCCCCGTCGTATATCGGCGAAGTCACCAAGAAAATCTCGGATATGCTCGACGGCGCAAGAATAGGCATTCACGCTCACAACGACTGCGGCATGGCGGTCGCAAACGCAATATCCGCCGTTGAAAACGGCGCAACTCACGTGCAAGGTACTTTTCTCGGTTTCGGAGAGAGATGCGGAAATGCCAACCTTTCCACGATTATCGCCAATCTCGCACTCAAATTCGACTACGACGTCAAAGTCAATCTCGAACGTCTTACCCCCGCTGCACACGCGGTCGCGGAAATATGCAACATCAAACTCGACGCATCTATGCCCTACGTCGGTGCGGCGGCGTTTGCACACAAAGGCGGTATGCACTCGGATGCGGTCATCAAATCGTCGTCCACTTTCGAGCATATCTCCCCCGAAATCGTCGGCAACAAGGAAAGAATACTCCTGTCCGAAGTTGCGGGGCGCAGTGCGATAGTCAAAAAACTGTCCAAACTTTTCCCCGACCTTGAAAAATCAGATCCGAAAACCAAAGAAATTCTCGATATGGTCAAAGTCCTTGAGATGAAAGGCTATCAGTTTGAGAATGCGGACGGAAGTTTCATCTTGCTCGCGGAAAAAATGATGGGCGCAAGAAAACCCTCTTTCACTCTCGACCACTACACCATTCACGCCGTAAAACCCGACGGCATAAATACCGCCGAAGTGTCAATCAAAGTCGGAGACGCAGTGACCACCGTCACAAAGGACGGCAACGGTCCCGTCAACGCACTCGACAAAGCACTCCGTGCCGCTCTCGTCAAGCACTTCCCGGAAATCGAAAACGTAGCACTCGTGGACTATAAAGTCCGTGTCGTAAACTCGTCGTCCGCAACGGGCGCAGTCGTCAGAGTTCTCATTACTTCGACGGACAAGCACGAAACTTGGACAACAATTGGCGTATCTCCCGACATAATCGAAGCAAGTTGGTCCGCTCTCGTGGACTCTCTCGAATATAAACTCACGGGACAATGCGCAATAGGTTAGGTGATTATGGGACTTACCGCAACGCAAAAAATCCTATCCGCACACACCGGGAAAACCGTCCGCGCAGGTGAATTGATCGCCTCAACGGTTGATCTCGTGCTCGGAAACGACATAACTTCCCCCGTCGCAATCAAAGAACTGGAAAAGGCGGGACTTTGCGTTACGATACCCGAAAAAGTCGTGCTCGTGCTCGATCACTTCGTGCCCTGCAAGGATATAAAATCCGCAGAACAATGCAAAATCGTCAGAGATTTCGCACTGAAGAACAATATCGAAAACTTCTTCGACGTCGGCAAAATGGGAATCGAACACGCTCTTCTTCCCGAACAAGGCTTCATTCGTCCTTCTTCTCTCGTCATCGGCGCCGACTCACACACTTGCACCTACGGTGCACTCGGTTGTTTTTCTACAGGCGTCGGCTCGACTGATATGGCGGGCGCAATGGCGATTGGCAAAAGTTGGTTCAAAGTGCCGACCGCAATAAAAATAAACTTGAAAGGCTCTCTCAACCCCTTTGTCACCGGCAAAGACGTGGTGCTTTCTCTCATCGGTATGCTCGGAGTTGACGGTGCGACTTATAAATCCCTCGAATTCTTTGGGAATATATCCGCACTCTCTCTCGACGACAGGTTCACGATTGCGAATATGGCGGTCGAATGCGGTGCGAAAAACGCGTTCTTCCCTCTTGACGACGAAGCACGAAAATATCTTTCGTCCGTCGGCATGACGGACTACGTCGAAACTATCCCCGACGACGATGCGGAATATGAAAAGACAATAACTCTCAACCTTGACGAGATAACCCCTACCGTCGCATTCCCCCACCTGCCGTCCAACGTCAAGCACTTTGAAAACGGTGAAATCGACAATATCAAGATCGATCAAGTCGTGATAGGCAGTTGCACCAACGGTCGCATTTCGGATATGCGTATGGCGGCAAAAATCATGAAAGGCAGAAAAGTTGCGGACGGTGTCAGATGCATCGTCATCCCCGCAACTATGGCGGTCTACAAAAAGTGCATCGAAGAAGGACTGACCGAGATTTTCGTCGATGCGGGAGCGGTCGTTTCCACTCCGACCTGCGGGCCTTGTCTGGGCGGATATATGGGAATACTTGCAGACGGTGAAAAAGCCGTCGCAACGACAAATAGAAACTTCGTGGGCAGAATGGGTGCGAAAACTTCCGAAGTTTATCTCGCTTCTCCGTACGTCGCTGCGGAAAGCGCAATCAAAGGCTATATCGCGCGCCCCTACGAGCTATGAAAATTTTTAGATACGGTGACAACGTAAATACGGACGTAATAATTCCCGCACGCTACCTTAACGATTCAAGCGAAGAAAATCTCAAAGCGCACGCTTTTGAGGACCTTGATTCAACCTTTGCATCGACCGTTGAAAAGGGAGATATCATCATCGCAGGTGAGAATTTCGGGTGCGGTTCATCTCGAGAGCACGCTCCCCTTGCGATAAAAGCGTCGGGGGTGAAACTCGTGATTGCAAAGAGTTTCGCGCGGATATTCTACCGCAATGCGATAAACGTCGGCTTGCCCCTTCTCGAAAGCACGGACTACGCGGACAAGAGCGACGACGAAATATCCATACCCGACGACGTGATTTCAATCATGAATACGGACGGTTTCGTCAAGTCCATTATCAAAAAAGGCGGACTTTTGGAGGCTATCAAATGAAAAAAATATTGCTTCTGCCCGGGGACGGAATAGGTTCTGAAATCGTGCAAGCGGGGAAAAGAGTGCTTGAAAAAGTCGGCGACTTCTCTTTCGATACCGCACTTATCGGCGGGGCCGCCATCGACGAAACAGGCGTTCCGCTCCCCCCTGAAACTATTTCAAAAGCAAAGAGCGCAGGCGCAGTACTTCTCGGTGCGGTGGGCGGTCCGAAGTGGGATAATCTCCCCGTCCGTCCCGAAAGCGCACTTTTGGGCATTCGCAAAGAGTTGGGACTTTTTGCCAATCTCCGTCCCGCAAAACTCGTGAAATCCCTGTCTTCCGCCTCCGCACTCAAACCCGAAATCCTTGAAAAAGGTATAGACCTCGTGACCGTCAGAGAGTTGACGGGAGGCATCTACTTCGGCGAGCGCGGTTTCAGACAAAATGCCACTTTCGGCAGAGAGGGTTTCGACACTGAAGCGTATAGCGAACTCGAAATCGAAAGAGTCGCACGCGTTGCGTATGAACTTGCCGAAAAACGCAGTCGTCGTCTGTGCCTTGTGGATAAGGCTAACGTGCTCTGTACAAGCAGACTATGGCGCAAAATCGTTGCGGATTTGAACGAAGACTATCCCACCGTCGCAGTCAGCGCAATGTACGTGGACAACGCAGCGATGCAACTCGCACTCAATCCATCCCAATTCGACGTGATTTTGACGTCGAATATGTTCGGGGATATTCTCACCGACCTGACCGCCGCACTCGTCGGCAGTATCGGGGTTATGCCGTCCGCATCCCTTGGGGACACCACTCTCGGAATGTACGAAGCAATTCACGGCTCCGCTCCCGACATAGCGGGACAAAACAAGGCAAACCCGATCGGCACGATACTCTCGTGCGCAATGCTACTCCGCCATTCTTTCGATATGGAAAAAGAAGCACAATCTGTTGAAAATGCAGTCTACTCCGTCCTGAACGACGGACTGGGAACTGCGGATATAGGCGGAAAACTTTCGACCGACGAAATCACCGCTGAAATCATCAACCGCCTTTGACCATCCACGATAGGAAAAATCTCACCGAAGCAAAAATAAAAGCCGTCATTGAGACGGCTTTTTTGATTTTTGGTTTATTTATTTTTTGAGAAGGGATAGTGCATCGGTTATCGTCTTTTCATAGGCTTCCATGCCGTATTTATCGACGTCCGCTTTGCTCTTTTCGCCGTGAGTCAGGCAACCCGCTCCGCCGATACAACCGCCCGTGCATGCCATACCTTCGATGAAGTTTGCATCGAGTTTGCCTTTGCTCTTTTGCAAGAGCGCGAGACGGCACGCCTCGATTCCGTCGCAAGAAACGGGTTTGACTTCAAAGTCGATACCCTGCTCTTTGAGACCTTCCGCAACCGCGTCGGACAGACCGCCGCAACGTGCGAAAATTCTGCCAAAGTAGGAAGCGTTGTCAAGCACGCCCTCTTCAAGCGTAGTTATGTCGATTTCCTTACTGTCAAAGAGCGCTTGCAATTCTTCAAAAGTCATAGCAACGTCAACGTAGTGTCTGACTTCTTCCCTTTGGACTTCCGCTTTTTTCGCAGTGCAAGGGCCGATGAAAACGGTTTTGCAAGGTGCTTCATGCTCTTTGATATACTTCGCTATAGTCGCCATAGGGGACAAATTATGGGACACGAAAGGCGCAAGGTCGGGAAAGTTTTTCTCGACGTAATCCACGAAAGCGGGGCAACACGACGAGGTCAAAAATCCTTTTTCCGCAAGTTCCTGCGATTCTGCGTGAGCAACCATATCGGCACCTAAAGCGGCTTCTATGACTGTATAAAACCCGAGTTCTTTCAAACCGGTGATAACTTGACCAAGTTTTGCATAGGTGAATTGGCTCGAAATCGACGGCGCTACGATTGCGAAAACTTTATACTTCGTGTTGTTTTCGCTCTTCTTCAAATCGTCTATGACATTCAAGATGTAGGACTTGTCCGTGATTGCGCCAAAGGGGCATTGATAGACGCACGCACCGCATGCAATACACTTGCTGTTGTCGATGAGTGCTTGTTTGTCTTCGCCCATACTGATAGCTTTGACTTTGCAAGCGGTTTGGCAAGGGCGTTTGTAGTTGTGAATTGCGCTATACGGGCAGACTTTTGCGCACGAACCGCATTCCTTACATTTGGATTTATCAATATGTGCGACGTGGTTGTGGTCGAAAGAGATTGCACCGAATTTGCAGACGTCTTCGCATCTATGCGCAAGACAACCTCTACAAGAATTGGTGACTTCGTATCCGCCCATAGGGCACTCGTCGCACGCAATATCTATGACTTCGATTACGTTGTGATTATCTTTGTTGCCGCCCATTGCGATTTTGACGCGTTCGAGGAGGACTGCTCTCTCCTTATACACGCAACAACGCATTGTCGGCACTTTGCCGGGTACAATCGTTTTCGGAATGTCGATGGCGGATTCGGGAAGACGGTCCGCCCACGCTTCTTTTGCGACTTCTCTCAAAACTTTATATTTGAGATACTGTACTTTTGTGTCAAATTTTCTCATAGTTTAGAAATAACTCACCTTTATTCTTTTTCCCATTTGTTGCAAGCACTTTGAAAGTTCTCCAACGAGGTTCATTTTTATATTGAAGTTTATAGGAAGGTCGGGGTTTTGGTGTGCGGGGTTTATCGCCCTACCCACGTAGAAATTAATATCCGTCGCTTCCTCGAAGAGCAACCTACAAATTAGGCTTGCGCCGTCCCTACCCACGCTCCATTTTTCATAGAGTTCGTTGTTTTTGAGAGCGTCCTTGGCGTATTCGAGCACCTTATTGACGGTGATAACGCCTTCTGTCACAAGGTCGACGCCCTCGATTTCCGCCGTAGGCGGAACGTCCCCTGCGATATAGTTAAGGCTTGCCTTGACGGGCTTACCGAGATATTTCGACACGATAGACGACGTCGTCCCACCGCATACGATATGTTTGCCTTCCTTTGAGAAGAACAACGCCATCATTCTGTTTGCGTCGTCGCGGTTTGCGGGCGGTCCGAAAAGAATGTTCATAGGCACTCTTTGTCTGACTTTAATCACGCAAGCGGTCGCGTCGTCCCCGGGTTTTCCGCCGTAAAGTTTGTTGCACTCGTCCACGAGAATGGTGGAATAGGTCTTTGCGGTGTAGCCCACGGGTGCGATTGTTTCAAGGAAGTCGATGATGTCTTCCCTTTTCCAACCGAAGTTGTATTGCAAACCGATACCCGCATGCGGACAACCGTCGCTCATTGCGACGAAAACGTCCCCTTCTTTGAGCTTGATGACGGATTTAAAAATCTTCTTTCCGCCGATATTCATCTCGATTTTGGGATAGTCGTAGTTTTTGTAGTCGCGAAGCAAAATAACTTGAGGGTTATCGTATTGTATGATTTCCGCCTCGGTGTTGTCAACTATATGGATGATAGTGAACGTAGAATATGCGACTCCCCTGACGGAACATATGGGAAGAGTCGCTGCGATAGTTTCCACGCAGTCCTCGATTGAGAGTCCTTCGGACATCATAGTGGATATGATTTTGGAAGTGAGCGTGGACAAAATGCTTGCTTTCACACCGCTACCAAGCCCGTCCGCAAGCACGACTACGGTTGAGTTTTCGTTCTGCTCGACAATATCGACGTGGTCGCCGCAGAGTTGCTCGCCGTAGTGATTTATGCTTTTATAGCCTATATCGACACACAAATCATTCATTGCTTATAGACTCCTTGAGTTTGGTGAGAGCGATTTTGGTTTCCGCCGCCGTTTCGCCGAGAAGGGATGCTATCTCTTGCACTATACGCATTTGCTTGTCAACGACCTTATCCGCAATTTCTACGGTTTGACGACTGATATTTTCTTTCTTTTCTTTCTCACTTTCTTCGTCGGTTACGTCGCGCATAATGCAGACGAGAAGATGATAAGTCGAGTCGTACACTATGGTTTGTTCGACGAACTTCTGATATTCGGCAAGATATTTGCGTTTGTTCTTCACACTACGCTTGGACTGCAACACGTTGATGAAAGGAAGAGGTTCCAATATTCTAACGACGGGTTCGCCTAGTACGTCGGAGGCGGAGCGCACGTTCATGATTTTTTTCGCCGCGGAATTGATTTGTTGCACTTCGAGATTTTCGTTGAGCACGATAATTCCGTTGGGGGTGTTCTTGACTATGCAATCAGAGAAACTCTCCGCTTTGTCTTTAAGGTACGGCAAACACATGGAGATTTCC
This sequence comes from uncultured Bacteroidaceae bacterium, assembly GCA_964637515.1. GTDB lineage: Bacteria > Bacillota > Clostridia > Christensenellales > CAG-917 > RGIG4097. The sequence goes on along the minus strand of CAZWUI010000003.1, from coordinate 37,187 downwards.
GCCTTGCCTTGCAAGACTGCGATTGCCTTTTCACGACAGGTGTTATATCCGCAAGAACCACAGTTGAGTTCGTCTTCGGGTTTGGTTTTGCCCATTTCGCGAAGGACTTGAGAAATTTCGTAGTCGGAGGGAATTTCCGCTTTTTGCGGAATGACTCCAAATTGTTTCTTGACTTCAACGGGGTCGGGTTGCACGACGTCGAAGTCCCTATCCCCTGCGTAGTTTGCGACCGCAGTATAATCCTTGACGGGAGAGCGGTGATATTTTTCCATGACAGGACCGTTGATACAGCCGCCTGCGCAAGCATTCATTTCGATGAAACAGCGGTGTATATGCCCTCTTTCGATGTCTTTAAGTGCGGATATGCAATTTTCCGCACCGTCAACCGCCATATAGGTATAACCGCGAATATCCTGTGCCATAGTCTTCAAGACGCCGCCCGCAGTCGGGAAAAATCTTGCGCGACTCTTTGCGGTTTCGTCCATATCACCGACCAATTCGATACGGCTTTCTTTGAGCCATTGAGTCAACTCTTCAAAGGTCAAAACCGCGTCTACAATGCCGTCATAGAAAGACGCTTCGTCCTTTTTGGCAACGCAAGGTCCGATGAATACGACTTTTGCGTCGGGGTTTTTCTTCTTGATTTCGCACGCGTGCGCCTGCATAGGCGACATGACGTCCGCAAGGAATTGCAATTCGTTCGGGAAATATTTTTGAATGAGCAAGTTGACGGAGTGACAACAGGACGAAATGATAATATCCTTGCCGTCTTCACGCAACATTCTTTCGTATTCGTTTTTGACGATAGTCGCACCGATTGCCGTTTCTTCGACGTCGTAGAAACCGAGTTTTTTGAGTGCATCTCTCATACCTCTGATGCCGATACCTTCGTAGTTTGCGATGAAGGACGGTGCGAGAGATACGTAGACGGGTGCACCCGACTGAATAAGGACTTTAGCCTTTTCGACTTCGCTGGTGATTTCCTTGGCGTTTTGCGGACATACAACGAAACAATGACCGCACAAAATACACTCGTTGCCGATGATATGCGCCTGATTGCCCGAGAATCTTATCGCTTTCACGGGACAATGGCGGATACATTTGTGGCAATTTTTGCAATTTGATTTTTTGAGAGTCAGACAATCGGACATGACTATTATTCTCCTCTGTCCGCTTTCACCGCGGACATGACTTTATCTTTCCAAAACTCTTTGAAGTTTTCGGTTGTGATACCGGTGCAAACTTCGTCGTTGACAGTGAGAGTAACCCCCACGCGATTGCATTGCCCGGTGCAGAAGTTGCCCATAAGGGCAACGTCATCCCCCAAGCCGTTCGCCTCAACGTACTGTTGGAGCAAATTCACGATTTCGGGAGATCCTTTCAAGTGGCATGAACTGCCTACGCACACTTGGACTATAACCATAATTACGCCCTCGTAAGCACTTCTTTTTCAAAGAAATCTTTCACGGTATCTTGTGACACCGAGAATAACTTGTCGTCCACCGTAACGCATACGCCCTGCTGGCACTTGCCCATACAGAACGTTCCGCCGAGTTCGACTTTTTCGCCTAGGTCGTGCGTTGCGATGAGATATTGCAGTTGTTCAACGACCTGTCTTGAACCTTTGATATGGCAAGAACTGCCGATACATACCGTAACTTTAATCATAATTTTCTCCTTATCATTTATTCGTAGTCAACGACATCAACCCAAGACAACAAAAATTCTCTTTCTTTTTCGTTGCCTTTGACCGATTGAGAAGCCGCTACGATGGGCATCCATTTTTGGACGTACTGCTTTGCAGTATCCGTCTTTTGGCAGAACAAATCGAGATAATCTCTCGCTCCGTCGATATCCCCTTGCAACCAGAACAAAAGGTAAGTCCTTGCGACGTCCGCAGACGCGTTGCCTTGCGTTGCGTGCGACCAGTCGATGATGTAGGGAGTGCCGTCTTTTGCGATGATAACGTTTGACGGGTTGAAATCTCCGTGGCAGAGTTTGGAGTGCTTGGGCATACCTTCAAGACGAGTGTGCAAGTCGTAACGAGTGGTAGCATCAAGGTCCGCTTTTGAGATTTTTCCTTTCATCTTGTCCTTGAGTTTGTTAAGCATAGGGCAAGTTTTCGATTGGACTTCGATTTGCAAGTCTACGAAAAGGGAGAGATATTCGTGTTTCTTTTCGGGGTTTTCCGCCATGAGTCTGTCAAGAGTCTTCCCCTCGATATATTCTGACACAATAGCCCACTTTCCGTCAACGGTTTCGACAGCCTCGATTTTGGGGATATTTAGTCCCGTTTCTTCCACTCTCGCCTGATTGAGAGCCTCGTTGAGAATGTCCGCCTTTGAAAAGCCTTCGCCGAAAACTTTGATACACTTATCGCCGTCGCGATAAATGGTTTTGTTGTTTCTGACTGCGATAACTCTGTCAAGATTCATAATACTCCTCCCTATTTACGTGCGCCTTTACCGCTCGTCTTTTTTGCGGATTTGACTTCGGGCAATTCCGATTCCGTGAAAGACTTGCCGTAATAGGCGTTGAGATACATTTGTTTGATTTCGCTCATGAGCGGGTAACGGGGGTTTGCGCCCGTGCATTGATCGTCGAATGCTTGCTCCACCATATCGTCAAGACGAGCAAGGAAGTCTTCTTCGTCTGCGACGTAGTCTTTGATAGTGGGTTTGATGCCGACGGTTGCTTTCAAGTCGTCTATTGCTTTGATAAGGTTTTCGAGTTTTTCTTGGTCGCTACCGCCCTTGATTCCGAGATAGTCCGCAACTTCTGCGTATCTTGCAAGGGTGTGCGGATGGTCGTATTGCGGGAACGTGCCCATCTTTGCGGGTGTTTCGGATGCGTTGAAGCGCAGGACTTCGTCAATCATCAAAGCGTTTGCCACGCCGTGAGGGAGATGATGGAAGGAGCCGAGTTTGTGCGCCATGGAGTGACATACGCCAAGGAATGCGTTTGCAAACGCCATACCCGCCATAGTCGCCGCATTTGCCATTTTTTCTCTTGCTTCGACGTCCGTTTGACCGTTTTCATACGCTCTGGGCAAGTAGGTGAATATGGTCTTCAACGCCTTGAGTGCAAGTCCGTCGGTGTAGTCGGTCGCCATCATAGACGCATACGCTTCGAGTGCGTGAGTGACTGCGTCGATACCGCTTGCGGCGGTCAACCCTCTGGGTGCGCTCATATGGAAATCGGTGTCGATGATTGCCATTTTTGGAAGGAGTTCATAGTCCGCAAGGGGATATTTGACTCCCGTCTTTTCGTCGGTGATGACGGCAAACGGAGTAACTTCGGAGCCGGTGCCTGCGGAAGTCGGGATTGCGATGAAATACGCTTTCTCTCCCATTTTCGGGAAGGTGTAGACACGTTTTCTGATGTCCATAAAGCGCATCGCCATATCCATGAAGTCGACTTCGGGATGCTCGTACATAACCCACATAATCTTGCCTGCGTCCATAGCGGATCCGCCGCCGAGTGCGATGATGCAATCGGGTTTGAACGCTTTCATTTGTTCCGCGCCTGCTTTTGCGCACGCAAGCGTGGGATCGGGTGCGACGTCGAAGAACGTCGTATGTGCAATGCCCATTTCGTCGAGTTTGTCGGTGATAGGTTTCGTATATCCGTTATTATACAGGAAACTATCGGTGACGATAAAGCATTTTTTCTTGCCCATGACGGTTTTGAGCTCGTCGAGCGCGACGGGCAAACAACCTTTCTTGATATAAACCTTTTCAGGCGCTCTGAACCACAACATATTTTCTCTCCTTTCCGCAACGGTTTTCACGTTCAATAAATGTTTTACTCCGACGTTTTCGGACACCGAATTTCCGCCCCAACTTCCGCAACCGAGGGTGAGAGAGGGAGCGAGTTTGAAATTGTAAAGGTCACCTATACCGCCTTGAGAGGAGGGAGTGTTGACGAGAATACGGCAAGTCTTCATACGCGCCGTAAACTCTTCGAGTTTTGCGCTTTCGGTCGCTACGTTGAGATAGATAGAGGACGTGTGACCGTAACCGCCGTCCGCTATGAGTTTTTCCGCCTTGTCGAATGCGTCGCCGATATTCTTCGCTCTATACATTGCAAGGACGGGAGAGAGTTTTTCGTGTGCAAACTCTTCGCTGAGTTCGACGCTTTCCACTTCACCGATGAGAATTTTCGTGCCTTCGGGGACTTTCACGCCCGCAAGTGCCGCGATAGTCACCGGACGTTGTCCGACGATTTTTGCGTTGAGTGCGCCGTTGATGATGATTGTCTTTCTGACTTTTTCGGTTTCTTCTTCATCAAGGAAGTAGCAACCGCGATTTGCAAATTCCGCTTTCACGACGTCGTAGACAGAGTCGAGTACGATGACCGATTGTTCGGATGCGCAAATCATACCGTTGTCAAACGTCTTGCTGTGGATAATCGAGTTGACCGCAAGGATAATATCCGCAGTGTCGTCGATGATTGCGGGAGTGTTGCCTGCGCCAACGCCGAGTGCGGGTTTTCCCGAAGAATATGCCGCCTTGACCATACCGGGACCGCCGGTCGCAAGGATAATATCCGCTTCTTTCATGATAAGGTTCGTCATTTCAAGACTAGGCACGTCTATCCAACCGATGATACCTTCGGGTGCGCCCGCAGCCACCGCCGCTTCGAGCACGACTTTTGCCGCCGCAATCGTGGACTTCTTCGCTCTGGGGTGAGGACTGATGATGATACCGTTGCGAGTTTTCAAAGAGATGAGCGTCTTGAATATTGCGGTAGACGTGGGGTTTGTGGTCGGAATGACCGCCGCCACGAGTCCGATAGGCTCGGCGATTTTCTTGATGCCGAAAGACTTATCTTCTTCGATCACACCGCAGGTTTTGACGTTGCGGTAGGCGTTGTAGATATACTCCGCAGCATAATGGTTCTTGATGACTTTGTCCTCAACGATGCCCATGCCCGTTTCTTCCACTGCCATTCTTGCAAGAGGTATTCTCATCTTATCCGCAGCACACGCTGCCGCAAAAAAGATTTTGTCCACCTGCTCTTGCGTGAAAGTCGCAAATTCTTTTTGCGCCTTTCTCACGCGTGCTATCGCATTTTCGAGAGTTTCCACGCTGTCGACGATTGCATACGCTTTTTCTTCCATGATGATTCTCCTTATATGATAAATATATTTTATATACTAACTGAAAGTATTGCAAGCGAAGCCGCCATATTTTCGTTTTTAACTTTGACAAACTCGGGCAAATTTAGCCTTGCCGGCGCAAAATTCCATATTGCGATGATTCCCGCCTCTATCATTTTGTCGGCGACTTCCTGTGCGTTCTTTTCAGGGACTGCGATAACGCCTATTTTGATTTCGTTTTCCGCGCAATAGTCTTTGAGTTCGGACGTGTGGTAAATTTGCTTTTCTCCGCACTTTCCGACCTTCTCTTCGTCGCAATCGAAACCCGCCGTCACGTACAAGCCGTATTCGTCGAAATGTTCATATGATAGAAGTGCGCGCCCAAGTCGTCCCGCACCGACTATCACCACTTTCGTTTCGGTCTTGCAACCGAGTGCATCTTCGAGGTCGGACACGAGTTTGTCATAGTCGTAGCCGACTTTCGGTCTACCCGTCCCCGAAATCATGGCAAGATCCTTTCTCACCTGCACTTCGCCGAGTCCTAAATTTCTCGCGATAGTCGCAGACGATATATTCCCGATTTCCTCACCGTTCAATGATTTGAGATGATGAAGATATACGGGCAATCTTTCAAGAACTGTTTTCGGAATAATCTTTTCCATATAATTCTCCTTTTTATCTACGATAATGATAAACCAAACCTTCGTTTTGCGGAATTACTTTTTTTGCAAGTCAATATATCAATATCGATATAATTATACCGATTTGAATTTTTGTCTATTATTTGCCGTCATCTCTTCAGAATTTTGAGAAAAAATCAATCTATTTCCGTTGTATTCTCAATGAAAATCACAAAGAAAACCGCTCGCAATAGCGACCGAAACTTCGGCTATTTTTACTCACCGCGTAAAATCAGTCGAAAAAATCTTGACAAAAAGGTGTATTCGTTGTGCAATTCGGGGAATTTTTTGCTTTCGGCGGGAAAAAGAAATGCGCCCTATGGGCGCAAGTTCAATCTTTCATGTAGTTTCTTTTGGATATGCAAAGTTCTGTTATGAATGATTTGTCAAGGTCGGACAACTTGTAATCTTTCGGATATATCAGCATATCCCTATAAATCTTGTTGTTGTCGGGACACTTTCTCTGCACAAGTCCAAACCTGTCAAGCACATCGTCGGGCACCGGGGATACCCACATAAACGTTTCCACGTTTGCGGACAACACCTCGAATTGACTTGCCCTTTCAAAAACGAAAATCCTGCGTTTAACGTTGTCGGGCAACTCTTCCTTTCTCACTTCCGCAAGAGTCAAGGACGGCACGTACGGATCGGCGTGTGCGATTTCGATATAGTTTTCAAGGTCGGAATATCTCACTTCATCAATGCTTGCAAGGGGGCTGTCCTTGCTCATAAGAAGCACATATCCAAATTCGGTGACGAGTTCATAGGCAAGATTTTTGGACTCCAACATTTCCTTGAAATACTTGTCGTATTGAGACGCATACCTGATGATTCCGAGTTTGTAATCGGCATTGAGAATGTTGTTGACGGCGCGAAGAGCGTTTGTTTCCTTGTAGAAAACGGCGCACTGCTCTTCGTATTTCAACCCCTTTGAAAACTCCGCAAAAGCGTGGGATATATAAGTCGATCTCGGCACGGATATTGAAAACGTCGCTTTTTTGTCCTTATCGTTTTTGAAAGCGTTTTCGACTTCGTCGATCTGTTTCAGAATGCTCTTGCCGTACTGCACAAGCCTATCTCCGTCAGGAGTCAGAGTCATACCGTTTGCTTTTCTGTCGAAAATGGTAATGCCGAGTTCTTTTTCGAGTTCCTTTATCGCACGCGAAAGATTGGGTTGCGCGACGAACAATTCGTCCGCAGCCTTGCTGAGAGAGCCTACTCTCGCGACTTCGACTGCGTATTTGAGATAAAGGATATTCATGTTAGATGCGTTTTTCGATATAACCCACGACGTCGTTGATCGTGGTCATAGAGGACACCGCATTTTCTTCGACTTCGATGCCGTATTTATCTTCGACTTCCATGAGCATGGTAACGATGTCAAGGCTATCGCAACCAAGGTCTTTGATGATGTCCTTATCCGCTTCGATTGCGTCCGCGTCAACGCCCATTTGTTCTGCAATGATTCCTTTGATGTCGTCAATGATTGCCATAAATTACTCCTTATTTTAACGCTTGAGGATCCACCTCGTAAGCGTAGATATTTTGTTCGACCGCACATATACAAGCGTGGTATCCGGGGAATGGATCGAAATGCTCGAAATGCACGAAAGACGGAATGGGTTTCTTGATTGCTTTCAAGCCTTCCCCCGTCATTTTTACGTAACTTTCCTTCTCCGTCCACTTCTCGAAAAACTCCTCGTCGGAGTCCGCCGTGATGCCGAAACGAGAGAAGTCTTTTTTGTAGGGACGTATCTTTTCGACGTCCACTCCGATCTCGGTGTCCGAGACCGCAAGCATGGTCACTCCGTCCGTATGTGCCAGGTTAAAGTGCACAAAATCGACGTTAAACCTCGGTTTCTGATTTTTTTCGCGAATTATCTCCACCTGCTCGGGCAAGTCGAAACAAAGCCCGAACATAAGATTTCTGTATTGCTCGTAGCCATATTTTATGAAGGCGTCACTGTCCACCTTATCTCTCACGAATAGCAGTATCATATCACCAAAACGGGATTGTTGCGCCCGTACGTATTGTTCACGTCAAGGAAGAAATCGCGGTCGACGGTGAGCATAAGCTCGTAGGGCAAACGGTAACGCCAGTTGCCTTCCGCAACGCCCGGGATATTCATTCTCGTGTCTCCGCCGTAACCGAGAAGGTCTTGCACGGGGAATATCGCAAGCACCGCAGACGATGCCGCAACTGTCTTTATTATTGCTTTCGTAGACGCGCATGAAGGTCCGCCCGACGCCCAACCCGCGCCCTCGAAACCGCAATATTTCAAAGCGTAATTTCTTGCGCCTTCGTTGAGCTCGTAGAGCCAACCTAGTGTGGTATTGTTGTCATGCGTGCCCGTGTACGCCACGTTTGACGATTGATAGTTGTAGGGCAAATGCACCCCGGGCGTGCCGTCGAATCCGAATTGAAAAACACGCATCGTGGGTATGCCCGTCGAGTCGATATATTCACGGCAAGCGTCGTCAATCTGTCCGAGGTCTTCTGCGATGAAAAGTGCGGACGAATTATCCTTTCTTATCAAGTCGAGAAGTTTATTTTTCGGTCCTTCCACCCACTTGCCGTTTTTGGCGGTATTCTCACCGTAGGGAATTGAAAAGTAGGTGTGGAATGCACGGAAATGGTCAAGGCGCAGAGCGTCGTACATTTTGAAACAATGTTTGACTCGGTTTCTCCACCAAGAGAAACCGTCTTTCTCCATTTCGTTGAAGTCGTAAAGACAATTACCCCAAACTTGTCCGTCAGATGCAAACGCATCGGGAGGTACGCCTGCGATTGCCGTAGGTTGATTTTTTTCGTCAAGTTGGAAAAATCTCTTATTCGCCCACACGTCCACCGAATCGGTCGCAACGTAGAAAGGCAAATCCCCTATGATTTTCACGCCGTGAGCGTTTGCGCGACGTTTGACCTCTCCCCACTCCGAGAAAAATTCGTACTGCTCGAAGACGTAGAAGTCGTAATCTCTCGCAAAATTCCGTCTTATCTCGTCAAGGCGGGCAGGTTCTCTGTTTGCAAGACTCTCATCCCACTTATACCACTCCGCACCGTAGTGCTTGACTGCGGTCATATAGAGTGCGTAGTCGTCGAGCCAATCCTTTTCCTCATCGAAAAAGGCTTGCATACCCTTGCGATATTCGCGGTCAATACGCTCGTAGGCAACGTTCAACACTCTCGTCATATTCTCTTTTGCGAAGTCGTAATCGACGAGATACGGCTCACCCCTATACTTTGCGTTTTCGAGTTCGTCCGCGGTGATGAGTCCCTTTTTGAAAAGTTCAATGGGACTGATATAAAGATAGTTGCCCGCGTACGTCGAAATGCCCGAATAGGGGGAATTGCCCAAACCTATCGTGGTTATCGGCAGAAGCTGCCACCAATGAAAACCCATATCCACCGCCATATCCACGAACATGTCCACGTCCGCAGTGAAGCACCCTATTCCGAAAGGACTGGGAAAGGAAGATACGCTCATAAGTAACCCTGCCGAGCGATTGAATTTTGCGTATTTTTCGGTCATTTTTCCACTCTGATAAGGGATTCGATTTTGTTCACGCCCGAAAGACTTTCCGCTTCTGCGATGGCCTTTTTGATATTGCTTTCGCTGGTCATGTGCGTGATGAAGATAATGTCCGCATTGTTATCAACCGCGGATCTTTGAAGGACGGTGTCAAGGGAAATGTTATTCTTTCCGAACACGCCCGAGAGTTTCGACAAAGAACCTTCTTCATTGCTTACGTTGATGCGGAGATAGTATTCCGAATGAAAATCGGTTGCGAAATCGTCGTCGTTGACGGCGTCATCGTTCTCCCAATAGAAACGCCTAGGCTCGCTTTGTTTTGCAGCAAAGACTATATCACTGACGATAGCACTGCCCGTGGGCAAAGAGCCTGCGCCCCTGCCGTAAAGCATGATATCGCCCACGTTATCCCCTTGCACGAACACAGCGTTGAAAGAGCCTTTGACGTCAGAAAGCGGGTGTTCATCGGGCAAAAACACAGGATGAACTCTCGCTTCGATCTTTCCGTCCACTTTTTTGGAGATCGCAAGGAGTTTCAAGGTGTAGCCGAGTTCCTTGCCGTAGTTGATGTCCTTGACTTCGATTTCGGAGATGCCTTCGCGATAGATTTTGTCGATAGGCACTCTCTTCTTGTAGGCAAGGGATGAGAGGATGCTGTTCTTGTACATAGCGTCAAAGCCGTCCACGTCGGCGGTGGGATTCGCTTCTGCATATCCGAGTTTTTGCGCCGCTTTCAAGCAAGTTGCGTAATCCACTCCTTCGTCGCTCATACGAGAAAGAATATAGTTCGTCGTGCCGTTGACGATGCCTTTGAGAGAGATGATTTCGTTGCCTTGCATACCGTCGGTCAGGGTGCGGATGATAGGCACTCCGCCCACGCAAGACGCCTCAAAATAAAGTCCCGCATTTCCTTTCTTTGCCGCCGCTTCGAGTTCGAGCCAATTCTTCGAGAACATCTCCTTGTTTGCGGTGACGATACTCTTGCCCGCTTCGAGACAAGCGATAAGGAAGGATTTTGCAGGCTCTATTCCGCCGAAAAATTCCGCCACTATCTGAATGTCGGGATTTGACGTGACCGCAGATATATCCGTTGCGACTATGGACGGGTCAACGCCCAGTTCCTTGCAACGTTCAAGGTTGCGTTCGAGCACGCATTTGACTTCGATGTCAACGCCGTCGTTTTGTTTGATGTACTCTCTTTTCGAGGTGAGGATTTGATAAGTTCCTCCGCCTACAGTTCCAAGCCCCAGAAGGGCGACTCCGATTTTTTTCATATATACTCCTAAATGATTTTTCTACTTGTTGTTGAGATGATAGATATAGTTCAAACCTTTCAAAGCAAGCGCGCGATCGGTTACGTCGATGAGATCGGGTTCGACCTTTTCGATGAGCATACTGAGTCCGCCCGTTGCGACGACGATTGCCTTTTCCATTTCGGGAAGTTCTTTATACTTCTCCACCATATATTTGACTATGCCCGCATAGCCGTAGACGACGCCCGCTTGCATACAACTTTTCGTATTCGTGCCGACGATGCTTTCGGGTTTGTCGAGTTCGATACGCGGAAGTTTTGCCGCGGTATTGACAAGAGATTCCGTCGCGGTCTTAATCCCGGGTGCAATCGCTCCTCCGAGGAAATTACCCTCTCCGTCCACGAGATTGAAAGTCGTCGCAGAGCCGAAGTCCACCACGATGACGGGACCGCCGTAGAAATTGTACGCCGCCGTTGCCCCCACGAGTCTGTCGGAGCCGAGGTCGGACGGATTGTCGTAGCGGATATTGATTCCCGTTTGAGTCTTGTGATTGACCACTATTGGTTTTTTGTGCATATAGTATTCGCACATATGCTCGATGGTATAGTTGAGCGCGGGAGCGACCGACGACATAACCACACCCTTTATATCCGAAAACTTGCACCCCGACTGACGAAGCAAGTCGTAAACCATCATACCGTATTCGTCCGCGGTATGCTTTGCCTCGGTTGAAACTCTCCAAGAAGCGATAAGGTCGTTTCCGCGGAACAAACCGAGTTTGACGTTCGTATTGCCTATGTCCATTGTGAGTATCATAACGACACCGCCTAATAATAAACTACTGTATATTATATCAAATATGCGCGTTTATATCAAGTCAAAAATAAATATATACTAATTTGTGAAAGCGATCGCAAGCGAAAGGATGAAAGCATAGCAGTTGAAAGCGAATACGGGCAGATAGTATAAGGCGATTCTCAACTCTTTGATGAAAAACCTGACCGTCTGAATCAATGAAAGCGCAAACGCAACCGCCATAAAGGTCGTCGCAAGGTAGACGTTTTTCAGGGTGAAAAAGGCAAAAACGAAGAGTATCGAAAACACCCCCACGCCACCCAAAATGAGCGTTGACGGAAAAAAGTGTTTGCCCACAACAAGCCTTGAAATCACCACCGCATGCAAGACGTACACAACCGAAATCATCAACGTGAAAATTGCACCACTTGGCACAACAATTGGTTTATCAAGTGCATTATACCACTTAAAGTCCACATTCAGACAAGTCGAACAAATCCACGCAACGATGAGAACACTGAACGTTCCCACCGCCAATCCTGCAAGTCTTTTGACGTATTCCACGTAAAATTGTATTTCCGTTCGTGAAAACTATGAACACAAATTTTCACTTTTGCGTATGGTAAAGTAGGAGCAATCCGAGTAAAAATGGAGGTGTACATAATGAACGGCTTTTTTGCAAACGGTGGAACAAATTGCGGCGGCGGAAATTGCGACTGCCTGTTGCTCATTCTCTTGATTTGTTGCTGTGGTTGTAACGTCTGCGACGTACTTCCTTGGCTTCTCATCATGAACTGCTGTGGCGGTAGCGGACTCGGCTGCGGCTGCAAGTAAGTCCGATCGGACCGAAAAACCGCTTTCGCAATCGCGAAAGCGGTTCCTTTAGCGACAATAAAAAATTCCGACGGAGTGTCGGAATTTTTTTTGCATTTATTGTTGATATTCTGTTGGTTTTTAATATTCGAGAAGTTCGTCGAAGTAGGCGCGGAGTCCGTCAACAGGGACTCTGACTTGTGCCATCGTGTCGCGCTCGCGGACGGTGACAGTGTTGTCTTCGAGAGTGTCAAAGTCGATCGTCACACAGTAAGGAGTGCCGATTTCGTCTTGTCTGCGGTAGCGTTTGCCGATTGATCCGCTGCCGTCGAAATCACATGCGAAGTGCTTGGTGAGATCGTGATAGATTTCTTCCGCCTTTTCGTTGAGTTGCTTTTGGAGAGGAAGGATTGCAACTTTGATGGGTGCGATTGCGTGGTGCAAGTGCAAGACTACTCTGGTGTCCCCTTCTCCGACTTCTTCTTCGTCGTAGGCGTTGCAAAGGAGAGCAAGCACCATTCTTTCGACGCCGAGAGAGGGTTCGATGACGTAAGGGACGTATTTCTCGTTGGTGACGGGATCGACGTAGGCAAGATCTTTGCCCGAAGTTTTGATATGTTGATTGAGGTCGTAGTCCGTTCTGTCTGCGATACCCCAAAGTTCTCCCCAACCGAACGGGAACAAAAATTCAAAGTCGGTGGTTGCTTTTGAATAGAAACAAAGTTCGTCTTTGTCGTGGTCGCGAAGTCTGAGACAATCGTCGTTCATGCCGAGTTCAAGGAGCCAATCGTGGCAGTATTTGCGCCAATAGGCGAACCATTCGAGGTCGGTGCCGGGTTTGCAGAAAAATTCGAGTTCCATTTGTTCAAACTCTCTGACACGGAAGATGAAGTTGCCGGGGGTGATTTCGTTTCTGAACGACTTGCCAATTTGACCGATGCCGAAAGGCACTTTCTTTCTGGTGGTGCGTTGAACGTTTTTAAAGTTGACGAAAATACCCTGTGCGGTTTCGGGGCGGAGATAAACGGTGTTGACGCTATCTTCGGTCACGCCTTGGAAAGTTTTGAACATAAGGTTGAACTTTCTGATGCCTGTGAAATCGCTATTTCCGCAAACGGGACAAGTGATTTTATGCTCCGCTATATATTCTTCGAGTTGCTCGTTGCTCCAACCCGCGATATTTTCGTCGATACCTTTTTTCTTCATGTAGTCTTCGACGAGATTATCCGCGCGGTGACGAGAGTGGCATTGTTTGCAGTCCATAAGAGGATCGGAGAAACCGCCGAGGTGTCCCGACGCTTGCCATACGGACGGATTCATCAAGATAGCGCAATCGAGACCAACGTTGTAGGGGCTTTCGACCACAAATTTCTTCCACCAAGCGGATTTGATATTATTCTTGAGAGCGACGCCGAGCGGGCCGTAATCCCACGTATTAGCAAGACCGCCGTAGATTTCGCTTCCGGGGAATACGAAACCACGGTTTTTACAAAGAGCGACCAATTTGTCCATTGTGAGTTTGTTTGCCATAAAACACCTCTGAAATAGATTATAATGATGATAAATGCGCGCGCGAAAAAAGTCAAGCATTCAAGACAAGTAGCGTGCGATTGTGCGTGTTAATTTTGAAAACGCGCGCATAAGATTTCATATGTTGACCGCTTTCAAAGTTGCGTTTTTGTTCATAGGCACGTCGATAGGCGCGGGGTTTTCGTCGGGACGGGAAATCGCACTGTTTTTCGGCACGTCGTCCCCGTGGTGCGTGGCGTTGTCCGCCCTGTTTATATCCGCCCTATCCGCACTGTTTCTGACGGCGGGAAAACTGAAAATCATACCAAACGGCTACGGTGTGAAAGTGGCGACTTTCATCTCGGCAAGCATATCGTTATGCTCTATGCTTGCGGGGAGCGAATACGTTTTGAAATCCTTGTCGGGCGTGCCACTCCTTGGCATTGCGATGGCGATTGCAGGGGGCGTGGTCGTGGTGATGGGGATTGAAAAAATCAAGTGGGCAAACACGATTATGATACCCCTACTCGTAGTGTTGCTCTTTACGCTATATTTCAAAATAGGTGCGCCCGTCTACTCCGGGGATTTCAACCTTTTGAAATCCCTGCACTACTCGGGACTTGACGTTTTACTCGGCGGAATTATGCTCTCGAGAGAGGGTGAAAAACTGACGAAAAAAGAGATAATTTTGAGTGCGACGTTCATTTGTGTCTTTATGTTCGCAATTCTGTTTGTTCTCCAAAACGTAGTTTTATCTGACGATTTGCACTCGTCAATGCCTGTTTTGGCGGTTTCAACAAAAGTCGGACTAAAATGGGCAAGCGGTGTTTTGATTGCGATTGCGATATTCACCACACTCATATCCGCCCTTGAAATCGTGAGTGTATACACGGCGGATTTTCTCTCGACGAAGAAAAGACTATCCGCCCTTTCCGCTCCCGACAAAAAGACGTTTTTGACCTTTGGCGCTCTTCTGATTTTCTACCCGATTTCCTTCTTGGGTTTTGAAAAAATTGTGGACACATTCTACCCTTTCACAAGTGCGTGCGGGCTGATTTTGGTCGGATTGATAATCTTGCGACTTGTGATTGAGTCGGTGAAAAAAGGGCGCGAAAAAGCCCGACTGAAATCGGGCTTGCAAACTTGAAATTATTCTTCTTCGTCTTCTTCGTCGTCGTTGTCTTCTTTCTTTTTATCCCCTTTGAACAAGTCTTCAAACGGTGAGCGACGGCTGTCTTCTTCAGGCTCGTCAAGACCTTTGATAAGTCGGTAGTATGCGTCGTCTTCAAAATCCTTTTTCTGCCCCACGAAATCACCGCCCAACTCTTCGACTGCGTTGCGGATTTCGATAAATTCGTTGTAATTCAAGTCGTTTTCTTTTGCATAGGCATTCAAGACTTCGATTGCGTCTTCGTCGCCGTATTTGCCAAGGAGTCGCGCATAACCCGCAATATCGTACGCTTTGTAGAAGTTGGACAGAAGTCCGTGATATATGCGCTTATTCCCCCTGTATTCCGAAAGGACTTCGATGAGCATATCCGACGTTTCGCCTTCCGCCGACGAGAATTTTTCGAGCATATCGTCGATGATTTCTTCGCAACCGTCTTGCAGATATTCGTACGCTTCGAGACGGAGAGGATAGGATACGTTTTCGTCTATCAGGATTGAAAGATTTTCGAGCATTTCTTCTTTATTTTTCATCCGAATCTGAACCTCCAAACATGATTTTGCGGTACTTATTCAGCACCGTGCGACTGAGTCCGTAGCGGGAAATTGCGTCTTCGATTGCGTCGGGCTCGTCGTAATACACTTCGCTAATCAGTGCGCCGACTATGGTTTTCATACTGCGCATACGTGGAATTTTCTCTCGTTCTTTACTGCTCCAAAGAATTTTATCCCCCACCACCGCACACGCAATCTCGTTGACGATTGCGGTGAATCTGCCGAGATACGTCGTCGGGTCTTCGTCGGTGAAGATGATGTCGCAAACGCAGTAGCGGAGAGCATTTCTGAATGCTCCCGTCGTGTGATAGAAGCAAATGGGCAACTCAAAATTTACGTCTTTGAAGCGGTCCTGCGTGACGATGCTCCCCGTGAAAGACGTGCTATCGTTGACGATATAGCCGAGCATATTCGACATAGCGTCGAATTGAAGGTCGGGACTTATGAGTCTTTCGCGGTAAAAACGCTCCGTCCAATCCGAGCGGAAAAACGCAAGACGTCCCATTATCATCGAAGTGATTTTCTCGTTGCCGTCTATGAATGCCCAACGGATAAGACTTGCGATGCCACTGTTTTCCGTTTCAAGAGCGGATTTCAAATCGTCGTTTGAATAGCGCATATATCTCTCAATCTCGCGGTAGCGGTTGAGTCTTTCGGAATACGGCATATTTACGTTGTATTCCACGCTATCGGGGTTTTCCGCGTACAAAGAAAGGTAGTAATCGGCAGCGCAGTAATCGCCGTAGATATTTTTCATGCGATTCATGACCTTTGTTGCCTCTTCCTTTTGACCGAGATTGTATAACGCTTGGGACAACCACATCATATTGTTGGGTTGGAAATGGAGCTTTTCAAGCACTCTCATCGTGTATTTGACCACTTCGGAGTGCATATTGAGATTGACCGCAAGAGGTAGGACGATGAGAATTTCTTCGAGTTTTGTGTAGTCGTTTTCGAGCAATTTTTCGGTTACGCGACACGCTTCATCCATTCTCTCTTCCATGAGATAGGCGGTTGCGACCGTACTTCTGACCGCAAGAGAATCGCTCTTTGCGAGCATAGCGTTGCCTTCTTCTATCACTCTGTCCACGTCGTTTTTCATCATATAGCAGACGAGAATGACGTGATTTGCAGCGGCGGCGAATTTGCCGTCCTGATTGACTTTTTTAGCAATTGCGATTGCTTCGTCGAATTTCGTCGCTTGCATGAGTGAATACGCTTCCGAAATCAACGCTTCGCTATTGTCAGAGCCTTTTTCTATGAGTCTAAATTCCGCTTCCGGCTCCTCATCGAAGTCGGTCGGAAAGACGAAATCATCCCCGAAATAGCGCATATAGTAGGACACCGCCTCACCGTCGCCCAGTTCGAGAAAGTTGTTTGCGAGCATATAAAAAGCACGGCTTTCATCCTCCTCGGTCGGACAGGACACGAGAGCACGATAGAGAGCCGTGTTTGAAATCTGATACGCACCGAAACCTGCGTAAATCTTGCCGAAAAGAACGTACGCTTTTGCTATGCAGTCGTTCTGTTTCACGGCAGATTTGAGATAAGAAATTGCGCTTTCGACGTCACCGTCGTTCAATTTTCTTTCCGCCAATTCGATATATTCCTCATCGGAAAGTTTGAAATCAACGATTTTCGCCATTATTTCTTCTTTTTCTTTTTCGGATTTACGTAAGGTTGTTGAGCGGTTTTTTTATTCTTTTTCTTTGCGGGGTTGCCTTGGTAGGCGTTTTTTTGTGCTTTGCGGTTTTCTTGCAACTTTTTCTTCTTCTCGTAGACGAGAAGGTTTTTGCACTTGGTCATACCTCTATCCACGAGAGCGATCCATTCGAGCGCAAGGATATTGTAACCTGCAAGGAACATCGCCGCATACACGATGATTGCGACGGTCTTGCCTGCGATGAGGAGAAGAAGGGGTGCGGAGGAAAGAACGCCGACGATGATCACCGAAATCCAGTTGTTCGCGATAATGACGAGTGCGTCTTTGAATGCGTCTTTCAAGGAAAGGTCGTAGGTCGTGAACAATCCCATAAGCACCATGATATAGGCAAGCACGGGTGCGCCGATGATGAACGAGAACACCACTCCGCAATAATCTCCTGCGGTTGCGACTGCAAGTTGTTGTTTTGCAAGCAGGTTGCACATAGCGGTGCCCATAGCGAGCATAACGAGAGTGGATACCGTGCCTGCGAGCAAGAACTTCCACCAATGTTTTGCAAAACCCAACCAGTAAGTGCGGGTGCACATTTTGAAAGAGTCTTGATAGTAGGAACGTTTTGCGGCGTAGAACTGCCCTGCCATGAACGGAGATACGATGATCATCGCCGCCGCCATGAACATAAGGACGGGTTGATAGACTTCCCAATAGAGTTGTGCGACGCTTTGAGAGATGCTGTCGCCGACGCCGGGATAGCCGATACCGATATTCGCCATGAAGTTGTAACTATCCGCGAGAACGTGATCTTGGTAGAGAGTCAAGCCGATAAGGTACGCAGCGAAAACCAAAACGGATATGACCAAGAACCAAATGGTTGACTTGAAGGTTTTGGAATACTCACCGCGGAAGACTTCGATACCGCGCTTGAAGAAGCTGTCCGAATACTCTTTTTTGACCGTTGCTTCGGTCATACCTGCGACGACTATCTTTTGAGGCTCCGCAGGCTCGACGACGACGTTTGCATCGACGAAAAGGTTTCCAAGGACGAACTTCGGTTCTTTTTGGGGCTTTGCGTAAGGTGATTGAGTTTGATTTGCCATAACTACTCCTTTTAGGACATTTTACACTAACACCAAATAAATATCAAACAAATAAAATATATTTAGAGAAATTTATATCAACAATTTGACATTTCGCGTGTGCGTTGGTATATTTTTTTTAATGGAAAAGTATACGATTTCAGGAGATAACTATGAAAAAATTTAACATTGCAGTGGTCGGAGCGACCGGCATGGTGGGCAACAAGTTCCTCGAAGTCCTCACCGAAAGACAACTTCCGGTGGATAACTACTACCTTTTTGCGTCGAGCAGAAGCGCGGGCAAACAGATAAATTTCATGGGTAAACCCCATACGGTCATCGAACTCACCGAAGAAAACGTTATGAATCTCGCGGGCAAAGTTGACTTTGCTTTGTTCTCTGCGGGCGCGGGTACTTCCCGCACTTTCGCACCCGTATTCGTGAAAGCGGGCGCGATCGTCGTCGACAACTCTTCCGAATGGAGAATGCACGACGACGTCCCCCTCGTCGTCCCCGAAGTCAACCCCGAAGACGTCAAGTGGAATAATGGTATCATCGCAAACCCCAACTGCTCCACCATTCAAGCAATGGTCGCACTCAAACCCCTTTACGACAAGTACGGCATCAAACGTATCGTCTACTCCACCTATCAAGCGGTATCCGGAGCAGGCGTAGCGGGTTACAACGACCTCAAAAACGGCACCAACGGCGAAGCACCTCAAAAATTCCCCTATCCTATTGCGTTCAACATGCTCCCCCATATCGACGTATTCCTTGAAAACGGCTACACCAAAGAGGAATGGAAGATGATGGCGGAAACGAAAAAAATTCTCCACGACGACAATCTCCGTATCACCGCAACCACGGTGCGTGTCCCCGTATTCCACGGACACAGCGAATCAATCAACGTGGAATTTGAAAAACCCTGCACCAAAGAAGGCGTGGTCGAAGCGTTGTCTTCGTTTGAAGGAATCGTCGTGCAAGACGACCCCGCAAACAACGTCTACCCCATGCCCATATACGCAGAGAATCACGACGAAGTGTTCGTGGGACGTATCCGCATTGACGAAAGCGTTGAAAGCGGCGTCAATCTCTGGGTGGTCGCGGACAATATCCGCAAAGGCGCTGCAACAAACGCTGTTCAAATCGTTCAACTCCTCATCAAAAACGCGACGGAGGCATAAAACATGTTATTCAAAGGTACGGCAACTGCCCTTATCACTCCCTTCACAAACGACGGCGTGGACTTCCCCGCCCTTGATAGACTGCTCGATTTCCAAGTGGAAAACGGAGTAGACGCTCTCGTCATTCTCGGAACGACGGGCGAACCTGCGACGATGTCCCTTGACGAGAAAAAATCCGTCATCGAATTTGTTGTGAAAAAACTCAAAGGCAAACTCCCCATCATCGTCGGCTCGGGTGCGAATAGCACCGCCGGCGCAATCGAAATGAGTTTGCTCGCGGAGAAAATGGGCGCAGACGGACTGCTCGTCGTCACGCCTTACTACAACAAATGCACCCAAGACGGTCTCGTCGCGCACTATACGGCAATTGCGGATGCGGTGAATATCCCCATCATCTGCTACAACGTGCCGGGACGCACGGGCGTGAATATGCTCCCCGCAACCTTTGCGAAAATCGCAAAACATAAAAACGTCGTCGCAATCAAAGAGGCAAGCGGCAATATCGAACAAATCGAAGAATGTATCCGCCTTGTCGGCGACGATGCGGCGGTCATCAGCGGTGACGACGGCATAACCGTCCCCATTATGGCTATGGGCGGCATGGGCGTCATCAGCGTGGCAAGCAACGTCATTCCCCGATTCACATCGGATATGACGAAAAAAGCACTCGAAGGAGATTTCGCGGTCGCGAGCAAAATGCAACTCAAAATGCTCCCCTTGGTCAAGGCACTCTTCTGCGAAGTCAATCCCATTCCCGCAAAGAAAGGCGCACAAATCCTCGGTTTCGGCAACGGTCAACTCCGCCTGCCCCTCACCGAAATGACTGAAGAAAACACGGCAAGACTCACCGCCGCTCTCAAGGAATTCTTATGATAAACGTATGTTTAGCAGGTGCGTCAGGCAGAATGGGGCGCACAACCTATAAATCCCTTCTCGGCGACGAGAATTACAAAATCGTATTCGGCGTGGACGCATACTCTGCGGGCGACCTGCCCTTCCCCGTATACGCAAGTTTCGACGAGTGCCCTTTGGGTGCGGACGTCATCATCGACTTTTCCGCCCCCGCAATGCTCGACTCCCTTCTCGACTATGCAGTGAAAAACGGAGTGAAGTGCGTCATCGCAACAACGGGACACACCGAAGAGCAACAAAAACGCATCGAATACGCATCCAAACAAATCGCGATTTTCAAATCCGCAAATATGTCTCTCGGGATAAACCTTCTCTCCAACCTTGCGAAAGAAGCTACGAAATTTCTTGGGGACTCCTACGATATTGAAATCGTGGAAGCGCACCACAACAAAAAGCTCGACGCCCCCAGCGGCACGGCACTTTCTATCGCAAACGCAATATGTGAAGTCCGTCCCCTAATCCCCGAATTTGGCAGACACGAAACCGCAAAAAGACGTGAGCCGTCCGAAATCGGCATTCACGCAATCCGCGGCGGCTCTGTCGTCGGCAAGCACGACGTAATGTTCCTCGGCACCGGCGAGAGAATCACTCTCTGTCACGAGGCGGAAAGCAAAGAAGTTTTCGTCAAAGGCGCACTCCGCGCGGCGTCCTACCTTATGACCAAGCAATGCGGACTGTACGATATGAATTCCATTCTCGGCAGTTTCTATGCGGTCACTTCGGTTACGGCGGAAGAAAACGTATCTCTCATCAACTTTGCATCAATCTCGTCCATTGACTTCCTCACCCTTCTCCGCAAGGTCAAGGATAGCAACGTCAACATCGATATGATTTCCCAAAACGCAAACGACGACGGCACTCTTGCAGTATCTTTCAGTCTGTCCGACGACGACCTTGCAATGGTGGAAAAGATGACGGACGTCAAGCACAAATGCGTTGTTGGCACCGTCAAAATCACGGCGGAAGGCGCAGGCATGGAGCATGAAAGCGGCGTTGCACTTGACGTTCTTTCTCAACTGAAAGGTGCGGGTGCGCAGATATACGCAATCACGACTTCGGAGACGAAAATCTCTTGCGCAATCAACCGCGAAGCAAAGGCCGATGCGGAAATCGCACTCAAGAGGTATTACGGAATTTGACGGTTTACATGTTGAAAACAACACGATAAACCACCGATTTTGCAACTTAAATCAAAATATTACTTCACGTAACGCATATGAAAAAACGCTCCGGTCGGAGCGTTTTTCTCATTTTGTTTTTATTTATGCAAGACTAATTCAAAGGGTTTGACGGCTTGAAAGCAAGCGTTTTTCCGCCGTCATATCGTAGGCAAGAAAGGTGCGTTCTACGCTAAACTGCGCCACGAATACCGCTATGAAAACAAGCAGACAACCGCCCAATTCTCTTGCGGAATTTTGCTCGTTGAGGAAGATTGCGCCGAATATCAAACTAAACACCGACTCAAGACTCATGATGAGCGTTGACGTTGACGGAGACACTCTCTTCTGCCCCGCAACCTGCAAAGTGTATGCGACTGCGCTCGACAACACACCGATATAAAGCAAGGGCAAAATGCAGTCGCCTATGCTCTCCGCAGACGGAAATCCATTCCAGGCCATAAATGGCAAACCCACAACCGCACAAGTCGCAAATTGCATAAGGTTGAATTTGAGTGCGTCCGCTTTTTGTGCGTACAAGTCGATGAATACGATTTGCAGCGAAAACGCAAACGCACACAGCAAGATGAGCAACTCACCTTTGCTGACGGTGAAATCCCCCGTTACGCACATGAGCCAAAAACCCGCTATCGCAATCACGATTGCAAACCTGCCGTTGACCGTCGTTTTGCGTCCCGTGATCATACTCATAAAGGGGACGATGACAATATAAAGTGCGGTGATGAAACCCGCCTTTCCCGCTTCGGTTTCTTCAAGTCCCAGTTGTTGCACGAGAGTGGAAAACATAAGCACGACACCGCAAATGATACCGCCCACGACCGTATCGCGATTGAATCCTATCCTTTCCTTTCCGTGCTTTTTCGCAATGAAATCAGAAAGCGCAACAAGCACGACCAAAGATACGGTTGCGATGACATAGCGCAATTCGCTGAAAGAATAACCGTCGAGAGCGGTTGCGCCCTGTCGTTGCACGACGAATGCAAAACCCCAAACGAGTGCGGTTATAAGCAAGATTATCGTGCCCGTCAACTTACGCATTCTCTACGATTTCTCCCCAAACGATTTTTTCTTCAACGCCGTCCCTGACGACGACGAGAGAGCCGTCGCTCTCAACTCTGACCGCCTTACCGCAGATGTTTTCACCCTGCGCCGACTTGTAGGTTATCTTTTTCCCTATGGTCGAAGAATAGCGGTTGTATTCATCCGAAAGGTCGTCTGCAAACTTGCCAAAATACATATCGTCAAGGTCGGACAAAGCGACCGCAAGCATAGCTGCCGCCTTTCTCACGTCGTAACGCTTGCCGCTAACCGCACGCAGGGAAGTTGCGATCTCGACGGACGCTATGTCGCAAGGTTTCGTATCCACGTTTACGCCTATTCCGACAAGCACGTATCTCTCTCCGTCCTTTTCCACGGATTCGGGAAGAATGCCCGCAATCTTTTTGTCGTTGAGTTTCACGTCGTTAGGCCACTTGATTGAGAGCAAATTTTCATCCGCAAAAGACGAGAGCATATGCACGACCGCAAGTGCGCTATAAAGCCCGAAACCGACGAAATCCGCCCCGCTCGGCACTCTCACGACGTAGGTCAAATACACTCCGCCTTTGGGGGATAGAAACTTTCTGTCATATCTACCCCTCCCCGACGTTTGAGTGCGTGCGATAAACACCGCCCTATCCGCGACTTTGCCGTCCGCAATATAGGATTTTGCAACGCGGTTGGTGGAATCTATCTCGTTATAGCAAAAGCAAGGCAAGCGATTGCCCTGCTTTTTTGTGATGTATTTTTCTATTGAAACCAACATATCTTACGGATGGAAGACTGCCATCAAGAAACCTGCCGCGACCGCCGATCCGATAACGCCTGCGACGTTGGGGCCCATTGCGTGCATCAGCAAGTAGTTATCCTTATTATATAGACGTCCTACGTTGTTGGAAACACGCGCCGCCATAGGCACTGCCGAAACGCCTGCCGAGCCGATAAGAGGATTGACTTTGCCTTTCGTGACGAAGCACATAAATTTGCCGAAGAGCAATCCGCCGAAGGTTGCGAACATAAATGCGCCGAGACCGAGTGCGATGATGTAGATGGTTTGAAGTTTCAAGAAGGTTGCCGCTTGTGCGGTTGCGCCGACGGATATGCCAAGGAACAACGTAACGATGTTCATGAGTGCGTTTTGGACGGTGTCGGACAATCTTTCGGTGACTCCGCATTCTTTCAAAAGGTTGCCGAACATAAGGCATCCGAGCAAACCTGCGACAGAAGGCAGAATGAAGCAAGTCGCGAGAGTGACGATGATGGGGAACAAAATCTTTTCGCTCTTTTTGACTTTTCTGGTGGGTTTCATGACGATTGCTCTTTCCTTCTTGGTGGTCATCAACTTCATGAGCGGGGGCTGAATGAGAGGGATGAGCGCCATATAGGAATACGCCGCGACTGCGATAGGTGCAAGAAGGTGAGGTGCAAGGGATTTGGTGAGCCAGATTGCCGTGGGGCCGTCCGCTCCGCCGATGATACCGATACTTGCCGCTTCGGGACCGGTGAATCCGATGCAGATTGCGAAGAAGAAAGCAACGTAAATGCCAAGTTGTGCCGCTGCGCCGAGCAGCAAGGACTTAGGATTGGAGAGCAAAGGCTCGAAATCCGTCATTGCGCCGACGCCCATAAATATCAAACAGGGATATACGCCCGTTTTGACGCCTATGTAGAGAATATCGATAAGACCGCCGTGTTGCAGAATATTCACGTAATCCACGCCGTCCGCGACTGCCGCTTCGCCCGTCCACCATTCAGGGTGATAAATCATATCGTCAAGACCTGCGACGGGGAGATTGGTGAGAAGCATACCGAACGCGATACCAACAAGAAGTAGCGGTTCAAATTGCTTTTTGATACCTAAATAAAGGAATACGCACGCTATGATGAGCATGACGGCGTTTTGCCAAGTGAAGTTGGCAAGTCCGCTCGTATCCCACAAATTTTTCAGTATTTCGCCGTAATTCATTTGTCACCTCAGATGATTTCAACAAGCGGAGTGCCGGTTTCGACGGATGCGCCTTTCGTGACGAGAATGTTACCGATTTTTCCGCCGACGGGTGCGGTGATTTCGTTTTCCATCTTCATTGCTTCGAGGATAAAAATGACGTCGCCCGCTTTCACGACTTGACCGGTGGCAACTTTGATTTGATTGACGGTGCCGGGAAGAGGGGATTTTACGACTTCGCCGTTTCCGCTTGCGACGGGTGCTGCCGCAGGAGCCGCTGCGGGTGCTGCGCTGACTACGGGTGCTTCCGCAGGGGCGGCGGCGGGCAAACTTGCCTCGTATTCCGCTTTGACGATTGCTTCGCCTTGTTCGACTTCTACTTCGTAAATTTTTCCGTTCAAGCTAACTTTGTATATCATATTATTTTTCCTCCTCCTGATCTATTCTCTTGATGGATTTGAATTTGAGTTGATTGAGCGGAATACCCGTGGAATCCGCCACGATTGCCATAATCATAGCCGCATCTCTTTCTTCCGTTTTGACGAGAAGAAGTTCACCGCAAGAGCCGGGAGCGAGTTCTTGTTCGCCGACGACTTCGGGAGCGGATTGTTCTTCTTTCTTCTTTCCGAAGTTGATTTTCGGAAGTTTGGGAAGTTTCGCCGCGATTTCGGGAGATTTCTCTCCGACCTTGCCCATGGCCCAAATGATGAACATAAGGATGATCAGCACGCCGAAAACTATCGCAATGCCGAGCAGGGACAAGATAAGCGCGTCGAGAACGGATATTTTGCCTGATACTGCAGATAAAAGATTATCCATAATTTCTCCTTATTACTCGATAGGTGCTATCGTGTATTTTACGACTTTTTGTTCCGCTTCCTTGCGTGCTTGGAAGAACTTTTCGGTGACGGTGGGGAATGCGATATAACTCAAAACGTCTTCATCGCTTCTTGCGGTGTCGCCGAGTTCCGCTTTCGTCTTTTCAAAGGCGGGTTCGAGAGTGTCTGCGTATCTGCCTTCGATGGGTTTTTCGTCGCCGAGGACTTTTGCAAGGACTTCGGGATTGATGGGTGCGGGAGTCGTGCCGTATTCGCCGAGGCAATAGGACTTGACTTCTTTGGAAACGTTCTTATATCTCTCACCTGCAAGCACGTTGGTGGTCGCTTGTACGCCGACCATTTGGCTCATAGGAGTGACGAGAGGAGGATAACCGAGGTCCGCTCTGACCTTGGGGGTTTCGAGAAGGACTTCGTCGAATTTATCCATTGCGTTTTGTGCTTTGAGTTGTGCGACGAGGTTGGAGAGCATACCGCCGGGGACTTTGTAGGTGAGAGCGTCGGTATCCGTCGCCATCATCTTGGGATTGAGTCCACCGCTTGCGAGATATTCGTCGCGGATGGGTTTGAAGAAGTCGTTGACTTCTTTGAGGACGTCTGCGTTGAGTCCGGTTTCATAGCCGAGTTGACCGAGTGCGTAGTTGAGAGTTTCGGTTGCGGGTTGAGAAGTGCCGCCGCTGAAACAAGAAGTTGCGGTGTCGATGACGTCAACGCCTGCTTCCGCCGCCTTGAGATAGGTCATGAATGCAAGACCGGTGGTGCAGTGAGTGTGCAACACGACGGGGACTTTGACTTCTTTCTTGATTGCGCCGATGAGTTCTTGCGCTTCAAAGGGACTCATGACGCCCGCCATATCCTTCACGCAGATGGATTGAACGCCCATATTTTCGAGTTCTTTTGCGAGTTTTGCAAAGGATTCGAGAGTGTGCACGGGGCTTTGAGTGAAAGAAAGAGTGCCCGAAACGGTTGCGCCTTTCTTGATCGCTTCCTTTGCCGCGACTTCGATGTTGCGAAGATCGTTGAGTGCGTCGAAAATGCGGATGATGTCGATGCCGTTGTCCACGGACTTATCGACGAACAAACGCACTACGTCGTCGGGATAATGCTTGTAGCCGAGAAGATTTTGCCCTCTGAGGAGCATTTGCAACTTCGTGTTAGGCATAGCCTTGCGGAGTTTGCGAAGTCTTTCCCACGGGTCTTCGTTGAGGTATCTCAAACAAC
Organism: uncultured Bacteroidaceae bacterium; assembly: GCA_964637515.1. Taxonomy (GTDB): domain Bacteria; phylum Bacillota; class Clostridia; order Christensenellales; family CAG-917; genus RGIG4097. The sequence continues at coordinate 10,731 of CAZWUI010000003.1, read as the reverse complement.
TATCGAACACCGCACCGCCCCAGCACTCTACCGAATAGTAGCCTGCTTTGTCCATCGTGGGGAGTATGTCTGCGAATTTTTCATACGGTAAGCGCGTTGCAATCAAGGATTGGTTGGCGTCGCGTAGAACAGTTTCGGTAAAACCAATTTTCATTTTTGCCTCCATAATGTATAAAGATTTTATTGTTTCGTTATATCGTCGAGCGGGAGCAATTTCACGTCGAAACTGCCGTCGTCTGCGATTTCAATGATAGTACCGCCGCGTTGGGTATGTTTCTTTGCGATTTTGTAGTACGCAAGATAGTCTATGCTCATACCGTAAGTCAGGCGGATGCCCTTGTAGGTCAAGGACAGAGTGTTGAGATGGTCATGCCCCATGAACATGCCTTTGCACGAGCCGAATTTCACCATTTCACCAAAGAAAGTGCCTTCAACGGTTTTGGGATAGCCGAAGTAGTTATCCTTCTCTTGCACGAAACCGTGGTGATAGACGACGTCCTTATCTCCCCTATAGCACTTCTCCCACGCATCCTTGAACTCTTTTGGCGGAATGTGGAAAAACGCAAGGGAGCGTGCAAGTTCACCGCCAACGCTTTCTTCGTACACGACGTCCTCATACCACTGAATTTGGTCTTCGTGGATGACGTCGAAACCGCTGAAAAAGGTCTTGCCCACGTACGCATTCGAGTCAAGCATCATAAGGAGAGTGTTCAACTTTCCGTCCGCATTTTCAAGGCGGATACAGTAGTTTCCGCACCCTGTGAGTTTGGAGTCGCCCTTTTCAAAGTAGCAATTCGGTTGACTTTCATAGAAAGAGCCGAGTTCTTCTCTCGAGAGTTTCGCAAACTTTTCGGAGTCGTGATTGCCGAAAGTTACGCACCAAGGCACGCCGAGTTTTTTCATAAGGTCGGCAAAGCGTTTGGACGGACGTTCGTTGTTGCTCGTCCCCGAAAACCAGAAGAGCGGATAACATATATCCCCCGTCACCACAACGAAGTCCGCATTGGACGCACGCACGAGTTTTTCGACTGCGTCGAGAGCCAGTCTATCCTTCTTCACGCTCAAAAATCCGCCGCCGATATGCACGTCGGTGAGTTGAAGAATCCTGAACGGCACTCCTTCCTTCTTTCTGATTACGGTTTTATTATTCGTTCTTTCGACGGTTACGTTTGCCATATCAATCTCCGCAAAGTTCCTTGATGAGATCTTGTCTTTCCACCTTTTCGGCGATGGTCAAGGAGTCGAGTTCACCCGCTCTCGCCTTGTCGTTGAAGTATCTGATACGAGAGAGTTTCTTGTCCGTGACCTTGTAGAAACAAGACGCGGTGAACGCACATATGAAGAGTACGCACACGGTCACCCCTATGAATATGCGAAGAGCGGTCGCAACGCTATCGGGTTGAGCGACGACTTCGGTCGCTTCGTGAGAGATATAGTTAGCACCCGCAAGCACCCAACCGACCGACGACGACGCAAACGCAGTCGCTATAGTGCGGCAGAAAGTCATAACCGCACCCATACTGCCTGACGGTCTTTCGCCCTTTTTGAGCTCGACGACGTCGACTGTATCGGGGAAGATGAGCCAAGGCATAACCTGCGATCCGCCGAAGAAGAAACCCATGAGCATCATATCGACGACCACTATCCACGGACTCCAGTCGGGTTGCACGGACACCATAATTATAGCCGTCACGATGAAACCGGGGATTGTGAAACGATAGGCGAATTGCTTTGAATGCTTGCGCATATTGTGGTAGGCAAGAGGCACCGCCACCGCCGCGCAAACCATGAACGGTCCGATGATGATAATCGAACTGTTGCCAAGGTCCATACCGAGGAAAGTCATACCGTTCAAAATGTTTTCGCAGTAGTAGAGAGCGACCGCACTGATGACGTCCATCGCTATATACGCGCACACGTACATTATAAGATGAAGGTAGAACGACTTGACTTTGATAGTGCCGAAATATTCTTTGAGATTGAGTTTTTCTCTGTGTTCGACGTCGTAGGGAGAGCGCTCCTTAACCACGAATCCGCCGACCACGAGAGGTATTGAAAACAGTCCGCCGAAGCCCAAGCATAGCGTCAGATAGAACGCCGTATAACTGATACTGCCTGATTTCAGAGCGGACAACAAGAGCGAGGGAAGCAGGAAACAAAGTCCCGCCGAGCCCAAATCGAACAATAATTTGATGAGATTTGCTTTGTTTCTTTCGCGGTAGTCGGGGGAAATGTCCGAACTCATGCTGTTGAAAGGAACTTGCGAAATGGATGATACCGTGCAATAGACAAGATACGCCACACAAATCCACACCGCTTGCATAGTTTCGCCAAAGCCTTGTATGGGAGCGTACAAAAAGAGCATTGCGGGAATGATGAGCGCACCGCCGATGATGATATACGGACGACGACGTCCGAGTTTCGTGCGAGTGTTGTCGGTGATGACGCCGAAAGTCGGGTCGATAATTGCGTCCCAAATTTTTGCAATAAGCACCGCAGTGCCCGCAAATCCTGCGTCTATGCCGATGACTGACGTGAAATAATACATCAACAACAAGGAAATCAAACTTCCTTGTCCTCCGCCGAAAATATCCATTGCACCGTAAACAATCTTCTCTCTCGTGGGAATTTTGTCTTCGGGACGGACGGGAATATCCGCCGCCGCAACGGCAATTTCGGTTGTGTTATTGGTGTCGGTAACGTCTTGAGCCATAACAATACTCCGATTTTAGTCATTGTAGATTATAACATAAGCGCGCGCAAGTCGCAAGAGAAAACGAAAAACAATATTAAAAATAAATTAAAATTTATTTCCACTCGACAACCGCCGACGGCATCCGCAGCGAAACCTTCAAGAAATTTCTTGCTTTATTTATGGAAACAGTTATAATTTATAATGTTCAGCAACGGGGGTATCGGAATGAGAATAGAACACCTGACGAAGATTTACAAAACCAAAGGCGTGAACGGCGTCGGTCTTGATGACGTATCTTTTACATTGCCGGATACGGGATTGGTGTTCATCGTCGGCAAGAGCGGCAGCGGTAAGTCTACCCTGCTCAACATGCTCGGCGGACTCGACGAGATAACGTCGGGGGACATTGTTATCGGTGAAAAGCGGTTTTCGCAATTCACAAACACGGACTTCGACGACTATCGCAACAGTTATTTAGGTTTCGTATTTCAAGACTTCTGCCTTATCAACGAATTGACGGTAGCGGACAACGTGCGCCTTGCGCTCGACTTCCAAGGCGAAAAGCACGACTATATGAAAGTCGCAGAAATACTCGAAAAGGTGGATTTGACGGAGTTTGCAAACCGCAAGCCGACTCAACTATCGGGCGGACAACGCCAAAGAGTAGCGATAGCGCGTGCGCTCGTGAAATCCCCGAAACTCATCCTTGCCGACGAGCCGACGGGCAATCTTGACAGCAAAACGGCGGTGCAAGTGCTTGATCTTCTAAAGAAGTTGTCCAAGGACATACTTGTCGTGGTGGTGTCGCACAACATAGCGGATGCGGAGAAATATGCGGACAGAATGATTGAACTTGCGGACGGCAAAATCGTCTCGGATATATCTCGCAACGAGTGTCACGAGAACACTTTTGCGGTGGAAGACAACGTGATCTATCTCCCCGACAAAGTGCGCCTGACCGACGAAGAACTCGAAACTTTCAACGTCGCAATCGCCGAAGGAAACAAGACTATCGTGCAACGAGAAACCGCTTTTGCGGACACGAAAGAAGTCTGCAACGTAGCGAACGAAGAGATGAAATTTATTCCGTCCAAACTCTCGACGAAGCGCACGATAGAAATATCCGGAAAGTTCATGGGCAAAAAACTTCTCGCGAGCATATTGATGACCATACTCATCACGGCGGTGGTGGTGCTTTTCGGGCTCAGCAACGTATTCGTCCAATTTGACGGAGCGGCGGCGATGAATAGCGCAATGCAGACGTCGGACGACCCCGCTTTCGTGATGAACAAAGGCTACATAAACGACGACCTTATCGAAAGTTTGAACACGACCCACGCCGTACCTATTGACGATGACGACCTTGACAACTTCAAGTCTACGGGTTACAAAGGCAGAATCTACGAAAAGATATTCTGGAGCTTGCCGATTTCGGGATCATCCTACTCTTGCGAAGCCGGAGTCATCGAAAACAATGCTATTTACGCAAACTTCTACGCAACCGAAACGAGAGGTATTCTTATTTGCGACGAGGAATATCTCACGAAAGTTTTCGGCAAGGTTGACGAGGACGGCAATCGCAAACTCAACGTGCTTGCAGGCTCTCTCATCGACGAAGACCACCCCGAAGGCATAATTGTAACCGACTACGTAGCGGACTGTATGATTGCATACGGCGTGTACGCATTTGCAGGCTCGACCTACGAGCAAATCGCAAACAAAGCATACGGCGGAAGAATTTATATCAACGCAGTCATCGAAACCGATTACAAGGAAAGGTTCTCATCCTATCTGACCGCGCTCGAAAACAGGGAAAAAGTGTCCAAACAAGCAGTTGCGGAATTTACGGAATATGCGGAAAACTACTTGTCCGTAACCTACACTTTCAACGAAAACTTCAAGCAAGACTTCGTTGACTCAAAGGTTTCCGATCTTGGTCGTTATAGGGGTGCGACTGTGGAATTAAACGGAAAAGAATACTCCGTCGACAACAGTTACTACGCGACTTTCAAAACCAATAACGATAAGGAAAAAGACGAATGTACGATGGGAGTCGGCATGTTCAATGCGATATTCGGGACGTCTTACAGAGTGGACGACGTTCTCGAAGAGCCGATCACTCTCACGTTCAGAATGAAGAGTTTTTCGTCGAATGAAACCACCGCCGCTTTCACCGTAAGAGTCACGGAATTTATGGTGAGCGATTACGGCATGTTCATCTACGATCCCGAAATCACAAAAGCAATGCAGACGTCGAATTTCAGAACGGTTTCGCTCTATTTCGACAACTTCGACAATATTGCGGAAATCTACTCGACGGGCGTTGAAAACAACTTCTACTCCGCCACCGCCTATTTCAAGACAGTGCAATCCATCACGAAAATCGTCAGCGTATTCAAGGATATATTCGTGCTTATTGCGATCGGACTTTGCGGAGTTATGGTGTTGCTTATGGCGTTCTTCGCATTTAGCAATATCCGCTCGCGCAACTACGAAATCGGCGTGATGAAAGCAATCGGCGCAAGGACAAGAAACGTCGCGGGAATATTCCTTGTGCAAGTTATATGCGTAGGTCTTGCGATATGCATACTGTTCGGGTTGTTCTTCTACTTCGGTATGCCCCTTGCAAACAATCTGCTCATGGACAGTCTTATCGAATACGTCGAGAATGCGTCGATAGGCGGGATCACCTTGCTTGCCTTTGACAGTCAAGTTATGTGGATAAGCATAGCGATCGTATTAGGCGTGACAACGGTATCGGCATTCCTGCCCTTCCTTGGCGTTATGACGATAAAACCCGTGAACATAATCAAGTCCAAGTCGTAACACAAAAACGACAAAACAAAGAGTTTATCAACGCACTTTGCAATGATAAACAACAAAATATGAAAAAATAATATCTTCCGTTCACTCGGAAAAGGAGTATATATGAGCGATTGCACTCACGATTGTAGCAGTTGCGGCGAGAACTGTCCGTCAAGACAAAAGCAAAGTATGCTTGAACCGCAAAACCCTATGAGTAACGTCAAAAAAGTCATCGGCGTAGTCAGTGGAAAAGGGGGCGTAGGCAAGTCCCTCGTCACCTCTATGCTTGCCGTTCTCTCAAACCGCAAGGGTTTCAAAACCGCCATTCTCGATGCGGATATAACGGGTCCGTCCATTCCCAAAGCGTTCGGACTCAAAGAGCAAGCACCCGCCCTTGACGAGCATAGCATACTTCCCGTCCGCACCGCAAAGGGCGTGAAAGTTATGTCCATAAATCTTCTTCTCGACAACGAAACTAGTCCTGTCGTGTGGAGAGGACCTATCATCGCTGGCGTCGTCAAACAGTTCTGGACGGACGTCATCTGGGACGACGTGGACTATATGTTCGTGGATATGCCTCCGGGAACGGGCGACGTACCTCTCACCGTGTTCCAATCTCTGCCTCTTGACGGAATCGTCATCGTAACCTCCCCCCAAGAACTCGTGTCTATGGTCGTGGAAAAGGCGGTCAATATGGCAAAGATGATGAACGTTCCCATTTTGGGACTCGTGGAAAATATGTCCTGCTACGTCTGCCCCGACTGCGGAAAAGAAATCCCCGTATTCGGCGTGAGCAAGGCGGACGAAACCGCAAAACGCTTCGGCATCGAAACCGTCGCACGTATCCCTATCAATCCCGAAATCGCGGCGCAGTGTGACAAAGGTCTTATCGAACTCTTTGAGGGCAACTGGCTCGACAATATCTCTGATGAAATCGAAAAAAGGACGAAATAATGAAACACTTTTCTTATAGAACACAAGGCGTATGCTCTCAAAAAATTGACTTCGACCTTGACGGTGACGTCGTGAAAAACGTTCGCTTTTTGGGCGGTTGCGACGGCAACTTGAAAGCGGTATCCATTCTCGTAGACGGCATGACCGTTGACGAAATCGAAAAAAAACTTCTCGGCAACAGATGCGGTTTCAAGAACACTTCTTGCGCAGACCAACTTGCCCGTGCAGTCGTGAAAGCAAAAAACGAACAATAACAACCCGAAACAAAAAAATTCCGCAAGGCAGATCCTTGCGGAATTTTATTTTTAGTTAAATTATTTCACGATTATATAAGGTGTTCAAACCAAATTTTTTCGTCAAATCGTGCGTTTGCAGGACTAGTGGACGGCAAAGCGACTGCGATTTCCGCATACTCGGGAAAATGTTTCAAAAAGAGTTTCGCACTCATTCCGCCATTCAAAATCACCTTTTCTATTTTGGAATTTTCAAGCACCCCTTTTACGTCTGCAACCACGTAGTTTTTGATATTACTGTCAAGACTGCCTTCGATTTCGCACTCCACCACCATATCCCACAATGCGATTTTCTGCTCGTCAAGAAACGCTTTCTTCTCGTCCACAGTGAGCGGAGTTTCTTGCCCGCGCGCTTTTGATAGCACTTTCCAAAATCTGTTGCGCGGATTGCCGTAATAAAACCCCTCCTCTCTCGACTTCACGCTTGGAAAACTGCCGAGAATGAGCAATGTGCTATCCGCATTTATATAGCAATCGAAACCTGCGTATCTCACTTCTCTATCGACGACTTCACAAAAGCGGTGAAAAGCGGATGCGGTCTATTGGGACGGCTCTTAAATTCGGGATGATATTGCACGCCCACGAAAAATTTGCATTTTGGATTTTCGATTTCGACAACCGTTTTTCCGTCAAGGGACGTACTGCCGACCACAAGACCGTTTCTCTCAAAATCGTCACGATATTCGTTGTTGAATTCATAGCGGTGACGGAATCTTTCCGCAATTTCGTCCTTTCCGTAGCACTCGAAAAGTTCCGTGCCTTCCTTGACTTTGCAGGTGAATGCACCCAAACGGAGAGTGCCGCCTTTGTTGACTTCGTCGCTTTGATTTGAAAGGAAGTCTATGACTTTATGCTTGCTATCGGGGGCAAATTCTCCGGAGTTTGCGTCCGCATATCCTACCACGTTTCTCGCAAATTCGATGACTGAAATCTGCATGCCCAAACAAATACCGAGATAAGGCACGTCGTGTTCTCTTGCGTATTTAGCGGCAAGAATTTTGCCTTCTATTCCCCTACCGCCGAAACCACCCGGCACAAGAATGCCGTCCACGTTTTTCATCAGTTCGTCCACGTTTTCGGGGGTAATGCTCTCGCTATCCGTCCATATGATATTGATTTTCGCATTGTTCGCATATCCCGCGTGATGAAGTGCCTCAACCACCGACAAATACGAGTCGTGAAGTGCAACATACTTGCCGACAAGCGCAATATTGACTTCTTTTTCAAGGTGCTTTATGCCGTCAACCATTTTCGCCCAATCCGCAGTGTCCGACGGCTTTGCGGATATACCGAGTTCACGACAGACGATATCCGAAAATCCTTGCTTTTCGAGCGCAAGCGGTACGTCGTACAAAACAGGCAAAGTCAGGTTTTCGATGACGCAGTCTTTCTTGACGTTGCAGAACATGGAAATCTTGTCGATGACTCCTTCTTCGAGCGGTTCGTCGCAGCGCAAAATCACAAGGTCGGGATTTATGCCGATACCCTGCAATTCCTTGACCGAGCGTTGAGTAGGCTTTGTTTTATGCTCGTCGCTACCCGACAAAAACGGCACGAGAGTCACGTGTATAAACAGCGAATTTTCCCTGCCGACTTCGCGTGCGATTTGCCTGATTGCTTCGAGGAACGTTTGGGATTCTATATCCCCCGTCGTACCGCCGATTTCCACGATGACGACGTCCGAATCCGTATCGTTGCCTAAGCTGTAAATAAAGTCTTTGATTTCATTTGTAACGTGGGGGATAATCTGCACGGTAGAGCCGAGATATTCCCCTCTGCGCTCCTTGTTGAGAACGCTCCAAAACACCTTGCCCGTCGTCAAATTTGAACGAGCGTCAAGGTTTTCATCTATAAATCTTTCGTAGTGTCCGAGGTCGAGATCGGTTTCCGCACCGTCCTCCGTGACGAAAATTTCCCCGTGTTGATAAGGACTCATCGTCCCGGGGTCTACGTTGATATACGGATCGAGTTTTTGCAGGGCGACCTTCAAACCACGCGCTTTGAGCAATCGTCCAAGGGATGCCACGACAATACCTTTTCCAAGCCCTGAAACAACACCGCCCGTCACGAAAACGTACTTTTTCATATCATTTTCCTCATATAAAGCCTTGTTTTTGCAATTTTCATCCATTTACAAATCCCTCCATTCATGCGCTCACCGCACTCCCCCCCCCAAACGCCCCTATTCTATCACCTCCCAACCCACACTGTCAATCACAATGCAATTTTAATGCTTGATTTTAGAAACGGATGGTTGTATAATTTATTGACGTGAATCGAGGTGTTTTTCGGGGGAAAGGCACCTAGATAGTGGCAAAGAGGTTTTGCCACAGAGGATATGACGAAAGAATTTTTGATGCCCGATTACTACTCGGGGTTTAGGTGCAAAATGGGTGACTGCCGTTCTTCGTGTTGCGAGGGGTGGACGGTCACTTTTTCTCTCCAAGACTACTTCAAGTTGACGGGGGAAGAATGCAGTGATGAATTGCGCAAAAAGATTGATAGAGGCGTCAAGGTTTCATTGCACCCCACACCGCAAGAGTATGCTCAAATCCAACACGACTACACGGGAAATTGTCCTATGCGACTTGCAGACGGTAGGTGTGGTATCCATGCGGAAATGGGGGAAGGCGCACTCGGCGAAGTGTGCAAACTCTATCCGCGCGGTCTACGCAAAGAACCCGACTACGAATGCTCGTGTGCAAACAGTTGCGAAGGGACTTTGGAAAAAATTTTTTCAAGGGACGATCCGATCAAATTTGTTCGGGAACCGCTCGTTTTGGACTCCCCTATCACGCTGACGAGGACGGTAAAATTCGACACGAAAGGCAAAGAACAACAAATCCGCCTTTGGCTCATCGACATCGTGCAACAAAGAGATTATCCCTTGCCCATACGCCTTATGAATTTAGGGCTTGCGCTCCGCGATATGAAAACGGCATTGGACTCCGATGACGAAAAGGATATTTCCGCACTCATCTCAACTCCCTACCCTATGCAAAACGTCGAGTTCGATGCAGACGACGAGCAACTCCGCTACGGTGTCGCTACCGCAGAAAAACTTCTCAAACTCATAGACGAAAAAAGCAATAGTGTACGGCAATACGGTGAGCAGGCACTTGAATACTTCGGGGATGAAAACGGTTCGTTTGAAAAATACCAAACCGCCAAAAATCTCTTTGAGTCCAAAGTCCCGAAGTGGGAAATTTGGTTTGAACATATGCTCGTAAACCATATGTTTTTCGAGCAATTCCCCTTTCAAGACCGTCCCGAAGATCCGTGGGAAGAATTTGTCGCGATATGCGCGGTGTACGCACTTCTGCGCTTTTTAGGAATCGGTTGGATGACGACAAAAGGCTCCGCATCCGATTTTGTAGATATGTCCGCCGCCGTCTTCCGCCTAGTCGACCACACGAATTTCGACAGATACGCATCCCGCCTCCTGACCGAATTGCACTGCGACACTCCTCAGAAAGTCTTCGACCTTATCATCCTGTAACGGGAAACGCAGGCTGCAATCAACATATTTTACTGCACAAGCAAGACTAAAAACGACTTATTTGGACTTTATAAAATAATAAATAAGAATTTTTTGTTAATCTGCTTGACAAAAAGGGTGCATTTATCATATCATACCACCGCGGGGTAGAGCAGTCGGTAGCTCGTCGGGCTCATAACCCGGAGGTCGAAGGTTCAAATCCTCCCCCCGCAACCACATGGCGGCGTAGCTTAGTTGGTTATAGCGGCCGGTTCATACCCGGCAGGTCGTTGGTTCGAATCCGACCGCCGCTACCATTCATATATTATCGAAATAGACACAGTTTGTTTCGCAAAATACGGGTGAGGAATGAAAAGTACCACCCACAACGGAGTCGGAACGAGGAATGAAGTACCGTTCCGCCCGAACCTTTGAGGCCCTATGGTCAAGTGGTCTAAGACATCGCCCTTTCACGGCGGTAACCCGAGTTCGAACCTCGGTAGGGT
>CAZWUI010000002.1:141976-152254 GCA_964637515.1 uncultured Bacteroidaceae bacterium | reverse complement strand
TGCGAGTGAGAATCGCTCCGGGCAAAAAGAAAAAGCCCAAAATTTTTTGGACTTTTCTTGGCAGGGGGGACGCGATTCGTAAAATAGCGAAACGGCAAGTTCACTTGCAGAGTGCAGCGTCACACGCAACCGACAGACACAAGCAATCGGCGCAGTGGATGATTGCGAGTGAGAATCGCTCCGGGCAAAAAGAAAAAGCCCAAAATTTTTTGGACTTTTCTTGGCAGGGGGGACGCGATTCGAACACGCAACCGGCGGTTTTGGAGACCGCTGCTCTACCGTTGAGCCACCCCCCTATGCGTTCAATATGCAACTATTGTAGCAACAACGTCGACAAATGTCAATTTTATTTGGAGATATTATGGAAAATAAATTCAAACTCGGTATCATAGGTGCAGGCAATATGGCAACCGCCATTTTGCAGGGCATTTTGAAAGGCGAAGTCCTTTCCCCCGAACAAATCGCAATCAGCGACGTACAGGACGGAAAGAGAGATTTTTTCACTTCTCTCGGCGTGCATTTCACAACGGACAACGCTATGCTCGCATCGTCAAGCGAATATGTACTTTTTGCGGTCAAACCGCAGATTGCCCCCGAAGTTTTTGACGAAATCGCAAAGTTTATCAACGCAAAAAATGTGATTTCGATTATGGCGGGCGTTTCGATAAACAAACTCAAATCCGCACTCGGCGATAGAAATTACGCAAGAATAATGCCCAATATGCCCGCGACCGTCGGCGAAGGCATGTCGGCAATCGCATTTAGCGGAAAGCAAGACGAATTCGTTTTGAACGTTTTCAAAGCGGTCGGGAATGTAGTCATCATCGACGAAAATCTTTTCGATGCAGTGACTTCTCTATCAGGTTCGGGCCCTGCGTACGTGTATATGTTCATCGAAGCGTTGATTAGAGGCGGTATGGACGGCGGTCTTGACAAACAAACCGCAACTACCCTTGCCCTACAAACGATAACGGGCGCAGTCAAAATGGTTGAAAATAGCACGAAACCTATCGGCGAAATGGTGGATGCGGTATGCTCAAAAGGAGGAACGACCATTCAAGCAGTCGAACACTACCGCAACAACAATCTCGAACAAATCGTGATTGACGGAATGATAAAGTGTAGAAACCGCAGTGCCGAACTTGCAGGAAACAAAATCCAAGAAATCACCGTATATACGGACGGCGCATGCTCGGGTAATCCCGGTGTAGGCGGTTGGAGCGCAATCGTCATAAACGAAAACGGTACGAGAAAATTGAGCGGTGCGGAGCGTGAAACGACGAACAATCGCATGGAACTTCAAGGAATTATCGAAGGTCTTAAAGCGGTCGAAGGAAGTCAGAAGAAAGTTTCTGTGTATAGTGACAGTGCCTACGCGATAAATTCTATCAACGAAGGTTGGATTTACGGCTGGCAACTCAACGGTTGGCGAACCTCAAGCAAGGAAGAAGTGAAAAACGTTGATTTATGGCTCGAACTTCTCGACCTAATGCAAAAACACAAAGTCACGTTTGTGAAAGTCAAAGGACACGCAAACAACGAACTCAACAACGAATGCGACTCACTTGCAAAAAACGCAATAAAAGAATTGCAAAAGAAACTCACAACACTCCCCTTGTAACGACTAGCTACAGGCATAGAGTGAAAAACACAATATAAGAGCAAGTGCAAACTGCAAATTGCATAACTCGGCAAAAACTCAAATTAGCAATTAGGCAAAAACAAAACTCATAAGCAAAAAAACTAAACACCGATTTAAAACCGAGTTTCCGTCCACTCTCATTCAATCTAAATAATTTAATGCAAATAAAAACGGCACCGATTTCGGTGCCGTTTCTGTTTGCATCAATTATTCTGCATCTTCGGTTTTCTTCTTGCGAGTGGTCTTTTTGGGTGCCGCGGGTGCTTCTTCTGCTGCTTTTTCTTCTGCTTCGAGGTCAAGTTTCAGATCCTTGAACAAGTCGCTGAGAGAAGATGCACTGGAGCCACCGGAGTGCCATTCCTTGGGTTCGGAAGAAGTGTCTGCCGCTGCCTTGCGAGAACGACGTTCTTTCTTTTCTTCGCCTTCTGCGACTTTTTCTTCGAACTTCTTGACGCGAGAGGATTTTCTTGCGGGTTTCTCTTCGTTTTCTTCGCCTTCTGCAACGGGTGCTTCGGATGCGGTTTCTTCGGGTGCGGGGAGCAATTCCTTGATGGAAAGGGTTATGCGGTTCTCTTCAAATCCGATGATCTTCGCTTCGACTTCTTCGCCGACTTTGAGGATTTCGTTTGCATCCTTGATCCAGTTGTGAGAGATTTGGGACACGTGAACAAGACCGTCAACGCCTTCGCAGATAGAGATGAATGCGCCATAGGGGAAGATTCTTTCGACTTTACCTTTGATGATGGTGCCGACGGGGAATTTTTCCGCTGCCGCTTCATAGGGCTTCTTTTGAAGTTGTTTATAACCGAGGGAGATTTTGCCGGTTGCTCTGTCGAGTTTGAGGACGACGAAGTCATAGCTTTCACCGATAGTGAGAACGGTGCTGGGATCGGTGATCTTGTTCCAGCTGAGTTCGGAGATGTGAGCGAGGCAATCAAAGCCTTTAACGCTGACGAATGCGCCGAATGCCGTAAATCTCTTGACTTTGCCGTTGACGATGTCGTGGATGTGGATATTGTTCCAGAATTCGTCTTCTTTTGCTTGTTTCTCGCGTTCAAGGATCAAGCGTGCGGATGCGAACAAATATTTGGAGCGTTTTGCGGGCTTATCTTCTTGATCTTCCGCGCCTTCCTTTTCCTTGGGAGGCATGAGAGTGACGTGAAGGGTTTTGCCTTTGTAATCTTCGAGGTTCTTGACGTAGCCGATTCTGATTTGGCTTGCGGGAACGAACACGGTGTAGGAACCGAGTCTGCCTCTGAGACCGCCTTTCACGACTTCGGTGATGACGAGATCGAAATCGCCTGCATTGAGTGCCTTCTCTGCTTCTGCTTCTTCGGCGAGTTTGATGTCGACTTCTTTCTTGGAGAGGATGACGTACTCTTTGTTGCTTGCGCCGGTGATGATTGCTTCGATAGCGTCGTCTTTCTTGTAGTTAGCAGGATTGTAATTGCCGTCGATTTCCGCGTCGGTCTTATCAATGAAACCGTCTTTCTTACCGCCGATGCTTACGTAGATGCCGTTGTCGTCTGCGCTGAGGACGGTGCCTTTGATGCGCTTTCCGGCTTTGTAGTTGACATAACCGCCAACGTGATTAGACGCAATAACGTCTTCCATGGTGAGTTCCTTTTCGGGAGCTGCTTCTGCGGTAGTGTTTTGTTCCTGAAGTGCTTGCTCTTCTTTCACTTCAACTGCTGTGTCTTTGAGTTCAGTTTCACTCATAAGTTTTGTTACCTCCTGTATCAACCAAGGCGGAGTCGATGCTCCTGCGACGATTGATATGCTGTTAAATTGTTTTTGCTTTATTGATTTGACGTCGGCAGTGCTCTGCACGAAGAAGGTATTTGGATTGACTTCGACAGCCACCTCAAAGAGCCTATGCGTATTCGCGCTCGACCTACTTCCGATGACGATGATGCAATCCGAAACGCCTGCAAGTGCGCGCGCTTCCTCTTGTCTTGCTTTAGTAGTATAACAAATAGTATTGAAAATGCCAACTAATTTTCCGTGTTTTTTTTGGAAATTTGTTTGAAAATCAACAAATTTTTGAAATTTGTCCGCCAAAATGGTGGTTTGGAAGACGACGGACACGGATTTTTCACCGATTTCAAGCTCGTCAACGTCCGCGATTACCTTGCCGTTATCACCTGCATAAGACACGCTACCGACGACTTCGTCGTGATTTTCGTCCCCGACGACGTAGACGAAATCCCCCGCTTCCCGCCTTTCACTCACGATTTTATGTATCTTTTTTACGACGGGACAGGTCGCGTCGAATAGGACTACCCCGCGGTTTCTCAATTCTTTTTCGGTTTCGACGGGAATGCCATGAGCGCGGATGAGTGCGACGTCCCCCGTTTGCAGATTGCACCATTCCCCTTCTTTCAGGGAAATAACGCCGTTAGATAGCAGATAATCCGTCACGTTCTCGTTGTGGACGAGTTCGCCGAGAGTGTAGATTCTTCCGTATTTTTTTGCGAGTGAAATAGCCGTATCGACGGCGTTTTTCACTCCACCGCAAAAACCTGCGCTCTTCGCTACCGTAATTTTCATTTTCTGCCCTTCTTCACGTTAATCTCAACCCATTTGTCGAGAAGTCTTCTTGTTTCGACCATTTTGTCGTAGACGTACTTTGTTGCGTCATCCTTGTTTTCCTCGGTCTTTTTGACCTGATAAAATTCTTCAAGGTCAAAAGGCTCCCCTATATAAAGGTAGTTTTTGCGGAAAGGTTTTGGTTGTCTATAATAAATCATAGGCAATATAGGTTTTTTGGTCTTGATTGCAAAACGAGCGGTACCGCTCTTAAATTCCGCCATTTCGGGAGTGCCTTCCTTATTTCTAGTACCTTCGGGGAAAATGAGAAGTTGTTTGTCGTCTTTCAGGACTTTGAGAATTTCTTTGACTGCGGTTATATCCGCCTCACCGCGATGCACGGGGATGCAACCGACCGAGCGCAAAAACCAATTAGCTGTTTTAGAACCTTCAAAAGCCTCGAATTTGACAACGACGTTGAGATCCTTTTTCAAAAGTTTGGATGCGATGACAATGCCGTCCGCCTTTGAATAGTGATTGCACATCATGAGTCCGCTGCCAAACTTCTTGTAGTTATCCTTATTTATGACCTTCGTCGGCCAAAGGATATCCGCAATTGGTTTCAGGATAAACCTGAAAAATCTATAAGTTTTCATTTCGTTTTCTCCTTCACCGATTCGATAACCGCCGAAACGACTTCTTCAATCGTCATATTCGTCGTGTCGAGAAGTATCGCATCGGGTGCTTGTTTCAAGGGCGCGAGCGCGCGATGAGAGTCGTTATAGTCGCGTTGATTTATGTCTTTCAACACTGTTTCGTAGTCAATATGTTGCCCTCGTTGCTCGTTGTCTATGACTCTGCGTTTCGCTCTTTCTTCGGCGGATGCGGTCATAAAGAATTTGCAATTTGCGTCGGGAAGGACGAAAGTGCATATATCCCTGCCGTCCAAAACGACGTCGTGCGTAGATGCAAATTCTCTTTGCAGATTTGCCATTTTATGCCTTGCGCAAGGATGCGCCGATATATCGCTTGCCGCTTTCGACATATGATGCTCGCGAAGATAAGGCGTGGTGTCGAAACCGTTGATATAGATTTTTTGTGCGCCGTCTTCGTAGACGATATCGAGATTGACGTCCTTTAGCATCTCTTCAACACTATCACCGTCAAGCACGTCAATACCCTGTTTCAAAGCGGTATAAGCGATTGCACGGTACATTGCGCCTGTGTCGAGGTAGATGATTCCAAGTTCTTTTGCTACGGCTTTTGCGACGGTGCTTTTACCCGCTCCCGCAGGACCGTCGATTGCGATATTTATCATATTTTCTCCGTTTGCAAATCAGAGATTTGCAGAATTGATTTCTTTTGTTGCGTGTCTGCCCGCGACGACTCCGGTCGCAAAGGCAATTTGAAGATTATATCCACCCGTCAAAGCGTCTACGTCCACGGTTTCGCCGACAAAATATAAGCCTTTCACGAGTTTGCTTTCCATATTGGGAGTCAGGTCCTTGACGTCCACTCCGCCCGACGTGATTATCGCTTCTTCAAACGGTGCGGGGCGGCGGACTTTGAAAGTGAGATTTTTGAGGGTGTCCACAAGACGTGCTCTCTCGTCTTTCGTCACGGAATTGACCTTTTTATTTTCGGGTATTCCCGCCCTTTTCAACACGTAGGAATTGAGTCTATCGGGCATAAGGGCGCGAGTTGCGTTTTTGACGTCGAGATTTTTTCTTTCGTCGAAATCTCTCAAAATGCGTGCTTCGAGTTTATCCCGGTCTAGAGCGGGTTTCAGGTCGAGAGAAAGAGTTACGCCGTCCTTTCTCACGATATACGACGAAGTCGAAAGAGCGATAGGGCCGCTCAATCCTTTCGACGTGAATAGCATTTCACCAAACTCATCGGATATGATTTTTCCGCCTATATATGCGGTTAGATTGACGTTTTTCAAGGACAATCCTTCGAGCGACTTGACTTCTTCGACTGTCAATACAGGCGCGAGCGCAGGCGCGGGCGGTACTATTTTATGTCCCATACCCTTTGCAAACGTATATCCGTCCCCTGTCGAGCCGGTTGAGGGATAACTCACACCGCCTGTTGCAACTATGACTTTGTCGCAATGAGTGACACCGTCATCGGCTTTCACCGCAAAACCGTTCTCTGTCTTGTCAATGGACTTGACTTCGGTTTTGAGTTTTACGTCAACACCCGCTTTTTGCATAGCAACGGACAGTGTTTTTATCACATCGCTTGCCTTATTTGAGAGCGGAAAAACTCTATTTCCCCTTTCCGTAACAAGGGACAATCCGTTTTCTTCGAGAAAGGTCATCATATCCGCAGGGGTAAACGAGTATATGGCGGTGCGCAAAAATTTCTCTCCGTGCACGATATTTTGCATAAAATCGTTGACTTCGCAGTCATTCGTGACGTTGCACCTACCCTTGCCGGTTATGTAGATTTTTTTGCCGAGCTTCTCGTTTTTTTCAAGCAATACGACGTCCGCGCCGTTTCTTGCGCAAACTATCGCACTCATCATACCCGATGCTCCACCGCCAACCACGACTATTTTCATAGCATCCACCCGAGATTGTCGTATTTTTCCGCCAAGTCCCTATCGTCAGACAGCACGCGCACAGGCGTTATCGTGATAAAACCCCGGTCGGAGAATTTGCAATCGTCGTCGTTTTCTGACTTCGTGCAATCGTAGGCGTAGCCTTTCATATGGTAGCCGTCGTCTTCTTTGACGTACCAATCGTTATACTTTCTATGTCCGAGCGGGACCGCCTTGACGCCTTTGATTTGGTTTCTGTCCTGTGACGGCACGTTGATATTGAGTGTGGTCATAGGCGGAAGATTTTCCACCAAATTGTCGAGATTTTTCAAGAGAAAATCTATCACAAACGAATAGTCGTCGCTATTCTCTACCGTCGAGATTGCGATTGACGGCACACCCAAAAGCGCACCTTCTTCGGCGGAATTGAACGTACCCGAATATTTGACGTCCGTGCCGATGTTTAGCACGGTATTCACTCCCGAAATCACCAAGTCGAATTTGACGGACGTGAACCAACCTTCGATTGCAAACTTCGTGCAATCCGCAGGAGTGCCTGAAATTGCGATACAAGGTGCGGAAAATGCATACGGCGTATTCTCAGTGAGTTTTGCAACGTCGATTTCCTCCACGACTATGCCGTCCCCCCACACCGTGAGTGCGTGACTCGAACAAGAACGCTCACCATTCGGCGCGGAAATGAACACTTTGTGTTCATGAGACAGCGCACTTGCCAGTTGAAGCAAGCCTTTCGCTTTGTATCCGTCGTCGTTGGTGAGAAGAATTTTCATAGTTTTTGGAGATATGCTACTTCGACTTCGTTGAGCTCTCTATGTCCGCCGCGGGAAAGTCCGCCAAGACGAAGTTCACCGATTGCGACTCTCTTCAAGAAGATAACATTCTTCTCGACCGCCTCGAACATGCGTCTGATTTCGCGGTTTTTACCCTCGAAAATGACGACTTCAAGACGAGTGAACGCTCTTTCGGTGCCGTCGGGATTTTTCACTCTTTCGACCGCACTGACCTTGACTTTGGCGTGTCCGAAACGAACACCGTCCACAACCACGCCTTTTCTCAATATTGCAAGGTCGCTTTCCACGATTTCGCCTTCGATTTTGACGACGTAAGTTTTAGGAATTTCGGATGACGGATGAGTGAGTTTGTGTTGAAGTGCTCCGTCGTTTGTGAACAAAAGCAGACCTTCGCTGTCGTAGTCCAGTCTGCCGACGGGCATCATTCTCTTTTCAACGAAAGATTTATCGAGATAATCGTATACGGTTTTTCTGCCCTTCTCGTCGCTAGTTGACGTGATACAACCCTTAGGCTTGTTGAACATAACGTACTCGTAGTGAGTGACGGGGACGATTTTTTTGCCGTCAACGAAAACTACGTCGTTTGATTCATCGACTTCGACGCCGAGAGAAGTCACGACTTTGCGATTGACCGTAACTCTGCCTGCCGCTATGATTTCATCGGCTTTTCTTCTTGAGCATACACCGCATTCTGCAAGGTATTTGTTTAGACGCATAAATGCTACCACCTTAATTAGTGATAGCATTATACTATTTTTTTTCGTAACGTGCAAGTGTTTGGGCGTATGTGCGCCCGACCGCCTACGCACGACTAAAATATCGGTGTGATTTTTTCGCTACCGTCCCTTTTCAGCGGATAACGTGCGGGTGAAAACTCACCGTTTTCGTCAAAACAGAGTTTGACAGAAATTTCGCTTTCCGCACCCACGTTTGCAATGCCGTTTTCGACGTCCGTCATTTTGTATTTGTCAAAACAATCGTTCAACATATCCGCACTGTCCGCCCACATATCAGGGCAATTCAACACAACGGATATAAGAGTCATACCCTCTCTCGTTGCGCTCGACACAAGACAACGACCGCTTGCTTTCGTAAACCCCGTTTTCACGCCGTTTGCGCCGTCGAAAGTGGACAACATTTTGTTCTTGTTTGCAATGATTCGAGTGCTTTCACCACTACCGATTTTCACACGTTTTGCGGAAACTATCCGCCTAAAATTCTCGTTTTCCATTCCTTTTGCGGTGATCAATGCAAGGTCAAAAGCAGTTGTGTAATGATCGTTGTCGTGAAGTCCGTGCGGATTGACGAAGTGTGAGTTTGTCGCTCCGCATTCAACCGCTTTCGCATTCATTTTCTCGGCAAACGCACTAATCGTCGGGGACACCGCAAGCGCAAGTGCGACCGCAGAATCGTTTCCGCTCCGTAACATCATTCCGTAAAGCAAATCTTCGACAGTCAACACTTCTCCTTCTTTCAAGTAAATCGAACTGCCTTCGATCCCAACCGCACGCCTATCGATAGTTATCGGCATTTCAAGTGGCAGATTGTCAAGGACGACCATAGCGGTCAAAATTTTTGTAGTGCTTGCAGGATAGAGTTTTACGTTTTCACCGCTTGCGTATAGCACCCTTCTCGACGACTGCTCGACGACGATTTTCCCGGTGTTTATCGGACGCGCGAAACAGACCGTATTTTCCTTTTCCGAAAAAACCGCAGGTTTTTCAACTTGGTAGGAAAATCCGTCCGCGCAACCTGCGATAACCGCTACGATGGACAAGAAAAACAACGTGAGAAAACAAAGTGCAAATATCTTTCCGATTTTATTCGTCATCGTCGTCACCTTTTAGAGTTTGTATTGCGGTGCGAGCAAATTCCGTCCACTTGCTTTCGGTGGTTTTTTCGACGGAGATAAACTTCTTCTCTTTTCCTGACACGAAAAATCCGATAGGAGTAACAGTCATGCCCGCTCCGCTCACGCTTGCATTGATTTCACCGCTTTTGAGTTTTGAGCTATCCCCCGTCCCACCGCCTACGACAAAGCCGTAAGACAGTTTGACGACGGGCAAAATCACGCTACCGTCCGCAGAAATCACGGGTTTTCCGAGAATTTCTTCGTCGTCATAGACTGATTTCAAGTTGTCGATTGTTTTTGAAATTATATCGTTTATATCCATATTCCCTCCGTTTATATCAAGCCAAGCGCATTGCCTGAAAAAGTGAAATACGCGCGTTGACGGTCATCTCGAAATCACCCCTTTCGCTCTTGAAATCGGGATACAAAAAAGATGAAACGGCAGTCGGAAACAAGGCGCATATAAATGCGGACAACACACCGCAATTCATTGCGCTATCGCTTGCATTTTCACCGCCGATGAAACCAAGACAACTCACTTCTTTGATAATTCCATTGACGGACAAAAAGCCGAGAATTTTCGGCAGACTAACTCTCATTCTTCCCATATCGTCAACCTTCATCGTTTTGCCGTTTTTCGATATTCTAAACGCCCCGTTTTCTTCTTCAACCTTTATTTTCACTGCGGTCAAAGAAAAGATTTGCACCCCTATCAACACGAGTTTTCTCTCAATCGAAAACCGAGTTTTCACCCTTACGGGCATAGGTGCAAGGCATAGCAAAATCAGAATTTCAACACAGAGTAGCACGTATATTGCAATCATGCTTTTAGTTTGTTTCAAGGTGAAATTTTCATTCGCAAAACACATATTTAATCATCAATAAAACTCATTAAAAC
>CAZWUI010000002.1:102446-141876 GCA_964637515.1 uncultured Bacteroidaceae bacterium | reverse complement strand
GTGAAATTTTCATTCGCAAAACACATATTTAATCATCAATAAAACTCATTAAAACCCAACGCCACACAAATTAAAACACTCGACAACACACAGGTTATCACAACAAAAAAGCCACTCAAACGAGTGGCAAGATTGTTGTTTTTATTGCTTGTTTAATTTCCTATTTATTATTCGATTATTACTGTTTTTTTAGTTTGCCGTTCGTTTTGCGGCGGTTTTAGATGATTTCATGCGTTCTGAAACGCTCAAAACGACTACGATTACGCAAATCGCTTGTCAGTCAATGACCAAAACATCCTCTTCTCCTTCAAGGAAGTCTGGGATTTCATCTTCCATATTCTCTTCGTCCGCGGCGACAAGTTCCGTGTTTTCGTCCGTACCGTCCCCAAGGAGTGTCCTGTTTCCGAACAAACTGTCTTCGGGCGGTGCGTAGATGACTTGTATCTTCTCCATGACTTCAACAAGGTCGGGAAGTTCTTCAAGGGAAGAAATCTCGAATTTCTTGAGAAATTCGTCCGTCGTGCCGTACAAAATGGGTTTGCCGACGGTGTCTTTTCTGCCGACCGCTTCGATAAGTCCCGCTTTCAAAAGACCGCTGATAGCGTACTCGGGTGAGTTTCCGCGCATTTCTTCGATTTCGAGTTTGGTTATGGGTTGTTTGTAGGCAATCGTGGAAAGCACTTCGAGAAGTGTTTTGCTGAGTGCCTTTTCTTTGAGCGGAGTGAGAATTTCCGCGACCGTTTCACCGTAACGCGGATTTGACGTGAATTGCAATTTTCCGTTGAATTCCATAAGAATAATTCCGCTATCTTCGGAATAGCGTTTTTGCAATTCTTTGACGATTTTGTTGAGGGATGCGGTCGTCAATTCGGGGATTTTGTCGCACAAGTCCTTTTTTTCAATGGGATTACCGCTCGAAAAGATAATCGCTTCAACTACGTTAGTTATATTCTCCATCTGTCGTGCCCTCCGCCGACAACGCTTCTTCGTTGCCTTCTACGTTATAAAGCATAATTTTGCCGAAAATTTCTTCTTGTTCCGCCCTGATTTGACCGTATTTCATGAGTTCGAGCACCGCAAGGAAGGTGATGACGATATCCCCTTTGTCGAAGTCGGGTTCAAACAAAAACTCAAAATCGAACGTGCCGTGATATGCGATAAGTTCCTTGATATGCACCATTTGTTCATGGACGGAAAACCTATCTTTGACGACCTTTTTGGGAATTGCTTCCTTGATTGCTTTTTCAGAGTTTGCGAGAACTCTTGCAAACGCTTCCACAAGTTTTGCAAGCGAAAAGTCAGTCAAACAAACGCGATAATCCTTTTCGGTGTATACGGGTTCGCGTTCAAAGCGGTTGATTGTTTCCATTTCGCGAAGTTTCTCGGACTCTTCCTTGAAGATTGCATAGAGTTTCAACTTACGAATAAGTTCTTCTCTTTCGACGTCTTCGTCTTCCGGATCTTCGTCCTTTTTTTCAAACAGCGAATTTGTGTGTTTTGATTTGAGATAGACGAGTTCCGCCGCAAGCGTGATAAACTCCCCTGCGTATTCGTAGTCAAGTTCTTCACGCGGTGTGTTTTTGATGATTTCGACGTACTGATTAGTAACTTCACTGACGAATATATCTTCGATTCTAATTTTCGCACGCGAGATGAGTTCAAGCAAAAGATCGAGCGGTCCTTCAAAATCGCTCAAATGATAGACGTACTTGCTCTGTATGCCAAAAACCTTGTCGGCATCGTCAAGTTCGGCTTCTTCGATAGTGGTCGGAGCGTTTTTTTCGCCATCTATCTGCTCCACGTCGGGCTGTGCGTTTTCGTCAACAACCATAGTCGCGACAGACTGCGAATTTTCTTCACTCTCCGCCTGCTTTTCGCTATTCAACTCTATTTTTTCTTCATCTATCATACGAAATCGGGAACGACGTTATTTCTGATCACGTCGTCGTAGGTTTGTGGTTTCACGATATAGTCCGCCTTGTCCCCCATAACAAGCACGACGGGAGGCACGGCATTGAGATTATAATTGGACGCCATCGAGTAGTTGTATGCGCCTGTCGTAAAGACTGCGACGATATCCCCGACTTCCGCCTTTTGCAAAGGCACGTTTTCGGAGATTATATCACCGCTTTCGCAACACTTGCCCGCGATGACGACTTTGTCGTCAAAAGGCTCGTTCGCCTTGTTCGCGACGATTGCGGAATATTCCGAGCCGTAAAGTGCGTGACGGGGACTGTCAAACATACCACCGTCAACCGCAACGTACTTCTTGACTCCAGGGAAATCCTTGATTGCACTGACGGTGTAAAGCGTGATACCGCTTTCCCCGACGATACTTCTGCCCGGCTCGACGATTAGGAAAGGTTTTGAAAGCCCTTTCTTTTCGAGTGCGGCAGCAAGATTGAGTGCGATATTCTTGACAATATAGCCATAGCGTCTTGCAGTGAAAGCGGGGTCTGACTCCACGTAATGCACGCCGTAGCCACCGCCAAGGTCGAGAGTTTCGATTTCAATGCCCTCGTCTTTCAATTCAAGCATAAAATCGGTGACTTTTTCGATACATTCGTCGTATGCGGAGTGGTCGAAAATCTGCGAGCCGACGTGCACGTGCAAGCCCTTGAACGATATATTTTTGCGAGAGATTATATCTTTGATATAATAAACCGCATCTTTCGTTATATCGAATCCGAATTTGGAATTGGGAGCGGACGTTTGCACCGCTTCGTACGTATGCGCGCTCACAAGGGGATTTATTCTCACGACGACTTCTTGTTTCACTCCAAGCTCCCCTGCGATTTTGTCGATATTGTCGATTTCGGGGATGCTGTCAACCGCAAAATATCCTATCCCCGCTCTCACCCCTTCTTCGATTTCTTTCGGGGTTTTCGCATTGCCGTGAGCGATGATACGTTTGGGATTCACTCCCGCCTTCAAAAGAAGATACAACTCTCCGCCCGACACGCAGTCAAACCACAAGCCATGAGAAGAAAGCATCTTCGTGGTCGCGATAGACGCAAACGCTTTGGATGCGTAAGCGACCGCACCGTCTCCGTATGCGGACAGTCCTGCGACCATTTCATCTGCGACGGACAGCATATATTCTCCGTCCATAACGTATAGCGGAGTGCCAAACTTTTTCGCAAGGTCGGTTGCTTTCAATTTTCCGACGAACAAGTCGCCTTTTTCGATATAAAGTGTTTCGCGCAAATTCATAGTGAAAACATTTTATCACACACGCGCAAAATAATCAAATAATAAATTTTAATATGTAAAATTATGTGGAAACCGCAGTCGATAGATTTCGACTGCGGTCGTCTTCACCACTTTTCGGTTATTTGTTTGATGATGTCAAATATATTCGCTTTTGCAACGTCCCCCGCCGACACGACGTCATAGGTTGCTACGATTTCACCGTTTCTCGTCAGATACGCTTTTCCGACCACGTCCCCCTGTTTCACGGGTGCTTTGACCTTGTCCTGCAAGTCGTAGCGCACTTCATAGTTATCTTGATTTCCCTTTCTCACGAGAGAGCAGATATTCTCATTCGTCTTAACCGCCACGGATTTATCCTTTCCGCCCGCGACTTTGACTGACATATCAAGATTATCCTTTGAAACCAGCGTTCGATTTTCAAAATTTGAGAATGAATAGTCGAACATTTTTGACACGGTTGCAAATCTCTCTTTCGAGCCGTCCGCGCCTATTACGACCGCTATCGTGCGCAGTCCGTTTCTCTCTGCGGTTGCGGACAAGCAGAATTTAGCCTCGGACGTAAATCCCGTCTTTCCACCGTCGCAACCGCGGTAATGGCGGATAAGTTTATTGGTATTCGTCATCACGGTTGTTCTTCCGTCGGGATGTGCGAAGTCTTCAAGCCAAATCCCTGCGAAATCAAAGTACTTTTCGTGGGATATGAGTTTTGAAAACATAATTGCGACGTCCTTTGCGGAAGAATATCCGTTGGGTGCGGGAAGCCCCGTACAGTTGACGAAATTCGTATTTTCCATGCCGAGTTCTCTCGCCCTTTCGTTCATAGCGGAAACGAAACCTTCGACGCCACCGCCGATACGCTCCGCAAGCGCGACACAACTATCGTTAGCAGATGCGACTATGACGGATTTCAAAAGTTCTTCGACCTTATATTCCTTACCCGCATCGAGAAAAACCTGACTTCCGCCCATGCTTTCTGCGTAGTCGCTGACGAGAATCATATCCGAGTAGTCGAGTTCACCTCTATCAATCGCTTCAAAAGTCAAGAGCGACGTCATAATTTTCACCATACTTGCGATTGGAAACCGCTCGTTTTCGTTCTTTGCAAACATTACCGAAGATAAATTCGAGTCGGTTAGATATGCAGATTTTGCATTTATAGTGATTTCATCGGCATATGCGACCGCGCTTTTATTCGTCGCCACTCCGCACACGGAAAACACAAACGTAACCACCGCCAAAAGTGTAATCAAAATCCCGAAAAGTCGAGTGTTTATCTTGTTGTCAAATGCCATATTTCACCTCGATAGTAGCGTGTGTCGTCAAGGCGGAATTATTCATCTATACTGCAACCTTTCAATCGCAGTCAACAGAAACTGCTTGTTTGTAGGTTTTCCCTTATCTTCGTCGAGGGTTTCCCCAAATTCGTCGTAGAGCGCATCCACGTCCCCACGAAGCCATGCAGACGATATTGCGTTTTGTATATCCTTTTCCACGCTCGCAACGCTCACTCCGTACTTTTTCGAGAGTGCGACATACCCCATATATTTCAACGGCATAACCGCCACACCGCTCTTTGCCTGCAATATCAAATCGGCAATGAGATAATAGCCTTTCAAATTGGGTTGAAAGCCAAGGGACAGTAGGTATTTTTTCACGTTAAATTCATCGGATTCCATACGCACATAATACCAAACACAAACATAAGTTAAACCGCCTATTTTGTCATAATTTCAGTCATTTTGATATATCTTTTTATATGAATACAAAAATCAAAAATCTGCAATATATGCTCGGTGATTTCATATCGTCAAACAAAAAGACGATAATATGTTGCCTATCCCTTTTTCTCGTCGGGTTAGTGGTCGGAATTGTGTATACGGTGAGCGCAAACGGCGGTGAGTTTGAAAAGGTTTCTCGGAGCGATATAGACTTTGGTGCGGTGAAAATTTTTTTCTACTCGTCTTTGCTCGTTGCGATAGGTTATTTTGCGGTTGCGCTTGCCTCCGTCATGCGCGGATTAAACTTCGTAGCGACACTTCCTTTTCCGATTTTAGGTTTCGTTTTCGGCGACTACACAACAGTGCTTATAGGCAGTTACGGCGGAATGGGAATATGCAATTTGCTTTTCGTCTATATGCCCTTCTTTTTGCTCACTTTCGGTATTCTAACCGTATCTTCTTGCATTGCGTTACGGCTATCCGACGTCTGCGAATGCAGGAAAGGAGCGCTATTGCGCCCCTCTGTCTCCGCCGTTCTCAAAGGTTACGGAATAAACGTTATCGTCAATTTTGTTGTATTCCTGATAGTCGGCGGAATCGTCAAAGTTATCGTCGTGAGTTAAGCGGCATAAGGTGTTTCGACTTCTTGATTTAGCCCGTTTTTCACCGCAGGCGCTTCTTGTGCGTAGTCATACATAAACCTCGAATGTACGCCGTATCCCCTTGTCGCATCCCCGATGAAAACGTGTGTAACCGCCCCTACAAGCAGTCCGTTTTGAATGATAGGACTTCCGCTCATACCTTGCACGATACCGCCCGTTTTTTCGATGAGTTCACTATCTCTCACGGACAAGACGAGTCCTTTTTCGCTCGCTCCGCTCTGCGATACGACTTTCACAATGTCCACGTCGTAGAGTTTAGGCTCCGTCCCACTCACCGTCGTGAAAATCTGCGCTTTGCCAATCTTAACTTCACCTTTTTCCGCAATGCGAATCATATCCCCGACAGGCTCGTCGTAGTACTCTCCGTATATGCCTATATCCGTATTCTTTTCGATATTGCCGATAGGTGTTTCAAGGCGGTTTAGAGACGCTACCAATCCCCCCGCTTGCGATTTCGTGCCTTTTATGACGTCGGTGACGGAAGTCGAAAAAATATTCCCCGACTGCAACTCTTCGCAGGTATTCGTTTCCACGTCCAATACGTGATGACCCAGTGCGCCGTATCTGCCGTTTTCGGTGATGAAAGTCATCGTGCCGACACCGCCCACGTCTTCTTTTGCGACGAGTCCAATTTTCTTTTCATCGGAAAGTTTGTCAAGCGCAGGCTCGACCGATATTTTTTCTACGTTACCGCCTTTTCTTCTGACGACAAGTTCAACTTCTCCGTCCGAATTTTCAACTGCGCGTTTGAGCTTGTAGATACTATCCGCCTTTTCACCCTGAATTTCAACGATTACGTCCCCTTTCGCAAGGGAGAATTTCTCAAGCGGAAAAACTTCGCCGTTTTCGGTTGCGACCGCCCCTACGTCGACAACGATTAGTCCGTCCGTTTTGACCGCTATTCCGATAGGATAACCGCCCAACCGCACGTATTTCCCGTCTTGCGTATCGGCGTAAGCAATTTCACCGCCAGAAAACACCGCGCAAACCGCCGAAAAGACAAATAATGCCACAACGCATAATCTCAAAATTTTTCTCATACCCATAGTTTGCGCACGATCAAACGTCAAACGCATGACAAATTATGGAAAAAGCACTCCAACCGGAGTGCTTTTATTGCAGTTATGCGCCAAATAGCGCCGTTTTATATTTGTCTCGCCATAAGCACACCCATCACCGAGGCCATCATCAAGCCTCTCGTCCAACCGCTACTGTCGCCCAAGCAGTGAAGCCCTTTGATGGACGTATTGAGAGCGGTGTCCATTTTGATTTTGTTGCTGTAGAATTTGAGTTCAGGAGAATACAGGAGAGTTTCGTAGCCTGCAAATCCGGGAACAACTTGGTCTACCGCTTGGATAAATCCAAGAATGTTGGTGAGTGAACGATAGGGCATTGCCGCGGTTATATCCCCTGCGACTGCATCTTTGAGCGTAGGTTTGACGTTCGAGAAATTGAGTTCTTTTTGCCAAGTACGTTTGCCCGCCAAAATGTCGCCGTAGCGTTGCACGAGAATTTTGCCCGCACCGAGCATGTTGGTGAGTTCGCCTATCTTGATTGCGTATTCGATAGGTTGTTTGAACGGTTCGGTGAAGGAGTGCGAGCAAAGGATAGCAAGGTTGGTATTTTCGCTCTTGAGTTCCTTATAGCTATGGCCGTTGACGACTGCGAGGTCGTTGTCGTAGTTCTCTTGAGAAACGAATCCGCCGGGGTTTTGGCAGAAGATACGGACCTTGTTTTTGAAGGGAGCGGGATAGCCGATGAGTTTGCTTTCGTAGAGTACGGAGTTGATTTCTTCCATAATCTCGTTGCGGACTTCCACTCTGACGCCGATATCGACGACGCCGGGAGCGTGAGCGATATTGTGTTCCGCGCAGATTTTTTCGAGCCATTCAGCACCACGTCTACCCGTTGCGATGATGGTTTTTCCCGCAAACACTTCTTCTCTAACGCCGTTTATGGTCACGTATGCGCCCTTGCATTCGTCGTTTTCGAGAATGATATTGTCGCACTCTGCACCGAAGAAAATATCCACTCCGTTGGAAATGAGATATTGTTCGATGTCGTAGTAGATTTGTTGAGCCTTTTCGGTACCCATATGGCGAATGGGGCAATCCACAAGTTTAAGTCCCGCTTTGATTGCTTTTTTGCGGATTTCTTTGACCTTCTCTTCGTTGCCGAGCCCTTCGATATGCTCGTCCGCACCAAATTCAAGGTAAATTTTGTCGGTGTAGTTGATGAGTTCTTGGGCAAAATCCGTGCCGATAAGTTCGGGAAGAGCACCGCCTACCTCTTGAGATAGAGAAAGTTTGCCGTCCGAAAACGCACCTGCACCCGAAAAACCGGTCGTGATGTGGCAATAAGGTTTGCAATTCATACATTTGCCCGTTTGCGATTTGGGGCAACGTCTGTTTTCTACCGCCTTACCCTTTTCAAAAATAACGATTTTCTTATCCGAACCGCGTCTGATAAGTTCGAGAGCGGTGAAAATACCGGCAGGGCCGGCGCCCACTATACATACATCATACTTTTTCATATCTCACCTCTATGCACCTTTTGGCGCAACCTTAGCGACTTTATCACGGAATTGCGATTTTGTCAATACTTATTTTATATAAATAAACAAGAGATAGTCAAGCGGATTTTTTCGCACATACTAACGTCGCAAAATTTTATTCAGAAAAGTTCTTCACGTTTGACGTGGTCGCGGACTTTTTCAAGGGACTTCTTCTCTATGCGACTGACGTAACTGCGTGATATGCCGAATTTATCCGCCACTTCGCGTTGCGTAAGTCCGCCGTTTCCGTCAAGTCCGTAGCGCAGAGATATGATTTCGTATTCCCTATCGTCGAGCACCGTGCGGGTGATTTCGACAAGTCTTGCCATAACAATATCCCTTTCGGTGTTTTCGATGACGTTTTCATCGTCGGCGAGCATATCCATAAGAGTCAATTCGTTTCCGTCCCTATCCGTCCCCATCGGATCGGACAATGAAACGGTATTCTTATGTTTTTTGTTCATGCGCAGAGTCATAAGAATTTCGTTTTCAATACAACGAGAGGCATACGTCGCAAGTTGTATCCCCTTTTCGGGTTTGAAAGAGTCGATCGCTTTGATGAGTCCGATCGAGCCAACCGAAATTAGTTCGTCGTTATCCCCGTAGTTTGCGTATTTTTTGACGATATGAGCGACAAGGCGAAGATTGTGCTTGACGAGAATATCCTTTGCGGATTTGTCCCCTTGACTCGCCCTTGTAAGATAAATGCTTTCCATTTCTTTTGAGAGCGGCATGGGAAAAGACTTCTTTTCACTGACGAAAGACGAATATATGAGCAAGTTTTTGATGAGCGCGAAAAAACTTTCAAGTGCCATAATACCTCCAAAGTTCTACAATATATGACAAAACGCCGCGCCACTTGACTGCAAATGGAAAAATCGTGCGATGACAACGAAAAAGCGTATGAAAAAACCCGACAGAAGTCGGGTTTGAATTGTCAAAGAATTTTTACTTTTTGGGCTTATCGGAGGACAGCGTTTCTTTCAATTTCACAAGACCTTCGATTTCTTCGAGCAAGGTGTTGATGTCCTTGAATTGACGGTGGACGGACGCATAACGCACGTATGCGACTTCGTCGATTTCTTTGAGTCCTTCCATGACGAGATCACCGATATAATCGGATGCGACTTCTTGGTCGAGACTGTTGAGTATCTTGCGTTGAATGTCAGTGACGAGTCTGTCGATAGCAGTCATTGAAATGGGGCGTTTTTCGCATGCTTTCATGATGCCGAGTTTCACTTTGCCGATGTCGAAAATCTGTCTGCTTCCGTCCTTCTTGACAACGAGAACGGGGGTATTTTCAATGGTTTCATAAGTCGTGAAGCGTTTTCCGCAACCGATGCACTCACGACGACGACGAATGGAAGTGCCTTCTTC
This sequence comes from uncultured Bacteroidaceae bacterium, assembly GCA_964637515.1. Classification (GTDB taxonomy): domain Bacteria; phylum Bacillota; class Clostridia; order Christensenellales; family CAG-917; genus RGIG4097. The sequence continues at coordinate 132,352 of CAZWUI010000002.1, read as the reverse complement.
GTTTTGTCTGCTGTCGACGACTTTGCTATCCATACAACCGCAATAGATACATTTCATTTTTCTACCTCAAAAGATAATTATCTTTTAGATTATACAATATCTTGCGCCGTTTGTAAAGATATTAACAAAAAAAACCATATTTTGCATAAACGTTCTGGAAAATACATATTTTTTGGTATGAACAAACAGTATTCGTTTTCGGAATTGAGCAGGAAAAGAACGATAAACGTGGCAGAGGGCTGCGAACTTGGACACGTGTGCGACGTTGTATTCACCGCAAACGGAAGAGTTACAGGCATAGTCGTCCCCGGTAAAAAGAGTTTTTTGAAGTCCTTTTCAAACAGTGAAAATCTTTTCATTCCTTGGTGCAATATCATAAAAGTCGGAAGCGACGTGATACTCGTCGAAGCGTGCGGAGCGACGGTTTGCGCCGAGAGCGAAGAACAAGAATAATATGTAGTCGCTCACAAAGTGAGCGTTTTTCGGAGTTTTTGAATTGCAGACGTTTCGAGCCTAGAAATCTGCGCCTGACTTATCCCCGTTATCGCACTGATTTCAACCTGCGTTTTCCCTTCGTAATAGCGAAGTCGCAAGACATTCATTTCTTTTTCGGGAATTTGTTTCATCGCCTCTTCGAGAGAAATTCTCTCACTCCAAATATCCGCGTTTTCTCTGTCGTCCGCAATTTTGTCGATGAGAAGCGTGCCTTCCTCCTCTCCGTAGACGGGTTCATAAAAGGATAGCGTATCACTGACCGCGTCAAGAGCGCAGGCAACGTCGGATAGCGGTATTCCGATCTCTTCCGCAATTTCGACAAGTTCAGGCTCTTTCTCGGAGTCGGACAAGGATTCTCTTGCTTTCAACGCCTTGAATGCCGTATCTCGCATACTTCTCGACACCTTGATACCCGTCCTATCTCTCAAACATTTTTTGATTTCGCCGATAATCATAGGGACTGCGTAGGTCGAAAAGCACACGCCGAGAGAAACGTCGAAATTATTGAGTGCTTTCAAAAGTCCGACCATACCCACTTGAAACAAGTCGTCCGGGTTTTCGTGAGAATTTGAAAACCGCCCCACGATTGACAAAACGAGTCGCATATTTGCATACACGAACTTTTCACGAGCGTCGTTGTCGCCGTCAAGGGCAAGTCGCAAGAGATTTTCACTCTCTTTTTTGTTCAGTTTCGGGAGTGCGGACGTGTCAAGTCCGCAAACGGTAACTTTACTCAAAATAGCCTCCTTATAGCGAATTTGCTATGTAAGAAGGCTAAAACTATTCTAAATTTTGCGCATTTTTAGAAAACTTATTCAACCAAGTTTGAGAAGTTCCTTTTTGAGCCCTGCAACAATCTTCTTTTCAAGCCGAGAAATATACGACTGCGATATGCCCATCATCTCCGCAATTTCCTTTTGAGTCATCTCCTCTTTTCCGCCGAGTCCGAAACGTAATTCAACGATTTGCCGTTCACGATCTCCAAGTTTTTTGAAACTTTCCATGAGCATTTCTTTCTCGTCTTTCATTTCGACGTCGTGATAAATCGCATCGGGTTCGGTGCCGAGTACGTCGCTGAGAAGTAACACGTTACCTTCCCAATCTACGTTGAGCGGTTCGTCAAGAGAAATCTCTCCCCTTGTGCGACTGATTTTTCGTAGATACATCAAGATTTCGTTTTCGATACATCTCGATGCAAACGTCGCCAGTTTGATATTTTTACTGCTATCAAAGCCCGAGACCGCCTTGATAAGCCCCATTGTGCCGATTGAAACAAGGTCGTCGAGTTCAACACCGGTATTGTCAAACTTCTTTGCTATGTAGACGACAAGGCGCAAATTGCGTTCGATGAGCGTCAATCTCGCTTTTTCGTCCCCTTGCGACATTCTTGCGACCGTTTCCGCCTCTTCTTCAGGAGTTAAAGGTGCAGGCAAGCTTTCTCCCGACGAAACGTAGTCCACTCTGTCAAGTCCAAAACTAGACAAAATTTTTGCAATCAATTTTTTCAACATAATAACCTCTCAAAACATAGTGTTTTGCAAAATCAAATCACAATCGTCAAAGTCGCTTTCAGAGATTGCGCCATATGCGTCCAACTCTTTTCCGCGCACGACAACCTTGTCGAGTTTGACGAGCGGTAGACTGCTTTCACTGTTCACAGTTTTCACCGATATAAAACCTTGAATGTCAACTTTTCCGCTATCTAATGCAGTCAATTTGCTTTCAAACGACTTCGACAGGATAACAACAGGCTTTCCTGAAAACTCATCGACAAGGGAATTTCCACTGTCGCATAACGCGCGCGCGACTGCAGAATATCCGTCAATCACAACGTCCACGTTGCAAATTTTTCGTTTGAATTTTGACTGTGTGACAACAAACGAAATAATCGCGATTTCAAACGCAACCGCACATAAACACGTGAGTCCCAAAAGCGGATAACCGTATATATCAACACCAATCAGATTGCGTAAGCCTTCGATAATTCCGCCTAGCGAATAAGTGAACATAACGAAAGTCAAAAACATAGGAAGGTAGTCTTTTTTCGTCTTGACAAGCGGCAAAATCATCAATGGCGCAAGTGCAATTCTCGTCAAAATCTTCATCCATTTTGGCATTATTGCATAACAAACCGCAACGCACGCACCGAAAAAACACGTGGTTAGAATACGGATTTTTGATATTTTTATCCGTCTGAAAGCAAGCGTTGAGACAACGAGCAACAAGTCGATGAAAAAGTTGTTTATAAAAACTATCTCCACGTACACTTTCATACTCCGACTATACCCCTTATCACTTGCGAAATCTTTCTTTTTATGACGGTTTCCTTGAAAATGCAAATTTGAACAAAAAGGCAATTATCTAAAAAAGAAAAAACGACCGTGCAGATCGCACGGTCGTTATAATGATTAGATTTTGATTATTCGCGGTCGCCTTTGAGTTTTCTGAGGAATGCGGGGACTGCTCTTCCGCTCTTTTGCACATCAATTCTAGAACTTGCAATTCCGTCTTGTGCGGGTGCAGGTGCGGGAGCAACGACGGGTTTCACAGGCTCTACATAAGTTTCGACAGGTGCTTGTTGTTCTGCAGTCGGATCGGTTCTTTGGAAGATAGGACGACTTGCGAAGATGTCAACTTCTCTCACAGGAGTGAGTTGTTCTTCGGGGACTTCTTTTTCAACGGTTGCCGCCGCAAGAGTACTTGCCACGGGTTTTGCACTGACGGGAGAAGATCCTACACTACGAGCGGGAACGGTGTTTTTGTCCACAAAGCCTGTTGCGATGATGGTGATTTCGATGTCTTTCTTGTCGGGAACGAACGCAGTACCAAGAATGATATTTGCATCGGGATCCACAACCTGACGGACGATGTCGCATGCCTCGGTGACTTCGCTAAGGAGCATGTCTTCACCACCGCTGATATTGACGATGATGCCGGTTGCGCCTTCGATGTCGGTTTCGAGCAAAGGACTGAACACTGCGCCTTTGACTGCTTCGATGACTCTCTTTTCGCCTTTGCCATAGCCGATACCCATATGAGCAAGACCTTTGTTCATAAGGATAGTTCTGACGTCCGCGAAGTCGAGATTGATGAGTTCGGGATTGGTGATGACGTCGCTTACGCCTTGAACGCCTTGGCGGAGAACGTCGTCTGCGATTTCAAACGCGCGCTTGAAGGATACGCCCTTGTCAAGCACTTCGATGAGTTTTTGGTTGGGGATAACAAGCAACGTATCCACAAAGTTTTGGAGATTGCGAATACCTGCTTCGGCGTTTTTCATACGTTGTGCGCCCTCGAACACGAAAGGTTTCGTGACGACTGCGACGGTGAGAATACCCATGCTCTTTGCGACTTCCGCGATGACGGGTGCCGCACCTGTACCGGTGCCACCGCCCATACCTGCGGTTATGAACAAAAGGTCGATACCTTTGAGTGCCGCTTTGATAGTTTCTTTGGATTCTTCAGCCGCGAGTCTGCCGATTTCGGGATCGGAGCCTGCGCCCAAACCACCGGTTTTGGAAGAACCGAGTTGGATTTTGTTTTCGAGCGGAACGAGAGAGAGATTGAGTGCTTGAACGTCCGTGTTCATAACCACGAAAGTTGCACTCTTGATACCTGCTCTAATCATATTGTTGACTGCGTTGTTACCGCCACCGCCAACGCCGACTACCACTATATTTGCTTTGCCGGGAGTTTTTTGGCTGACGGGTTTGCGCACGACGTTTTCTTGATATTCGCGCACTTCGGATTCCACGTCTGCGAAAGTCTGTTCCACGACTTCTTCTTCGGTGGTATCTTGGGTTTCAGCGGATTCGAAATCGTTATTGTTGTTGATAACGTCGTTATATCCGAATTTGTCAAAATCTATCATAATTTACCTCCGTTAAACAATCTTTTTATAAAACTGTCAAAACTGTGTTTTGAAAGGGATTCCGCAACTTGCAACAAGGATATTTTGCTTGCGGCGGACGGCTTGACATACCCGGGAAATTTGGGAGTGATGATTTCCACGTTCATACCGAGTTCATTGCCGAGATATTTTTTCGCACCACGTATAGACGCTATGCCTTCCCCCGTGAGATAGACGGGCGCATAAGACGGAAAATCTATTCCCGATGCGTAGATGACTTCTTTGATGATGTCCGATATATCTTCGAGACGGCATCTGACCACTTCGCACGCTTCGGTGCCGTAGATGACGTCTTCCTGATCTGCGACCAAAATCGCATCGTCTGCGTAGTTGAGATTGAGATCGACAAGTTCGCGCGCCTTTTCTGCAAGGTCGAAACTGACGTCGAGTCCTTCGCACATATCGCCGGATATGTGTCCACCACCCAAAGAAAAAGATTTCAAGTCGATGACTCCTTCACCTCTTCCGATGAGAATTGACGACGAAATGAAACCGATGTCCACAAGGATATATGCGTCGTCGCGTTCTTCCTTTTCAAAGAGAGAAACGCCTTCCGCCCAAGCGGTGCAAACGTATTTGATTTCACTGAAACCGAGAGACTTGCCCACCTCGTCGAACATATCAACGAAAGACTGTTCGCAAAGCATATATGACACTACACCCTGAACCGAACTTGCGGTGAGTCCTCTGACGTCGCGATATGTTTTGTCCGACGTATCCACACTAAATTCCACGGGAGCGGAATTGATAAGCACGTGTCTATCCGAATTGAAGTTGTTTCCTTTTTTGATGAGAAAATCTATATCTGCGTCAACTACTCTACGTTCTCTGTCAAGGGTGATACCGACAGTCTTCGTCACGTTTGCGACGAATTCTGCAGGCACGCCGATGAAAAGTTTTTTCGTGCTTGACTCTGCGGTCTGCATAGCCTCTTTCAAAACTGCGATTGCAACGCTCTTGGTATCTTCCGCGTCGAACCATTCACCGTTTTCAAAGCCCGAATTTTCTTTCTCCACGAGTGCTTTAACGCCAAAAACGCTCTGCGCCTTTTTTGCGCCTACGATGGCGGATATAAGACGAGAGGTGACGTCGAGTATCGCAATATCTTTGGTGAAAATATTCGTCATACTTCCTCGTGTGCGCAACGCGAGTGCGCACGTGTGCGTAATATTCTTACTTTTATTATATATAATATATATATTATGTCAAGAATTTTTTTGTAAAAAATTTCAAAAATTGCGCATAAATATTAAATTTGTTCCCGCTATTCCCTTCCCCGCCTTATATCTCCGCCGAGAGACGAGAATATTTCCTCGATTTTTTCGTATCCGCGGTCGATATGATTCAAACCGTATATTCGCCCCGTCCCATTTGCGCCGAGAGACGCAACGACTAGTGCCGCCCCGCCACGTAGGTCGTATGCGTGAAGGACGGACGAGTGCAAGCCGCCCTTCCCCCTGACTATCGCTTCATCTCCGTCAACGTCGATATTCGCACCCATATTGACGAGTTCGCCTACGTGCGCAAACCTGTTTTCAAAAACCGTTTCGGTGACGGTGCTCACTCCGTTTGCAAAGCACTGCACCGCAGTCATGATAGGTTGCATATCCGTCGGAAAAGTCGGATACGGTCCCGTGACGATATTTGACGGCAAAATCACTCCGTCGCTCTCGACAGTGACTCCGCAAGATACGTCCGTGACTCTCACGTGCGATGATAAGATTTCTTTCAAAAACGCACCCAGATGAGATGTTTCTGCGTTTTCCATTCTCACCTTACCGCCCGCAACCGCAACCGCAGATATAATCGTCCCCGCAACTATCCTGTCTGATACGGGTTTGATTTTCGTCCCCGAAAGAGCGCCCACCCCTTTGACCTTGACGACAGACGTACCGTCTCCGACTATATTCGCTCCCATACTTCGCAACATGTCGCATAAAGATACGATTTCAGGTTCACGCGCGCACCCGATGAGAGTGCTTTCCCCTTTTGCTTTGACTGCGGCGAGCAATAAATTTTCGGTTGCGCCCACGCTCGGATATTTGAACGTGACGTCCGCCCCGACGAGCCTATCCGCATAACAATCGACGTAGTCCGTGCCGTACTCGATTTTCGCACCCAATTTTGCAAGTCCGTCGAGATGAATGTCGATAGGTCTTGCGCCTATGTTGCAACCGCCCGGCGTATGCAATCTGACACGTCCGACTTCGGATAATAGCGCACCGAGCAAAAACACAGACGAGCGCATAGCGCAAGAGAGTTTTTCGGACACGACTTCGCATTTCACCTTTCCGCTCACCGTTATATCTCCATTGCAATTTGTGACGGAAAGTCCTACGGACTTCAATATTTTCATCATATTGTTCACGTCTGTGATATTCGGGCAATCGGTCAGGGTGACTTCGTCGTCAGACAATATCGCTCCCGCAAGCATAGGCAACACCGCATTTTTTGCGGACGGTATTTTCACGTTTCCGTAGAGAGCGTTTCCGCCTTTGATTTCAAGATATTCCGTTTGCAAAATTCACCTCGTTCAAAAAGCCGTCCTTTTTTGCGGTTTTGGATATGTTGACGAGAAGTCCTATCGCGCAAGCATACGCAGTAACCGAACTTCCCCCTGCACTGATGAAAGGCAACGGCAACCCCGTCGGCGGTATCGCTCCGCATACGACTGCGACGTTGAGCGCAGTCTGCACTGCGATAACCGACGTTATTCCCGCGGACAGATAGCAAGAAAATCTATCCTTTGCCCGCACCGAAATAATTATCCCTTTCACGATGAGAAACAGGAATGCGCAAATTATCAACGCAACTCCGAAAAGTCCTAACTCTTCCCCTATCACCGACAAAATGAAATCGCTTTCGGCAAAAGGCAAGAATGCGTATTTTTGTCGAGAGTTGCCGAGTCCTAAACCGAACAGTCCGCCCGAGCCGAGAGCGTAGTAGGACTGAATGAGTTGATAGCCTTCATCGAGCGGGGACTCCCACGGATTGACGAATGCAAGCAACCGCCTCACTCGATAAGGTTCGAGAAAAACAAGTGCGATACCTCCGGCGATTACCGGTAGCATAATCAAAATAAGTCGTTTGATTTTCACACCGCTCACGAAGAGCATAATCATCAACACCGCACCCACGCAAATGGTGATAGACATATTAGGTTCAAGGATGAGTAGCACGCAAACCGCTCCCCCTATCGCAAGCATTGCAAGGGTATCTTTGATTTTGTCCGTGCCGTGATTCGACGCATACGACGAGAGTGCGACGACCATTGCGAATTTTGCATATTCGGACGGTTGAATGGTGAAAAAACCTAGGTTCAACCACCGTTTTGCGCCGTAACTCTCCACCCCGATGACAGGGACGAATACAAGTGCAAGCAATGCAAGGCATAGAATATAAACCGCATATCCGTACTTTTCAACCTTTTGGATTTTCACCCCCGACAAGAAAGTCGCAAGCACGATACCGACTGCGATAGCGGCCGCCTGCGTCTTGACGTAGTGATATTCGTCCCCCGCCTGCAAGACGGCGGTATAAGAGGAGGCGGAATGTATGAAAACAAGTCCGACGAGAGATAATCCGAGAGCAACGAGAGCAATGGATAAATCTCCGTCGAACGCTTTTTTGAGTTTAATCATCTAAACGGGACAGGACTTTTTCAAACGCTTTTCCGCGCTCTTCAAAATTTGCGTACTTGTCAAAACTCTTGCTTGCGGGGGAAAACAATAAGTTGTTTACACCGTGAGTTTTCGCCATATTCAACCCTTTTTTGACTGCGTCGTCAAGGTCGCAAGCGACTTCGTAGTTTTTATAACCGTACTTATCCATGCTTTCGGTGATTTCCTTTTCGTTTTCACCGACCACGACAACCCCTGCGATATTCCCGCTCGCACCGCCGAAAATCAAATCGAAATTTTCCTCTTTTTTCGCACCGCCCATAATCACGATGCCCTTTCCGTCAAGACTTTCGACTGCGGACAAAGTTGCACCGACGTTGGTCGCTTTGCTGTCGTTGAACACGGACACTCCGTCGATGAGCGCGACTCTTTCTCTCCTAAACCGCGGACGACGAAAACTTGTCAGTGCGGATGCAACGGTATATACGCTCACCCCTTTCGACATTGCGACGGCGGTTGCGGCAAGAGCGTTTTCAATTTCCCTGCCCTTCAAGTCTATCTCGCCGACGTCGATGACGGGCAAACCTTTGTAGCAAATGAAACCGTCGGATATATACGCTCCGCAAGTCGGATTTTTCACACTGAACGGTATCTTTTCCGCATTCATATACGGCACGAGAGAAAGGATAACTTCGTCGTCTGCATTGTAGACTATCTTGTCGCACTCGCTCTGCCTAATGAAGATATTTGATTTTGCCGAAACGTACTTGTCAAAAGTCTTATGGCGGTCGATATGGTCGGGAGTGATATTCAAAAGCACCGCCACGTCGGGCGCAAATTTGATCGTGCTTTCAAGTTGAAAACTGGACGCTTCCACGACTACGGTTTCGGTTGAGTCGAAGTTGTCGCATACGGATGAAAACGCAACGCCCACGTTTCCCGCTACGTGCGAAAAAGTCCCCGCAGTGCGCAGAATATGATTGATGAGATTGACAGTCGTCGTCTTTCCGTTTGTGCCGGTTACGGCAATGATTTCCGCATCGCAAAATGCAGATGCAAGTTCAAGTTCACCGACTACGGTTTTCCCTTCGAGTTTTGCATCGAGAATGAAGTCCTTTCCCTGCTCCACTCCGGGACTCAACACGATAATATCCGCAGACGAGAAAACTCCCACCGACGAAGTTGCGTGCATAACGCACGGATTGTCGTCGTAGATTATCGCGCGACCGCCCTTCGATTTCACAAGGTCGTATGCGGATAGACCGCTAACACCACCGCCGTAGATGACGACGTTTTTGCCGAGCAAATTCATATTCCCTCCCCAAGCACGAGCGTTACCGCTCCGCCGATTAACGTAGCAACTAAATATATTGCGCAGATTTTCGTTTCGCTCATTCCGCACATTTCGAGATGATGATGAAAGGGGGACATTTTGAAAACCCTCTTCCCCGTTGACTTGAACGAGATAACCTGCACAATAACACTTATGCTCGACCATACGAACATTATGCCTGAAGTGAGAATAAAAACGGGATTTTTCGCAAGCACCGCAACAGACGCAACCGCACCGCCGAGTGCAAGAGAGCCCGTATCTCCCATGAATACGCGGGCGGGCGACGAGTTGAAAACGAGATATGCGGATAGAGCCCCGACAAGCACCGCACACAGTGCGACGAGTGAAAACAAATTGTCTTGCAACTCCCCGTCCGTTTTTGAAAATTGAAGAAAAGTCGCAACTCCTACGATGAGAAAATATCCAAGGCAAGTCGTCCCCGCAAGTCCGTCCAGTCCGTCGGTTAGATTGACGGAATTTGTGGTAGCGATGAAGGTGAATGCAACAAAAGGAATTATCCCCCATTTCAAGTCGATAGGCGAGAGATACGGCAAGTTGATTTCACTCCCGACAAGCCCCGACTTGTAGACGAAAACGCCGACTATCACCGATAGTCCGACCTGTCCGATAATCTTTTGATACGCTTTCAGACCGAGATTGCGATTGAAACGAATTTTGATGAAGTCGTCAAGAAACCCAAGCGCCCCGAATCCGATAATCATACTCATCGCAACGAGCGCAAGCGGAGTGCGCTCAACAAGCGCAAAAATCACCACGGGCAGAGCGAAAACCACTCCGCCCATAGTAGGTGTGCCCGCCTTGCTTTCGTGTTGTACGACGTAGCCGAGTATGTTTTGCCCCGCTTTGACCTTTTTCAACAGTTTGATAAGTGGCGGCATGACGAGCAAAGTCAAAACTGCGGACACCGTAAAATACAGTGCGATTTTTTGGATTGCCGTCATCTTGCCAACCTTCTTGCCACGTCGAAATCGCTATACGGCAACTTCCGTCCTTTGATTTCAAAATACTCTTCGTTGCCTTTCCCCGCAATGACGACGGTATCCCCTTCGAGCATTTCGCTCACCGCAAAGGAAATCGCTTCCGTTCTGTCGAGTATGCATTTATAGTTTTTGCCCTGAAATCCGACTTCGACGTCCGCAATAATACGGTCGGGGTTTTCATATCTCGGATTATCGGACGTCACAACCGTGAAGTCGCTATATCTCTCCGCCACCTGCGCCATAAGTGCACGCTTACCCCTATCCCTTTCTCCGCCGCAACCGAAAACGGTGATAAGTCGGGATTTTGTTATCGTTCTTGCGGTGGACAACAACTTTTCAAGTCCGTCGGGTGTGTGCGCATAATCAATGATTATGCTCCCTTTTTCCGCACGTAAAACACTGAATCTGCCTTTTACGTTGCGCACCTTTCGCACAGCGGTCGCAAGATTTTCCGCACCTACTCCAAGATATGCGCAAGCGGTCATAGCGGCAAGTAGGTTGTATGCATTGAACTCACCGTATAGTGCGGAGCGCACGTCCACTATCTCATCGAAAAGATTTGCAACGAATTTTATTCCGTCCACGTTTTCGTCAAGGTCAATAGCAAAACAATCCGCAGGATTATATAATCCGTAAGTCACAAGGGAAACGTCCTTTCCGCCCTCCAATCTTTTTGCGAGTTTGCGCCCCGCTTCGTCGTCGATATTGACGATTGCCGTCTTGACGTAGGTCGGAGAGAAATAGGAAAGTTTTACGCTTTCATAGGTCGCGTAATCTTTGAAATAATCGAGATGGTCACGGGATATATTCGTGAAAATCGCAACGTCCGCTTTGAGTCCGTAAGTTTTTTTGAGATAGACTGCATGCGCGCTCACTTCGGACACCACGACTTCCACCCCTTTCGCTCTCATCTTGAATAGCAATGAATTCATCTCATACGGGTCGGGAGTAGTGAGTGACACGGACACCTTTTCGCCGAGTATGAAATGTCCTTCGGTGCCAATGAGTCCGGTTTTGAATCCGCAATGCGCAAGGATTGAATTGACGTAATGCGCAGTCGAAGTCTTGCCGTTTGTGCCGACAACCGTCACAAATTTCATACCCTCGAGCGGTTTCGAAAAGTAGTTGTACGACAACAGCGCATACGCTTTTCTTGCGTCTTCGACAACAACGTACTTCCCTTTTTCGGGCTGCTTTTCGGTGATTGCGACGAAGTCTTTATCGATTTCGTCAAGGTGCAGATTTCCGTCGTCCCGCGCCCCTTGCATACACACGAATACGTCCCCGTCGTCAACGGTTTTCGAGTTGATTTTAATATCCTTAATATCCCTATTGAGATCTTCATTAGTGCTTAAAACTTTTATCCCTTCGAGTAACTTTTCGAGCGTCATATATACGTCCTCCGAAGGTTTGATACACTTATTTTAATAAGTGTAATCGCTCTCGTCAACGGGTGGGCGAAATTAGACGCAAACGGAAAATATTTTCAATCTTCCGCAATATCCACGTAATCTTCGACGTCTGACGGATTGAATGTGTTTTCCACTTCGCTTGCGGTGGATTTTGGCACGTCGAGATAGGAAAATATTCCCTTGAATATATCCCCCACCAAAGGTGCCGCCACAAGTGAGCCGTAATAAACCGAGCCTTGCGGTTCGTCCACTATCATCAACACTCCGTACGGTGCGCTCCCCTCAAGAGAAAACCCGAGAAATGACGAGATATATTTCCCCCTTGCAATACCGCCGTTTTCGTATTTTTGTGCAGTGCCCGTCTTGCCCGCGATTTGATAGCCGTTCACGCCTGCGCCCTTACCGCTTCCCTGACTGACCACCCTTTCAAGCAAAATTCTCATCTTATCCGAAGTTTCTTTGGACACTATCCTGTCGTTTCCGATTTCAAACGAAGTTCCGATTGTTGTTCCCGTCGCAGTATCCTTCATCGACGAAACGAGATGAGGTGAAACTTTGAATCCGCCGTTCACGACCGCAGATGCCGCGGTCAACATACCGATAGGAGTGACCGCCACCGCCTGCCCGAATCCGATACGAGCAAGGTCCACGTTTTTAACGAGATTAGGAGATATGAAAATCCCCGACGTTTCCCCCAACATATCAATGCCCGTCCTGTTTTTCAGTCCGAAAGCTGTGAGATATGAGTAAAATTTTTCCGTACCCATAGAGAGTGCGCAGTCCATAAACACACAGTTGCAACTCTTTTCAACTCCTTCCGCAAAGTCGATCGAGCCGTGTCCTTTCGTGCGCCAACATTTGATTTTCTTTCCGTCCACCACCCGTGAGCCGGGGCAGTAAAACCGCCTTGACGTGCTTATCGTGCCCGAGTCGAGTGCGGCGGCGGAAGTCAAAATTTTGAAAGTGGATCCCGGTTCATATACCGTCGATACGAGTGTGCTTTTGGAATTTGCAAAAAGGGTTTCGAGATCGTTGCGCGGTACTGCGTTCAAATCGAAAGATGGATATTCCGCAAGGGCAAGTATCTCACCGTTTTCGTAGTTCATCACGATACACGCGACTCTTTTGGGGTTATAGGTTGTGACCGCCTTATCCACCGCCCCTTCCACTATTTGTTGAATTGTTGAGTCGAGAGTTGTATTCACGTTCATACCCCTGACGTAGGGCAGATAGTAATCACTTCCGCCGAGTTCCCTACCCACAAGGTCGGTTTCGGTCAAGATTTTTCCGTTTACGCCTTTAAGATATTTATCGTAATAAGCCTCAATCCCCGTCTGTCCGATGCCGTCCGCACTTGTGAAACCAAGCACCTGTGTCATGAAGTCGCCGTATGGATAATATCGCAAATTGTCTTCCGAATAATAAATTCCGCCGAATCCGCTATCATAGAGAGCGTTCAGTTGCTCTTTCGTCGCTTTCGTAGCAACGGTGATTTCCGATGCGGATTTCGAGATTTTCTTCAAAGTTTCGTCATAATCATAGCCGAAAACGTTCGAAAGCAGCCCTGCAACCGCACTTTTATCCGTGACCGCATTAGGTCGCACGTAGATATTATATCTCGTCGCAGTCAGTGCGAGCGGTTCACCGTTTCTGTCCAGAATATCCCCGCGGGGCGCATCCGTAGGCACGCTGCGTAGCCACTGCCCGATAGCCTTTTTCTGTAAGTCGGCGGAATCTATTATCATCACGAATACCAGTTTCACGAAAACCGCACAAAATAAAAAGACTATCAGCATTAAGGTTGCCAACAGTCTTTTCTTTGGATTATGAAAGATTAAAGGTTTACTTGATATTGAACGCCGCGTCATAGTCAAAGTCTATTGAAGACGCGTCCGAAATATGACTGACAGCGGAATCCTGCACCACGCCGGTTATGGAGGAGGAAGGCGTGGTTGCAGTTCCGTTATTAAGATTGCCTGCGTTTACGATGATAAGCACCGCAACGAGAATGATGACTGCAAAATAAACTGCGAGAAGCACTTTCGCTTTGGTGTTAAGACGTGCTTTTTTGGTGCTTTCGCTCTTGTAGGATTTCTTTGCAGGAGCAAAAGAACTGGTTTTTTCATAACTATGCTCTTCCACTCTTGCGGAGGGAGTAGCGGTCATGGCAGAACTTGCGGAAAGTCTGTCGAAGAGTTCTCTATCCGACGGTCTTTCGCTATCTTGTCTTGCGAAATCGTGAAAAGAATTTTCTCTTGTTTCGACAGGAGCAAAGGAAGAATAATCTTTATAACCGTAGTCTTGTGCGGGACGAACGTTTGCTTCGCCTCTGCGACGCATTTGTTCAAATCCTCTATCCGCACCGGATTGATATTCGCTCGTTCTGGGAAGTTCGTAAGGACGGGACGCCTCGTACGCTCTGATATTCTCTTCTGAACGCGGATTGTTTTGGACAACAGTATAGCCGTTGAAGCGACGTTGTTCTTCGTCCGCACGGACTGTGCGACCTCTACCGCTTCTTATTTCGTTATATTGATTAAATTGAGGGAAACTGTCGTAAGTCACCTCGTCTTTGGTTTTCGAATTCATGCCGAGCAATTCGTCCAACGTAATAGCCATAGTCATCTCCTTATAATTTTTCCGCTATTCTTAGTTTTGCGCTTTCGGCACGAGAGTTGATTTTCAATTCTTCGTCCGAAGCAATGATAGGTTTTTTATTTATCAGTTTTATTTCTTGTTTCTTACCGCATACGCACACCGGGAAGTCGGGTGGACACGTGCAAGAGAGAGTGAGTTCTTTGAAAGCGTTTTTCACGATTCTATCCTCGAGGGAATGGAATGTAATTATCGCTATCCTACCGCCCTTTTTCAGTCGAAGTGCCATTTGCTTGACCGTTTCTTCGAGCGCCGTCAATTCCCCGTTAACCGCTATTCTAATCGCTTGGAACGTGCGTTTTGCAGGATGACCGAATTTCCATCTCACCGCCGCGGGATAACATTCTTCGACTATCTTTGCAAGTTGCAGAGTTGTCGATATGGTTTGCTTTTCTCTGACGAGTGCTATCCTTTCCGCTATTCTAGGTGCGAATTTTTCTTCGCCGTAGTCGTATAGTATTTTTGTGATTTCCCCGACGCTGTATTCGTTCACGATATTGAATGCGGTCAGATATTGCGACCTATCCATTCTCATATCGAGCGGAGCGTCTTTCATATAACTGAATCCTCTTTCTGCGTTGTCGAGTTGATAAGAACTGACACCGAGATCGAGAAGTATTCCGTCCACTTCGTCAATGCCGAGTTGATCGAGCACCGAACAAAGATTTTTGAAGTCATCGTGTACGTACGTAATATTGTTCGCGTACGCATGCAACCTTTCCCCTGCCGCAAGGAGCGCGTCTTCGTCGCGGTCGATTGCAATAAGTCGTCCGCTCTCTCCGAGCCTCTTGACGATTTCCAAGGAGTGTCCCCCACCGCCAAGCGTACCGTCCACGTAGATGCCGTCTTGTTTGACGTCAAGTCCTTTCAGGCACTCTTCGAGCATAACCGGGATATGTACGAATTCCATTTGTTACACTCCGCGGTTTCTGAGGTTCTCAAGCGCGCGATTGACGTTTTCGGAATTGAGATAGTTGAATCTTTCGTCCCACACTTCCCCCGACCACAGTTCGAGATAGTGTCCCTTGCCGACGAAGACGATATCTTTCGTCGCTTTCAACATTGCGCTGAGATTGGGTGAGAGTTTCATTCTGCCTTGACCGTCTTCCTCGACGTCCTGCATAGAGCCGAAATACGTCGTGAGGTTGTCAGCGTCTTCTCCGCCGCTATATAAGCGAGGATCGTTGATACGTTCGTAGATTTCTTCAAATCTGTTTTCCGAAACGATATACAGACAGAATTTCCCGGTTTGCTTGCCGACTTCCCTGCCCGGAAGGATATAGGCTTTCTCACCAAGTGTCTGACGGAACTTGGCGGGGATCCTAAATCTTTCTTTGTCGTCCAGTTGGTGGCGGACGCTACCGAGCATCAAATCGAGCATAGTTTACCCTTTGTTTTTTATTTCGATATTAGTCTATCACAATGCTTGACCATTGTCAACCCGATTTTGAAAAAATTTTTTTGCTACTATTTAGTGGGGTTTATGCGATTTTTTGATTTTTGCTATTGTTCACAAGTCAACTATATGCAAAACACTTCTCTGCTCGTTTATAAAGAATTGCATAATCCCTGTGAACAGTGGATTTTTCGGTGTTTACAATGCGTATAACCACCCTATTTTTCGCAAAAATTCGACGAAAAAAAGCCAAAAATCAAATATTTTCAACCACGTCCGCACCATTCTCAACCCATAGGCATAAAATACAACGACAAATTCAAGGAGGTAAAAAGATGTCTTTTTGCAACAATTCAAGCACCGACAGATGTCCCGGGAACATCAGCGGAAACCCTATCAACGGACTGTCCGAAAAAGTTTGCGTTCAAGTTAGAAAGGTTTTCGACGCCTGCATGACTCAACAAACCCTCGAAACAACCACAGTCACTCTCACCGACTTAACGCCGGCTAGCCCCACCCTTCCTCTGACCTTCGTCAGCGGTACGTCAACGTCGAGCACGGGAACCATCACCGCACTCACCGTCACCCCGATTGCCGATAGGCAAGGATTATCGAGAGTGCAAGCAACCGTATCGATTCCTATCCGCATCAACTATACCGATGCAAGCGGTACGGCAGGCAGCGGAACGGGTACGATTTCAATCACCGAAGACGTCGTTATGTGCGTCCCTACCGGAAGCGTATTCCCCGCCGAACTCGTAGCGTCAGTCAACATGGCAAGTCCGAGCGGTTCATTTGTCACCGACAACGACTTCTCTATAACCGCTTGCACGACGGTAATACTTAAAGTAGTAGCAGACGTCAATCTTTTGGTGCCGTCCTACGGCTATTGCAGAATCCCCGAATGCACTCAATTCAACCAAGAAGCGTGCCAAGGAGTATTCGATCTGCCGTTATTCCCGTCGTAAACCGACAGTTTTCGACATTCTAAAGCGGTGAATTTCGTTTTTCAAACAAAACGAAATTCACCGCAATAGAAAAGTTGCCGACTCATCCGACCACCCACAAGAATAATCACGCTTTTTATTTCTATTCCAAAATTCCAAAAAATCAACTTTATATAAATATAATAAACTTATTTGAGTTTAGAAATTTTTATGTTATAATAAGATTATGAAAGTGTTTGCAATAAGCGATCTTCATCTCTCCACCGTCGTAGAAAAGCCTATGAACGTGTTTGGGGACGACTGGAACGACTATTTTGAAAAGATAACTGCGGATTGGCAGGAAAAAGTCGCCGAGAATGACGTCATACTTCTCGGCGGAGATTTGTCTTGGGGAATTTCCATTGACGAAGCAAAACCCGACTACGACTTGATTTCCGCACTCAACGGCAAAAAAGTGGTCGTCAGAGGAAATCACGACTATTATTGGGACACTCTTTCCAAAATTCAAAAGGCATTCCCCGACTTTTTATTCTTGCAGAATAACTGCATAAGAATAGGCAATCTTCTAGTCGTCGGCTCACGCGGTTGGACAGTACCTACTGACGACACAACGCAGGAAGACAAGAAGATATATGACAGAGAGCTTATTCGCCTTGAGCTTTCTCTCACCGCAATGCAAAGGGTGCGCAAACCCGACGACTATGTCGTCGCACTTCTCCACTATCCGCCTTTCGATGCGAAATACAACGATACGGCAGTCACCGCCCTTCTTGAAAAATACGAAGTGAATGCAGTCACCTACGGACACCTACACGGCAAAAACGTGCGAGTGACTCCCAAGGTCGTGAAAAACGATATTCCCTACTATCTGACGTCCTGCGACCTGATAGGCAACCACCTTGTCTTCATTGCGGATTTAGGCGATGCGGTTTTAGAATAATAAATCAACCGCCCCACGCAAACAAACCCGACTGATGATATAAAAAAGTAACGAGAAAATCCGTCCGACGAAATCGATGCGGCACAATCTACGTCTTTTATAATCAAAGCAACTCATACAATCAAAATAAACTTCTACGTATAATAGAAAAACAAATTCAATCACAATCACACCGATTAACCGTTTATTTCTCAATCACTATGAAATGATAGATAAAAAAATGCGCACGCTACACGCGTGCGTATTTATTTATATAAAGTGTGTTATATAAGTGGATTTTGGAAAAGTATTCCAAAAAATCAACTTTTTTAGAATGGTTTAGCCTAAAATTTGAGCAATTCTTTCAAAAATCGCATCTTTTCCTGTCTTATTGAGAGAGGACGTGAAGTAGATATTATCCGCCCCTACTCCCATTGCGGACGCAATGATTTGCCTACTTTTCATCTGTTGTTGACGACTGAGTTTGTCCGCTTTCGTGGCAATCAGCGTAAACGGAATATTGAAGTGGAACAAGAAATTGACGAGCATTTTATCGTCGTCAGTCGGCTCGTGACGGCAGTCAAGAAGGACGAAAACGTTTTTCAGTCTATCGCTTTTTTGAAGATAACCTTCTATCATACCACCCCACTTTGACTTTTCGGTCTTTGCGACTTTTGCATAGCCGTAACCGGGCAAATCTACAATATAAAATTCACCGCCGTTGATTTCAAAGTAGTTGAGCAAGCGCGTGCGTCCGGGGTCTCCCGACGTGCGTGCGAGTTTTCCGTTGTTGCAAATGAAGTTTATGAAGGAAGACTTTCCGACGTTAGACTTCCCTGCAATCGCAATTTCAGGCGCACCCGTATCGTAGAGTGCGTTTGAATCTGCAACGGACGTTACAAATTTCGCATTTTTGATAACCATAATCACCTCACGGCAAATTGCCGCTTTCTTTTCGAGAGTATAAAAATAGCGCATCTAATGCGCTATTTTTGATTGTTACGCGATTTCTTCTGTGTTCTTTCTTACAATTTCGGGTTTCGCTTTTTCGGTTATGCACTTCTCACCGACGATGACTTTAGAAATCGTCTTGTCAGACGGAATGTCGTACATAAGGTCAAGCAACAGTGTTTCGAGAATTGATCTCAAACCACGTGCGCCCGTTTTCAGTTGGATTGCTTTGTTTGCAATCGCTTTCAACGCGGAATCGTCAAACTCAAGGTCGACCTCGTCAAGTTTGAATTGAGTCTTGTATTGCTTGGTGAGAGCGTTTTTCGGCTCGGACAAAATCTTCACAAGCGCGGTTTCATCAAGCGCATTGAGCCCGACAACGATAGGCACTCTTCCCACAAATTCCGGAATCAAACCGTATTTCACAAGATCAGCGGGTTGCAACGCTTCGATAAGTTCGTCATAACGATATTCAATCGTGCCTTTCACCGCACTGCCGAAACCGAGTTTGGAGTTATCCTTTCTCTCATCCACGATCTTATCAATGCCTACGAACGCACCGCCACAGATGAACAAGATATTCGTCGTGTCGATTTGGTAGCATTCTTGGTTGGGGTGTTTTCTTCCGCCTTGAGGAGGAACGCTTGCAACGGTGCCTTCGATGATTTTGAGTAGTGCTTGTTGCACGCCCTCACCGCTAACGTCGCGAGTTATAGACACGTTCTCGCCTTTTCTTGCGATTTTGTCGATTTCGTCGATATAGATGATGCCGACTTCAGCTTTTTTGACGTCGCCGTCTGCGGCTAATATGAGTTTGAGCAAGATATTTTCCACGTCTTCACCGACGTAACCCGCCTCAGTGAGCGTGGTTGCATCCGCAACCGCAAAGGGTACGTTGAGAATTTGTGCGAGAGTTTTGGCAAGCAGAGTCTTTCCCGAGCCCGTAGGACCGAGAACGAGAACGTTGCTTTTTTCGAGAACAACGCCGTCACTATTTCTCTTTTTTGTCTGATTGACGCGCTTGTAGTGGTTGTAAACTGCGACGGAAAGCACCTTTTTGGCGGCTTCTTGACCAACGATATATTCGTCGAGTTTTTCTTTTATCTGGCGCGGAGTGTAGAGTGAAACCACGTCTTCTTTCTCGATTCTTCTATCTTTTTTCTTTTCGAGAAGGTAGGCGCACTTTCCGATACACTCGTTGCAGATGAACAACTCGTTAGGTCCTGCCACGAGGTCGACTTCGTCGCTGCTTTTACTGCAGAAACAACAATGCTCGATTTTTCTATAATCCATATTACTCCGTAGGAATTATTGACGATGCACGAAAATTTTGTCGATAAGACCGTACTTTTGCGCCTCGTCGGCGGTCATGTAGAAGTCTCTATCGGTGTCAATTTCCACTTTTGCAAGGGGTTGACCTGAATTTTCGGCAAGAATACTGTTGAGTTTGCTCTTCGTTTTGAGAATCTCTTCCGCAACGATTGCTATATCGCTCGCTTGACCTTGAGCACCGCCGAGAGGTTGGTGAATCATGATCTTGGAGTTCGGGAGAGAATATCTCTTGCCCTTCGCGCCCGACGACAGCAAAAACGCACCCATCGACGCCGCAAGACCGATGCAGATAGTGGAAACGTCACACTTGATATAGTTCATAGTGTCGTAGATTGCCATACCTGCAGACACCGATCCGCCCGGGCTATTGATGTAGATACTGATATCCTTTTGGCTGTCTTTGCCTTCCAAGAACAAAAGTTGTGCGACTATGCTATTTGCAAGATCATCGTTGATTTCTCCGCTGAGAAAGATGATTCTATCATCGAGAAGTCTTGAATAGAGGTCATACGAACGTTCGCCTTGGGCGGTTCTTTCGACAACGTAAGGTATGAGGGTGTTTTTCATTATTTCATTCTCCTTCCTAACCGAGAATTAGTCCTCGGGTTGTTCCGCTTTTTTAGTGGTTTTTTTGGTTGCTTTTTTGGCGGGAGCTTTCTTCTCTGCTTTTTCTTCTTTCTCGTCCTCGACCTTGCCTACGGGTGCCGCAGCGGGTTTCTTGGTGGATGCTTTCACGACTGCGGGATTGGCTTCTTTGAGAGTTGCCATGAGTTTGTCAGAAAGAATTTGATTGACGAGATAGTCGATTTGTTCTTTGCGGAGAGTCTTCTTGAAGTCTTCGAGGCTCTTGCCGGCTTCTTCTGCCGCTTTTGCGAGTTTCTCATCGATTTCGCTATCCGCAAACTTAAGGTCTTCGACTTTCACGATTTGTTCCATGACGAGACGGACTTTGACGCTTCTTTCGGCTTGTTCTTTGTATTCGCCTTTGAGTTGGTCCTTGGTGAGTCCGACGTAGCCGAGATAATCGTCGAGTTTGATACCTTGATACATAAGGCGGTATTCAAATTCGTTCACCATATCTTCGACTTCGTTGTCGATCATGACTTCGGGAATTTCTACGGTTGCGTTTGCGACGATAGTTTCGATGAGTTCGTCTTCATAGGCTCTTTCCGCTGCTTGTTCCGCTTCTGCTTTAAGTTTATTTTTGACGTCCTCTTTGTATTCTGCAAGAGTGTCAAATTCGGATGCGTCTTTTGCGAAGTCGTCGTCGAGTGCGGGGACTTCTTTCACTTTGACTGCGTGAACGTCGCATTCGAAGGTTGCTTCTTTGCCTTTGAGTTCTTCCGCGTGATAGTCTTCGGGGAAGGTGACTTTGACTGCAACGTGGTCGCCTGCTTTTGCGCCTACGAGTTGATCTTCAAAACCGGGAATGAATTGACCACTGCCGAGTTCAAGTTCGTAGTTGTTTGCCGCACCGCCGTCGAATGCATTGCCGTCGACGTAGCCGGTGAAGTCGATTTCGACGATATTGCCGTTTTGAGCCGCTTCTTCGACATCGATAAGACGAGCTTGTTTTTGACGGTTTTCTTCGACTGCTTCGTCAACTTGTTTTGCAGTGACTTTTTCCACTTTCTTGGAAACGGACAAGCCTTTGTATTGTCCGAGAACGACTTGGGGTTTCACGGTCACGATAAGAGTGAAAGTCGCACCGCCGTCTTCTTTGAAATCGAAAGCGGTAAGTTCGGGTTGAGCAACGACGTCGAGGTCGGATTCTTTTTGGAGCGCTTCGCCATAGGCTTCGGGTATAACGATATCCATTGCGTCCTCATAAAATACCTCTTTTCCGTAAATTCCTTCGATAACTTTCATAGGAACGTGTCCTTTTCTGAAGCCTTGAATTTGGAACTTATGTTTCGTTTTCTGATAGGCTTCTTTGACAGCGTTGTCAAAGGTCGTTGCGTCTACGTCAAAGACGAGTTTCACTTGGCTCTTTTCAAGTTTTTCAACTGTATAACTCATTTGTCCTCCATGCGCTTAATGCGCTTGCGTTATTTCATAAGTATTAAAGAGTATATCATACGGACAAATAAATTGCAATAGAAATTTTAGTCAAAATGCGCGGACAAAATTCAAGCGAAAAATGAAAGATAATGTTGTGAAAACGCGGTTTTGGTGTATAATGGTCATATGGGCAGCGATCTTTTGACTTTATCCGCCCTTGCAAACGAGCTAAATCGCAGTATCGCAGGCGGAAGAATTGACAAAATCGTCCAACCGGACGCGGACGAAGTGAGGTTTTATCTGAGAGCAAACGGAAAAAACCTCTGTCTTTGCGCGTCTTGCAACGCCGGAGCACCGCGTTTGCACCTAACGACGAGCAAAAAACCTAATCCCGTCACCGCCCCCGCCCTTTGTATGCTCCTACGAAAACACCTGTCCGTTGCGACTATAACCGACGTTTCCGTCTACAACTCCGACCGCATAATAAAAATCACTTTCAATGCAAGGACGGAGATGAAAGACGATGCGACCTACTATCTTTTCATCGAAATAATGAACAGATATAGCAACGTGGTTTTCACGGACGGAAATCTCACTATTCTCGATGCAGTCAAGCATCTTCCCCTTGACGTAGCCCGCGATCACGTCGTTTTGCGCGGAGTGCGTTACGAACCCGTTGGACAAGCAAAAACCAGTTATCTAACTGACTATTATTCCGTTTTCGGCGATTTCAACGGCGGTGATTTGCACAAGTTTATCATCGATAGAATTTCAGGTTTTTCGGGAGTTACCGTGTCCGAAATTTTGGTGCGAGCGGGACTCAAAGCAGACCATGCCGAACCGCTTTCAAAAGACGAATTGACCGCCCTTTTGAAAGTCATCGACGAGCAGAAAAACGTCAATTCACAACCCTATTTCAGTCCTTGCGTCATAGGCGGAAAGGAAGTTTATCCCTACGACTACTCCGTTTTGAGTGGTGAAAAAGTTTTTTATCCCACTATGAGTGAAGCGTTTGATGCGCTTTACTCGAAAACGGATGCGGATATTCGCAACAAAGCGCGACTCAAAACCCTTGCAACTGCCGTAAAACACCTGAAAGCAAGAGTTGAAAAAAATATCAAAACGGATATAGAGCGACTTGAAGAATGCAAAAATATGGAAAGTTTCCGTGTGAAAGGCGAACTCATCGTCGCAAATATTTACCGCATAAAAAAGGGCGACGAAACTCTCGTCTGCGACGACTACTACACGGGTGAAAAGGTATCAATAGCACTCGATCCCATGCTCACACCGTCGGGAAATTCCACATATTATTATACAAAGTATAATAAACTCAAACGCCAAAAGGAGTTCACCGAAAAAAAACTCGCCGACGACAAACGACTTCTCGAATACGTCTTGTCCGTTGAAAAGGAAATCGAAACTCTCCCCTACGACCAATCGTATGCAGGAATTGAAGAAGAACTCGAACGACTCGGCGCGATAAAGAAAAAGTCGCAAAAAGGAAAAGTTCGCAAAGAAAAACCCGAACCGCCTATAACCTACGAATATAACGGTTTCACCATTCTCAAAGGACGAAATAATCTTCAAAACGACGAATTGACTTTCCGTATCGCATCGTCAAGCGACGTATGGTTCCATATCAAAAACGGACACGGCGCACACGTCATAGTCCTGACCGAAGGAAAGTCCCTACCCGACGACGTAATCAAGGTTGCGAGCGAGATTGCAGCATCGAGCGAAAACGGAAGCATTGACGTTGACTACACCGAAAGGCGCAACGTGAAACGCCAACCGAACGGACATCCGGGGCAAGTGATCTACGTCAATTACAAGACTGCGAAAGTCGAACCGAACGCCCACGAAAAACTGCTGATAAAATGAGAAAAACGGCAAAACCATTTCAGAATTTGCCGTTTTTTAGAATACTTTTTCAGAAAACCCACACTAATCAGTGGATTTTTTCATTTTGCGCAATTTCTCAAGCACGTCGATGAAATACTGCGGCAAATCACATTCAAAGGTCATTTCTTCACTTGTCACGGGATGAGTCAAGCGCAATTCTTTTGCGTGAAGAAGTTGTCCGTTTTTGTATAGCGCAGTCGATCCGCCGTAGACGGTATCCCCCACAATCGGATGATGCAATGATGATGCATGCACTCTGATTTGATGAGTCCTACCCGTTTCAAGCTCAAAGCGCACAAGCGTATATTTGCCGAAACGCTCCAAAACTTCGTAGTGAGTGACTGCCCTTCGCCCGTCTTGGTCGATTGCCATTTTCTTTCTGTCTTTCTTATTTCTTGCAATGGGAGCGTCAACCGTGCCGCTATCCTCTTTGAAATTGCCGTCGCAAAGTCCAAAATATATTCTTCTTGCGGTTTTTCTTTCGATCTGCCCTGCAAGGCTTTTGTGCGCATCGTCGTTTTTCGCTACGACGATGAGTCCTGAAGTGTCCTTATCCAGTCTATGCACAATACCGGGACGAATGACTCCGTTTATCGAACTCAAATTGTCAAGGTCTGCAAGAAGTGCGTTGACAAGCGTATCGTTGCCGTGATAACTGCTTGCGGGATGAACGACCATTCCCTGCGGTTTGTTGATGACTGCGAAACTATCGTCTTGATAGACGATGTCGAGTTTTATATCTGCATTCGGGGTTACATCAAGCATTTTCGGCTCGGGCACAACGAAATCCACCTCGTCACCGACTTTCAGTTCAAAACCGCTCTTAGTCTTTTTGACTCCGTTGACAAGTGCGCCGTCGCTTTCGATTATGGTTTTTGCGTTTGAACGAGAAATACCGCACTCACGTGCCAAAAAGTTGTCAAGTCTAATATTTTCTGACGCTACGTATCTCATTTGTCCGTATCGTCCACGCTTTCGATAGAATAAGATTTTGCGGTGTTTTTTTCCTTTTCATCCGCACTTTCAATGGTGAAAGACTGCTTTTCTCCGCCGGAAACGTTCGTGCCGTCAACGTAAGAATCACTGTTGTCCGCATTGCCGTTTTCGGCGTTTTGAGTGGTTAGATTATCGTTTTCACTCGTTTTGGCGTTTTCATCATCGGTTGCGATTTGGAACTCTTCATCATCATCGTCAAGTCCTGGCACGACGAATTTGATGACCATTTCTTCTTCGTCGTCGTTTTTCTCGCTCTCTTCATCTTTCTTGCTCGGCTTGAAAATCTGCACGACAAGATAGATGATGAGAAGAATTGCACCCACCGTCACGAATGAATCCGCAACGTTAAATACCGCAAAATCCACAAACGTAAATTTGAAAAAGTCTCTGACTGCACCAAGAGCGATTCTATCCACGAGATTGCCTATTCCGCCACCCGCTATCATAATGAGGGGCACGCGCAAAAATTCGCTATCCTTGTGATAGACTGTGAGATAAGCAAGAAGTGCGATTATGACGATTGAGGTAATGACGATAAGTCCGACCGTGCCGTCCTTCATCATGCCGAATCCCATGCCCGTATTCAAGGAATATTCGAGGTCGAGAAAGCCTTTTATTGCAGTGAAATCAATATATTCCGCCTCGGAATATGTGAGTCCGTGATTGATATACCATTCCGCACCGTTTTCCGCGCACAAAAAGCGGAGAAGATATTTTTTGGAGAGCAAGTCCCCTACGATTATCACCGCAAGCAACAATATTTCAAGCAAAAACGGCAAAAGTTTCAACAAATGCTCTTTGTCAAAACGGAAGTTTTTGATTTCTTCTTTGATTTTGCCGAAGTCAATCAGTGGTTTTTTATTTTGTTTTTCGTTTGTCATACGTAACGTCTTTCTCCGAAAAGGACTCTGCCGAGTCTTATCATATTGGATTTGTGGCGGAGTGCGACTTGATAATCTCCGCTCATACCTGCGGACAAATATTTCACTTCAAGGTTGGGTTGTTTGATTTCGCGCACTTCGTCAAAAAGGTCATCGAGTCGAGAATAGAGTCCGTCGAGCGCAGGAGTGTCTCCTAGATTTGGCAAAACGGACATTATGCCTTCGATTTTTATATGCGGATATTGTTCGAGAGAGCGGATGAAATCGCAAGCGTTTTCAGGGGAAACACCGCCCTTTGTGATTTCCGCACCCATATTGATTTCGATAAGGCAAGGAATAATAATATTCCTTTTTCCGCCCTGTTTTTCAATTTCTTTCGCTAGGTCGTCGCGGTCGAGAGAATGAATAAGGCTCACTTTGTCCGCGATATATTTAACTTTGTTCGTTTGCAGTTGTCCGATGAAGTGCCAATCGTAGCGTTCATCATACTTATCGACAAGTTCCTGCACTCTGTTTTCGCCGAGAATGACGTCGGGCGCAAGTGCGTGAAACTCATCTACGGTTTCTTTTGTTTGGGTTTTCGTTGCGGCGATGATTTTGACGTCGCGACCGAGAGCCATGATTTCTCGTCTTACTTCGTCAAGTTTATCGATATAAATCATTTTATGACCTCTACGCTATTATCACCCGTGAGATTATTATATACAAATCTCTGTTTCACGCCGTTTTCGACGTATACGATTTCGATATGCTCGTCGTCGACATACTCTGCAGAAAGCACTTGTCCGTCGAATTTCTTATATGATTTTTTGAGAATTTCGACTTTTTCGTCGTCATACGCGCCGGCGTTGTCGCTGACAAACAGCACGGAGCCGAACATATTGTTGACTTTTGCAAGCAACTTCTTTTGTGCCATACTGAATTTTGCGGGTTTCATACCGTCGTCGCGCAAGAAGAACACGTCGGGATCGTTCGCGAAGATTCTGCCGTTCAGGTGACGGCGGAAAATGGTGTTATTCATAGCGTTTTTGGCGGAAATTATCTCTTGATTTGTGACTTTCACGTACCATTTTTCTTTGAAAGAAAGTTCCACGTCGCAACTTATTCTGCAAGCGTCCACCTTTCCGAAACTTGCACCGAGAGGCACACCGCAACCGAGAATGATTTTATCCTTGCAACATTCGCGCAAAAATTCCATAGCCTCGCACATCAACTGCCCTCTCGACTTGTTGTACGCGGGCAAAATCGCTGCCGAATACAGGAAATCGAGCTTGACCATATCGTAGCCCCACTCGTCGAAAACGACGTTGAAAACCTTGCGGATATAGTCCTTGACTTCTTCCTTTTCGATGTCAAGAACGTAGAAACCGTTCCAAGACATACCGCCGATGAGAAGTTTGCCTTTCTTGTCGCGGATGAACCAATCGGGGTGCTCTTTGACGATATTCGCTTTGAATTCTGCGGCAAAAGGCGCAAGCCATATACCTGCTTTGTAGCCTTTTTTGTGGATTTCGTCCGCGATATGCGCCATACCGCCGGGAAATTTTTCGGGATCTACGTTGAGCCAATCCCCGACTTTGCTTTCATAACCGTCATCGATTTGGAAGATATTAGCACCCGCACCGACTTTTGCATAAAGCCCTTCAAGGTCGCGCAAAACTATATCTTCGGTTATGTTTTGGAAGTAGTTATACCAAGAGGTGTAGCCTGCAAAATGGTCCACTCTGCCCGTACTCTTTTCGGGGTATTCGGCAAAATATGCATCGAAAACTTCGTCGTAAGTGCCGACGTGTTGGGTAACGTTGAAAATCTCGTAATCACCAAGAATGGTCACGCCTTCAAGGTCCTTTTCGATTGCGAAAACGTGTTCTCTGACGTCCGCATAGAAAATCGTGTAGCCGCTTTTTTCGTTGAGTGTGCCGAAAAGTTCACACTTGTCGCCGTGACGAAGATAGGTGTACGTGTGGGAATGGAACAAATCTTTGCCGTATTCCGTGAAATCGTAGTCGCCCGACGGACCCGCAAATTTGCGAGCGATAGTCAAAACATCGCAGGGAAAACGCAAGCCGTATTGTCTATCTCCGATTTTATACTCTCTTGCGGTCGTCCAACTCTGATAGCCGTTTGCAAAAAACCATTCCTGACTCTCGAAATAGTGATCGTAGATGAGTTCCGCAAGTTTGATTTTGACGGGTTTTTGGGCGGTCATAGTGATAAGTACGTGAGACTTGTCCCCGCTATCGACAAAAGACAAAACGTCATCGTTTCCGTGGATAGTTTTTTCCACTCCGCCGAGTTCGTAGACAACTTTGAGTGTGTAATCTTTGATATTCATATGCGCTCCTTGCGCTACGCGCGTGATTTATACAAAGATTATATCATATACTTTTCTCAATGTAAACAGCGATTTTGGACAAAATGCCACCAAAACCGCCGTTTTTCAGTAGGTTTTCAAAGGTGGATTTGCTATTTTTCTATTTTTGCAACGGACACTTCGTAGGCGGTGCGCTCTTCGACGGAGCCGTCGTCGAGCGTTTTTTGATACACTCTCGACTGTATTCTGCCCTCAACTCTCACCCTATCGCCAACCGAAAAGGTTTCCGCATATCTTGCGTTTCTGCCCCAGGCGATTGCGGGGATATAGTCCGACTTGTTGTACGCGCGATTGACCGCAAGCAGCAAGTCGCATATCTCTCGTCCAAAGGGCGTAGTGCGGTATACGGGTTGCTTGCACACGTACCCTTCTATCTCGATATAATTCGGCACGTCAGGATCGCATTCGGCAAGTTCCCTGACGAACACGCGAAGCACGAGTTTACTCTTGCCGTCCGCCATTTTGTTATATGAGCGCAACTGACCGCATATGCCGACATCCGCGCCCACGTCAAGATTATCTTCGATTAGTCGTTCTGAAATCGTCACGGGGATTTCGTCGATTTGACCGGATAATCTCTCGACCGCTACGACAAAGTCGTAGAATCCTTCCCCCATAACCTCGTGTGAAAATTCAGGCGTAGTCGCCACTTTACCCGACACGTAAACTCTGTTGTTTTGCATTTGCTCGTAACTCATATTTATCTCCTTTGCTTTCAATTCTGTTTGTGTTGGACGCCTTGGGAGTCCGTGTAGTAATTTTCGGTAGCGACCATTTCGGACAACGCTACGAAACGAAAACCTTTTTGTTTCAGTCCCTCAAGCACGATAGGAAGTGCGTCCAAAACGTGATCGGAATTGTTGTGAAATAGGATAATATCCCCGCTTTTTGCCTTTGGCAAAACTCTTTCTGAAATTTGAGCGGCGGAAAGTCCTTTCCAGTCAAGAGTGTCTATGCTCCACTGCACCCCCGTCATACCCATATCGTCAAGGCAAGTCATCAACGAATTGTCATAGTCGCCGTAAGGCGCACGAAAATATTGCGGAGTTTTTCCAGTCAAGTCGAAGACTTTATCGTTGACGGATTTGATTTCTTCTTCCATTTTCGCACGTGCAAGACGAGGCATATTCAGGTGATTTTCGGAGTGATTGCCAACGTCAAACCCCGCATCCGCAATCGCCTTGACTTCGCTCGGGTATTTATCTATCCAAAAGCCGACGAGAAAAAAGGTCGCTTTTGCATTATAGCCATTTAGAATGTCGATTATGCCGAGAGTTTTGTCTGCTCCCCACGCCGCATCGAAGGTCAGTGCGATGACTTTTTCATCACCGCTTTCGACGGAATAGACCGGCACTTTTCTTGTGCTTTCTCCAAAAAATACCTGCGCGGACGAGGTCATTCCCACTCCTGTACACAGCACCGCAAACAACACGACTACGGCAACTCCTACGATAATGCTCTTTTTGCCTACGACGACGAACACTCTCCACCTCAATATAAAACTTATTCGCGCTCACAATTTGACGTATTTTGTTGCAAACGTTCGTTTTTCGTCTTATTTACCCTAAATCGTATGCGTTGGGCGATTGCAATAGAACGCAATTGAGTTCAATCGGTTGACAATTACTCTTGATATATTAAAATATTGGTATGGAAAAAGATTTGCACAAGGATAATATTCAAGACAAACTCACCGCAGAAATACTTCTCAAACTCATAGACGAAGATTTGCACAAGGATAATATTCAAGACAAACTCACCGCCAAAGATATATGGCG
>CAZWUI010000002.1:0-102346 GCA_964637515.1 uncultured Bacteroidaceae bacterium | reverse complement strand
AAGATTTGCACAAGGATAATATTCAAGACAAACTCACCGCCAAAGATATATGGCGTAGAGTTTTGTTGCACGTGCCTTTCGTGCTTCTCGTAGCGTTGACTCTCGCTCTTGTTTT
This sequence comes from uncultured Bacteroidaceae bacterium, assembly GCA_964637515.1. GTDB lineage: Bacteria > Bacillota > Clostridia > Christensenellales > CAG-917 > RGIG4097. The sequence goes on along the minus strand of CAZWUI010000002.1, from coordinate 102,231 downwards.
GGGTGGGCTTCTTCTCGTCGTCTATGCTATCGTGCTTATCACCGCGACTTCGTCAGGCATGATGTTCACCGTCCTATTCGGCGCAGGTATGCTTGCAATAGGTCTCGGACTTCTCTCTGTCGAGGGTTTCATCAAATATCTTGCCTACTACAACGAGAGAGAAAAATTCATCGCTCGTCCCGCAAAAACCAACATCAAGAAAAAACCTTTTTCATTTGCCAATATTTGTCTTTACGTCATGTTGGTCGGCTCCGTTTTCGTGATAATCTCCGCAGGACTCGGTTCTATCAACCCTGAAAAATGGGTGTCCGAAAGAAGTGGATTTATGGCGGAAAACGGCTACTTCGACGAAACGAAAGTCTTTGACGTCAGTTACGACACCACAAACGAATACCGCATTCAAAAAATCGTGATCGACCTCGACCAAAAAAACGTCGCACTCTTCTACACGGACGAGCAAATTTTCATCAACGTAAGGGGTTATCAAAAATTCAACGGCGCAATCCAAACGAGCATTGACAAATCCAACGGCATCATTCATATCACAGACGGCGACTCCCCCAAAGCAGACAACGCACTCAACGATATGCTTTTCTTCCTTTTCAACGACAACAAGGCGGAAGCGCAAATCAGATTGTACGTTCCGAAGCGCTTGAAAGATTCAATCGTCATCGAGGGCGAATATATCCTTGCAAAATAAAAAACAACCGATTAGATAATGAAAAACCTGCCGAACGGCAGGTTTTTTCGTGGTCGCATAAAATCTTATAATCTCGTTGCAATCGCTTCAAGAAACGCTTTGCTGTCGAGAGTCTTGACTTCCACTCCGTCCTTCTTGAACAAGAGTGCCAAGTCTTTCGTCATTTCACCGCTTTCGATTGTGTCGATAGTGGCTTTTTCGAGTTTTTCCGCAAAAGCGACAAGTTCGGGAATATCGTCCATTTCACCGCGCTTTTTGAGTGCGCCCGTCCAAGCAAACAACGTTGCGACGGAGTTTGTCGAAGTGGTTTCCCCCGCTTGCCATTTGCGGTAGTGACGAGTGACCGTGCCGTGTGCCGCTTCGTATTCGTATGCGCCGGTCGGAGATACGAGGACCGAAGTCATCATCGCAAGGGAGCCGAATGCCGTTGCGACCATATCGCTCATGACGTCACCGTCGTAGTTTTTGCACGCCCAAATAAATCCGCCGTTGGAGCGAATGACTCTTGCAACCGCGTCGTCGATGAGAGTGTAGAAATACTCTATGCCCGCTTTCTCGAATTTTTCCTTGTAGTCCGCTTCGTAAATCTCTGCGAAAATGTCTTTGAAACGGTGGTCGTAGGTCTTGGATATGGTGTCTTTCGTCGCAAACCAAAGGTCTTGTTTGGTGTCGAGAGCGAATTTGAAGCAACTATGTGCAAAACTCGTGATACTCTTATCTGTGTTATGCACGCCTTGAATGACTCCCTTTCCGTCGCCGAAGTCGAAGATAATCTTTTCTTCGCCGTTTGCGCCGATGACCGCTTTTCCGCCTTCTACTCTGATTTCAACGTTTTTATACACGTCACCGTATGCGTGACGAGCAATAGTGATAGGTTTCGTCCAAGTGGGCACGAGCGGAGTTACTCCGTCAACAAGTATAGGCGCACGGAAAACCGTACCGTCCATTATTGCGCGAATTGTGCCATTGGGACTGGGCCACATCTTTTTGAGTCCAAATTCTTCCACTCTTTGAGCGTTTGCGGTTATGGTTGCGCACTTCACGCCGACGCCGTATTTCAAGCATGCATTTGCAGCGTCAACCGTAACTTTATCGTCCGTTGCATCGCGGTTTTGGATTGACAGGTCGTAGTATTCCGTCTTCAAATCCACGTAGGGTTTGATGAGAATATCTTTCACCCACGCCCAAAGGATACGAGTCATTTCATCTCCGTCCATTTCAACGAGCGGATTTATCATTCTAATTTTGTCCATAACTACCTTCTGATAATGATATATATTAAAATGATAGCACAAAGACGGCTTTGGTGCAACTTGTTTCTTATGTGTCGTAGATGTCGGCAATTTTATGACTTATATACGCTAACTCACACTTCTGTCATGCCAAGCTCAAAGTAGTTTCGCTTGGAATGACAGAATAATAAACTAAAAATCCACAATATACGGACGTGTCGCTAATAAACGACTGTCGTCTGCATATATCATACGCAACGCGTATATCATATTGCGTGAGTCATATATCATACTTGCATTGCAAGTATATCATTGAAAAGCACTCCGATCGGAGTGTTTTTTCACATGGTGTATTTCCCGCCGCCGTGGAAGTTTTCTAGTACGCCCGTCGAGTAGGTGCGATGAGTGGGTTTCCCTATTTTTATTGCGTTGTCGATTATCCGCCGCAGCATTTCGGAATATTTTATCCCCACTTCTTCAAACAGATAGTACGCAAGGGAACCTGGGATTGTGTTGATTTCGTTGATATACACCTTATTTCTCGTTTTATCCACAAGGTAGTCCATTCTGACCACACCGTCCAAATCCAACTCATCGTAGAGCCGTGCGGTATTCGCCTTTACGACGGAATTGAGTGCGCCTATATCCGCGGGCATAATACGACCGCCGCCACTCATTTTCCCGCCCGATACGTACTTATCTTCAAAGGTCAGAATATCGTGTGCGGATAGCGGTCTTTCGGTTTCGGACACCACGACGCCGCCGCTATCCCTAAATGCAGCGCAATTGACTTCGACAAAATCCGTGAGCATTTGTTCAACGACCATTTTATCGTCAAATTCCTTTGCAACGTCGAGAGCGGATATTAGGTCTTCTCTATTTTCCGCCGTGCTAATACCTATGCTACTCCCTGCCCTTGACGGTTTGACGATGAGCGGATAACCGAGAGTGTTTTCGAGTCGGAATAAGGTTTCATCCGTCCTTTCTTCGTACTCTCGTTTCGTGACGACATAATGCGGAATGACATTCAAAAGCATATTGTCGAATATCTTTTTGCTCACTCCCTTATCCATACAGATAGCGGACGGCAGTACCTCTGCGGACGTATACGGTATTCCGTAAAAATCAAGCAAAGCTTGAAGTGTGCCGTTTTCCCCTTCTCCGCCGTGACAGCAGACGAGAGCGACGTCGGGCGCAAAAACCTTTTTGAGTTTACCCCTTTTCACCGCATAGAATCCACCGCTATATAGCAAAGTTTTCACGTGCTTATGCGCCTCGAAAGGTGTGAAATCAGAGAGAGTTTTCATACCGCCCGTATAGAAATCCCCGTCATACATAAATATCGGTTCGACTTCGTAACCGTCGAGTTGCTTGTAAGTCTGAATTGCGGTAATGACTGATATATCGCTTTCAATCGACCGCCCGCCGAAAATCAACGCTACTTTTCTTTTCATACCCCTCCTATTCGTCGTACACGTCGGGCAAATCGTTCAAAAGCAGTAGATTATCGCCCATACGCAGCAGAATACCAAAATCGTTTTTTGCCTCGTCCAAGGTGTCGTAGTGGTAGATTTTTCCCCTAAAATCCGCACTACGCAGTCCCCTTGCGACGAAGTCCGCGCGCATACCGCCAATCAAGACTACAACGTCTACGACGGATGCGATATACCCTCCGAGATATTCGTTGACTTCGGTTTCTTTTTTGCCAAGTTCGACGAGTCCCGGAGTTACGACCACCTTTCTGCCCGCGAATTTAGCAAGCACGTCGAGTGCGCAAATTGCTCCGTCGGGGTTTGAATTGAAGGTATCGTCAATTATTCTTATGCCGTTTCCGCGGATAAGTTGCAGACGGTGCGGTACAGGTTTGAGAGTGGCAATTCTCTCAACGATTTCAGCAGGCTCCACGCCGAGATAATAAGCGACAGCGGCGGAAAGCACGACGTTTTCCACGTTATGTTTGCCGAGAAGATAGGTTTTCGTCGGATAGACGTCCTCCCCGAAGTGCAGATTGAAAACAGAGCCGTCGCTAGCAACCGCAAGATCGCTTGCATACACTCCGTCGTCTTCGTCAAATCCTGCAAAATACGGCAATTTCGTTTGTTTTTTTGCGGAAAGCAATCTTTCTTTCACCCCGTCGGAAGCGAAACCTACTCCGCTATCGTCGAGCATATTTATCACTCTCATCTTCTCCCTGACCAAGTTTTCCATACTGCCGAAAGTTTCGAGATGTTGCTCGTTTATCCCGGTCAAAACGCCAACGGTCGGATTGACGATTTTCATAAGTTTCTTTATATCCCCAACTCTACGCGCACCCATTTCCGCAATCAACACGTCGTGAGAGCCGTCGAGCATAGCGACCGTTTTAGCAATCCCCATAGGTGTGTTGTAACTCTCAGGCGACGACAACACCTTATACCGTCCGCCAAGGATATGCGCAAGATAGTTTTTGACCGACGTTTTGCCGTAACTACCGGTTATACCGATTTTGACAAGGTGCGGATATTCACCGAGAATACGCCGAGTTTTTCTCTCGTAGCGCAAATTGTTGAGCCTTTCAAAACAGTTCACCACCGCCATAGTTAGCGAAAAAGTAAGCGGATAGAATATCGGAAACGCAAATATCGACGAATATCTGAAATAGGCATCCTCAACCACCGCATTCAAGTGGAAAAGGGTGAGCATAATGAGAGTTGAATTGACCGTAACGAGTGCGCTCAACGCCCTGACCGCGCGTTTCGTATAGCGCATAGGTTTCTTCTTTTCGGGCATTTCTTCTGCAAAATACAACGTGATTTCCGCTATGAAAAAGAACATTGCGTCGAGAAATCCCCAGAATATTCTCGACTGCAAAAAACTCAATCCGATATATATCCCCGCAAATATCCCTACGCATAGCAAGTCCATTAGGTAAGCGGTGCGCAGTCGCTTGCTTTTGAAAACGGTCGAAATTCGATAGTTATCCTGTTGCGCCACGTACAGATACGGTCGAGATATGAACAGCGACGACAACAAGGACAGTATGATGAAAAACCAATTACCCCTTGCTAATACCAATTTTTACCGCCTAAATTCTTATTGTCGTCCTTTGTTTCAAACAAAAATGCGCGAAGTATGGATATGAAAACGTCTGCGTCGTCCACGTAGGCGAAATGTCCGCCGTTTAGCCAAAAAATCTCGCTACCGCCTATGCCGTTTTTGAGTTTTCTTGCCATATAAGGCGGAGTTTCTCTATCCTTTCCGCCCCAGAAAATAGCGGTAGGACAATGGATTTCGGATAATAGTCCGCTTTGGTCATAGGACACTACGTTTTTGAAAGTTTCCTTCATCACGGGGGAAAGCACCCGATAATCTTTCGAGCCTTTGAGTCCCTTAAAACCCAAACGGACAAGTGCTTTATGAAGATATATCTTGATATAATACGACGGTTTTCTGCGCGGTTTCAACCCTGCGGAATCCACAAGCACGAGAGCGCGCACAAGGTCGGGGCGACCGCTTGCGATTTCCATAGCAACCCTTCCGCCGAAAGAATGCCCTACAACGCAAATTCGACTTTCTCCCATTTCTTCGAGCATTGCTACGACCTCGTTCGCATAGTCTTTCACGCTATACGGTTTATCAGGCTCCGCACTCTCCCCGAAACCGCTAAAATCCACGACTATGCTTTTATATCCGCCGAGCCGTTTTGCGACAAACAAAAAGGCGGAAGCGCTACCGCCCCACCCGTGCAAGAATAATACCGATTCGCCACTGCCGACGATGAATTTGTTTATGCGTCCTCCTTAGACGTCCAGCCACATAATGAGCGCGTCGTCACGATTGTTATAATACCTCTTACGTACGCCCTCCACTCGGAAACCGAATCCCAAGTACATATTTTTTGCGACTTCGTTGGTGGATTTTACCTCCAAAGTCAAGTGTTTCACGCCGATTTCTCTCGCCTTCGAGATGAGCATCGACATAAGGAATTTTCCAAATCCGCGTCCTCTTTCGGACTGTTTGACTGCTATATTAGTTATATGCCCTTCGTCAAGGACTTTGTGAAAACCGCCGTAACATAGCACTTCATCCCCCCTAACTCCGACGAGATAGTACGCATCCCCCGCATTCAATTCGGGAATAAACATATTTTCCGTCCAAGGTTGGTCGAATGCTTCTCTTTCAATCTCCGCCATTTGACGAAGATGCTCGTAGCGTAGCGGTTCAAATCTCATTTCAAATTTCTCTCCGCTTGCGATTTTCTCATATATACGGGCTCGAATACGTCCACGTATTCTCCGTTTTCCACCTTCGATTTCAAGACGTTTTCAAGCGCAACGTGAGCGGGGCAAGCAAGCGTATAGACTGTGTCGCTCGGGATACTGTCTTTATCCGCCTCTTCCACAAATCTCGTTTCAAGGATTTTGCCGTTTTCGCAAGTCGCAAGGTACGTGTTTCCGTGACCTGCGTCAACCCCTGCTGTTATCCGCGCTCTACTATATGCGAGAAGTTCAAAATAGTTTACCGCAACTCTTTTCACGCCGTTTGAAAAGGATATGGCGGTCATAGCGGATGCGCCTATGCGTATACCCGTGAACGAGCCCGGTCCCACGACTACGCAAGCGACGTCAAGGTCGTCGGGGGTGAGTCCCGCGCCGTCCATAACCTTTTTGATTTCGGGGATGAGCAAGGACGAATGTCCGCTTTTGCCCACTTCAAATTCGGTGAAATAGGACTTTTCGTTGTCTATGACAACGATAGTGAGGGTTGTATTGGTGGTGTCAATTGCCAGTGCTTTCATTCTTCAATCTCGAATATTCTGCTATTTTCTCCGTCAACAGCAATTTTTATCTTGATGATTTTGCCGTTCAGGCTTTCAAATTTATTCCATTCTATGACGGTAACGCCGTCATCCGAAATCGTTTCTTCCACGCCGAGTTCGACAAGGTCGTCTTCATGCTCCACCCTGTACATATCGAGATGATTGAGTTTCAATCTACCGCTTTCATACACGTTGAGTATGGTGAAAGTGGGGCTTGTGACTTCTTCTTCGACGCCGAGTGCCTTTGCAAGCCCTTTCGTGAAAGTGGTCTTGCCTGCGCCAAGGTCGCCGTCGAGCAAGATAACCTCTCCTCCGACGAGAGTATCAGCAAGTTTTTCAGCAAGAGCGTAGGTTTCTTCCACGCCGTCTACCCTATATTCTCCCGACAAATTCACGACTTCTTCGTCCACGTGCTTTTTCAAACTCGTACCGTCCCAATGCAGTATTTTCGTCAGGCGTTTGTACAACACGAACGTCAACGCGCCTACTATTATACATCTTAAAAGATTAAAAGGCAACACGCCTGCAAATAAATAATAAACGTAAAATGTGTCCATGGTGACGTCTTTATAGAGCGGCTGGAGCATTCCGACGATTGCGCCGAAGTCCCCGCCAAAATACAACTCGACGAAAAACGGTATGGATATAAATCTGTTGACGATGATAGATGCGATAGTAAGAAGTACGCCGCCGACGCAAATGCCTATGAGAGCGTGTTTTTTGTCTTTTTTGCGGTGATAGATAAGAGATGCGGGCAGGACGAACAAAATTCCGAGAATAATATCGGTCGCTTCGCCGACGTAAGCGGTGCTTGTCATCGGGAATTTGAAAAGGCATTTCAGTACGATAACAACGCATCCGCTGATTGGCCCCATGGAAAATCCCGCAAGAAGTGCCGGCAATTCGCTGATTTGAATTTCAAGAAAATTCGGGAATATGAACGGAAGATTGAACTTCCCGAAAGCGTACAAGATGAAAGATATTGCGGTCAAAATTGCGATTTTCGCAATATACGCCGTGGTAAAGCGCGGATTTTTGAACTGCGAAAACAGTTTCTTGATTCTTTCTTTCGCACCGATTGCAGTTTCGTTGCCCATATTTCTCCTTCGGCGCACTTCGTCAATTTTCGGGATAAAAAAATGCGCCTTCAAGGGCGCAAACTCGTCTTTCGACGGTCGCTTCTATCATCCGGACTATACCGTCGGTCAGGGAATTTCACCCTATCGGCACGCTTTGCGTGTTCGCGGACTGTCACCGCCGGTGAGGAATCTAACCTCGCCCCGAAGCAATTATATTATATATATCCCCCTCCGCATTGTCAACGGTTTTGAAAAACGAGTTAGTTATCGGATAGGATTTTGATTGCTTTTTCCTTAAAAATCTCGTTATTTTCGAGAAGTTCGTCAAAGGTTACCGGTGCAAAACCATTGACGTCCACCCCCGCATTGAGTGCGTTAGGCAAGCTAAAAAGCGGCAGATATTCAGGTCGGATATTTCCGTGCGTATGACCGTGGACGAGATAAGATAGTTTCGCACTTCCGATTTTCCGACTACCCTTCCATTCGAACATAGGATAATGGCAAAGAGTCGTCGGACGAGAGCATATCGACGTATCAAGCAACGGGGTTATTTCAACGAAATAATCCAAAGGATTATCGAGTTTATCGAGCCACGTCGAATCGTGATTGCCACGCACGAGAATTTTTTTGCCTTTTAGCCTATCGAGATATGGTTTCGGGTCCACTCCCTTCCAAATCAAATCCCCGACGATATAGACGGTATCGTTGCCTTTGACCTTTTTGTTCCAATTCTCAATGAGAATATCGTCCATTTCATCGACGGACGAAAAAGGACGGTTGCACGTTTTGACGATATTTTTATGCCCTAAATGCAAATCGGCTGTGAAATATACCATTTTAATCCCCTTAAAAAAGCGTTTTCGGGTATCAAAACCGCAAAAACGCCGACAATACCGTTATGTTAGTTTATGAAACCACGGTAGCAGACGTCGCATTATCCTTTGAAAAAGTTATTGCGTCGAGATATTATCAAGGCGACGACGTAGTTATAGTCGCAGTCCTGACCTCTCCGATTTACAGCGCAAGCGAGCGGACTTCACTGCGTGAAGAAATCCGCACGGAAATCGAAAAACGGTTTTCTACGAAAACTCTCGTCACCTATGATTTAGGTGCATATTTATCCATGCACGACGGTATGAGCGGAGACGAAATCTCCGCTCTATACGCAAAAGTCGGCTATTCTCCCTTGTAAAACTCTACGTTGTTTCCGTCGCTCCAGAGTTTTTCAAGGCAGTAAAACATACGAGTATCGTCGTTGAAAACATGCACGATGACTCCGCCGTAGTCGAGCACAACCCACTTTCCTTCGGTGAGTCCGTCAACACGCAAGCAGTTTACGCCGTGATTTTCCATGGTTTCTTGCAGATATTCAGCAAGTGCCTTGACTTGACGATTGCTCTTCCCGGTGCAGATGACGAAGTAGTCCGCAACGACGGTCAAATGCTCGACTTTCAAGACGGTGATATCCACCGCTCTTCTGTCGTCAAGTTCTTTACAAATCAAATTTTTCAGTTCTAAACTTTCCATTATTCCTCCAATTAAATTCGTTAGAATATCGTTTTCAGTTGTTTTTGTTCAAATAGTATTCGACCGCTTCTTCGGTCAAAGGATATATGGATTTCCCCGCCGTTTTCAACTTGTCGTAGGTGTATTTTAGCACCGCGCAGAAACCTTTTTCAAAGTCCTCATCGGCAATTTTGCGTATAGCGGGAATAGGCTCGTAGTCCCTGTCGTAAGACGTACTGTCCGCTGTATAAATCAACTTCTCGAAAGCGCTCATATTCGCCTTTGCGGTGGTATGGTATCTGATTGCGGAAAGCACTTCTTCATCAGTCACGCCGAAATCTCTCTCAGCCTTTTTCGCACCCAAAAATTGATGAAGCACGGTCGTCCCGACAGCGTCCGCAGGTACGTCAAGACCGTCTAAAGACGGTCTTCTCTTCGCATTATCGTGAAGTAGCGACGCCTCGAAAGTCTTTTTGAAGTCCTGTTTCAGGTTGTGCAGAGAATTTAAGTCAACCGCTCGTAGCACCACCGCTTTAGTATGTGCAAAAAGCTCGGGCTCTTGCCACTCTTTGAGTTTTTCAAGCCACTCGTTGTAGTCGCCGAAATATCCGTTTTTCTTGATATAGTCGTACACACCGTCAGGCAATGAGTCGGGTTGCATACCAAGGAGCAATTCCGCCTTAATTCTCGAAGACGATGTTTCTCCGCCCTCGAAGTCCAAAGTCAGAAAAGTGCCGACGTTATATTTGTCGAGAAGTTTTTTCACGCTACTCTCAACGCTATCATATCCTCTTCTCCCTGCGACTGCGATAACACAGGTTTCCAAAATGCTTTTCGGCTCGTGCCAAGTGTCGAAATATTCGATGCTATCACCGCCGATGAGATAGACGATTTCGCCGTATTTTTCTTTCAAAACAGGCAAAACGTCGGATGCATAGTTGAATATCTCGCCCTTTTCCGCCCTTTCTCTCTCGATTTCTTCCACGATAAGTTCATCCGCAATGCCGCTGAATGCGATTTTGCACAGGTCGATTCTCGCAGAGTACGGCAAATATCCTTCACTTTTGTGAGGGGGACGGAAGGTCGGCACCACAACAAGACGAGTCGCACCCGTTGCGCAAACCGCACTTTTCAACATATTTACGTGTTCGACATGCGGAGGATCGAACGCTCCGCCGAAGATAATCGTTATCATAGGTATAGTATAGCAAAATAAGCGGGAACTTTCAATAGCAAAACTAACATTTGAGAATGAAAAGACAGGATTTTGTCAATGATAAGTCGATGACGAAAGTTATAGACGTATTCTCTCTCACCCTGACGATATTTTTGTTGAGCACAGTTTGGACGGGACGCTATCTGAACGTTGGTTTAGCATTGCTCGTTTCAAGCACTTTGACCACGCTCACGGTCATCACGATAATCTACCTGAAAAAGCAAAATTCCAAACCATACGACAAGGACAGACTTGCCCTGGAATTGTCCGTCCGCGGAAGCGAATATTTGGTCGAAATTCTCAAAAGTATTCTAAAAAATGCAGTTTTTGAGAGTGGTTCCAACTGGATTTTGCTCGAAAACGCACTGATAATAGTGTGTTTTCGCTTTTCTCTCGTCGGGCTCAACGACGTCGGAAACTTTTATTCACTGTCCCTAAAAAAGAACAGAAAGCAAGTGTTTTTGCTCTGTCGCGGAATTGACAGAAAGGCAATGCACGTGCTTGAAATGCACGGTGTCAAAATCAATATAGTCAAAACAAAAGGCATATATGACTTTTTGAGAAGGAACTCCGCCCTACCCGCGCTTGAAAAGGAAAAGAAAATTTTTTCTTTGAAAGCGGTCGCATATTCCATTCTCTCACGCTCGAACACGAAGAGTTATATCTTTTCAGGAATCGTGCTTTTATCTGCGTCTTTCATCACTCCACTCAAAATCTACTATTTGATTTTCGGCACAATCGCACTTATTTTTGCAATTCTCACCCTGACTCCCCTTGGAAACGGCGAATTTGGCACAAACGGCAGTTTCAACGCACTCATCCAAGAAACCGAAAAATTCAATCTCAACGAAAACTCCGACGACCAAAACGACAACGATAGTCATCACGACTAAGCCACTCCTTCTAATCGTCAAAAAACAGCGATAATCACAAAAGCGCACAAATATCAACGAAAAATCAAACTATATCAATACGAAACCGCAAAAAAACGTAAATTGCGCAAAATATCACCGCTATTTTTCTCACTCTACACAAAATTATCCTTTTCATATTCATATATGTGCATTTGAAATCTCATCCATATTCGACTTTTTCTCGGCGTTTTATCTTTTCGCCACCCTATTTTTACCTGAAAAGGCAAAATCGCTTGTCATAAGCAATCTAAACCGCTAAAATATTGTCGAGGTCATTGCATATGTATTCTGTTTATCTCAAAAAAGGTGAAGAAAAACGCATTATCAACGGACATTCGTGGGTGTACGCCAACGAAGTATCCAAAATCGAAGGCAAAGATTCCAACGGTTCTCTTGCCACCGTTTTCACGCACGACGGAAAATTCGTAGGCAAAGGATATATAAATCATTTGAGCAAAATTCTTGTCAGAGTGTTTTTGCGCGACCAAAACGCAGTTGACGACAAGGACTTCTACCTTGAAAAACTGCGCCAAGCCAACGAATACCGTGTAAATTTAGGTTTTGAAAACGCTTACCGTATGGTTTTTGCAGAGTCAGACGGCATTCCCGCTCTCATCGTAGATAAATACGCAGACTATCTTGTTTGCCAATTTCTCTCTCTGGGCATTGACAAACGCAAACAACTCATCGTTGATTGCCTTGTCGAACTTTTCAACCCGAAAGGAATTTACGAGCGTAGCGACGTCGCAGTCCGCTCAAAAGAAGGACTAAACGAAGTCAAAGACGTGATTTACGGCGAAGTCCCCGATGAAATCATCATCACCGAAAACGGTCTGAACATGAGCGTCGATGTCAAAAACGGACAAAAAACAGGCTATTTTCTCGACCAAAAAGAAAATCGCTACGCAGTTAGACGCTATACAAAAGGCAAAACCGTGCTCGATTGTTTCTGCAACAGTGGCGGTTTCAGTTTAAATTCCGCACTTTCCGCAAATGAGGTCACTAGCGTTGACGTATCCGCGACCGCACTTGCAAACGTCAATCGCAATGCCGAACTTAACGGTTTTAAAAATATCACCACTCTCGAAGGTGACGTTTTTGAAGTTTTGCGCACTTTCAAGCGTGAAAATCGCAAATTCGACGTCGTAATTCTCGATCCACCTGCATTTTGCAAGAGTGCAAACGAAGTCAAAGACGCATATAGGGGCTACAAAGACATCAACGTATTAGGTCTAAAACTCGTCGAAAAAGGCGGTTTTCTCATCACTGCGTCCTGCTCCCACTATATGACCTTACCTCTATTTGAAAAAATGCTCGTAGAATCCGCAAAAGAAAGCGGTCGCACCGTGCGCATCGTAGAAATCAAAACGCAATCTCCCGACCACCCGTCCGACCTATCCGCCGAAGAAACGAGTTATCTCAAATTCTTCGTCCTAAACGTTCAATAAACAAAAACTAAAAAACAGACCTAACGAAAAAGGCACTTCGATGAAGTGCCTTTTCTTTGTTTTTCAAGATTTCGCTAATCTATCCACTCAAATTCGAGATCGCCGATAGAAATTATATCTCCTTCTTTCATGCCGTTGCGCTTAAGTTCGTCGATAACTCCGCGGTCTTTAAGAACCTTTTGGAAGAATGCAAAAGAGTCCGTGTCCGAAATAGTAACGTTTTGAATGAGGAAGTCCACAAGTCCGCCATCCACGAAGTAAGTGCCGTCGGGAAGTTTTTCAACGGTGAATTTTTGGTCGGATTTTTCTTCGAGACAGAAGTTTTCGTCCACTTCTTCACGAGTAGGCGGAGGCAATTCGTCAACCTTGTCTTTCATGACGGTCAACAATTCTTTGAGTCCTTCACCCGTCAGCGAGCTAATCACAAACACTTTCACACCGACTTTCTTTTCAAATTCTTCGATTGCCGAGCGGTCGTAGAGCAAATCCGCCTTGCTTGCCACGACAATTTGAGGTGTCGACGCAAGTTTCAAACTATATGATTCGAGTTCTTGATTGATTTTAACGTAGTCGTCATAGGGGTCTCTGCCTTCGCATCCGCTAATATCCACCACGTGCACGATAAGTCTGACTCTTTCGATATGGCGCAGGAAGTAGTGACCGAGCCCCGCCCCTTCGCTTGCACCTTCGATAAGTCCCGGAATGTCCGCAATCACGAAACTATCGTCGTACATTTGCACCACGCCGAGATTGGGATTTATCGTCGTGAAGTGGTAGTTTGCGATTTTGGGCTTCGCAGAAGTCAGCATTGACAAAAGCGTGGACTTTCCGACGTTGGGGAATCCGACAAGACCTACGTCCGCTATGGTTTTGAGTTCAAGCGTGACTTGATGTTCTTCGGTTTTCTCGCCGAGTTGCGAAAAAGACGGTGCTTGACGTTGAGCGTGTGCAAATCTTGCATTGCCTTTTCCACCCCTACCGCCCGTCAAAGCGACGAACGTTTCGCCGTCCTCGAACAAGTCTGCGATAACGCAACCGCTTTCGGTATCTTTGATGACGGTGCCCGCAGGGACTTTGACGATGAGATCTTCACCGCTCTTGCCCGTACAGTTTTTCGCACCGCCGTTCATACCGTTTTCCGCGCGGAAATGCTTTTGGAATTTGAAGTCCACAAGGTTGTTTTTATTCTTATCCGCGACGAAAATCACGTCACCGCCGTCGCCGCCGTCACCGCCGTCGGGACCGCCGTTAGGCACGTATTTCGCTCTATGGAAAGACACGGCGCCGTTTCCGCCGTTGCCTGCCTTTATGAAGATTTTTACGTAATCTAAAAACATATTTTATCCTTTTAATGCATTACTTTCTTTGGATTATACACTATTTTCAGTCGTTTTGCAATTGCTTGATGATTGCTCTTGCGGATTTTTTGCCTGCACCCATAGCAAGAATAACCGTAGCCGCACCCGTCATAGCGTCCCCGCCTGCATACAATCTTGGAATTGACGTTCTACCGTCCTCGTCGCAAACGATAGTGCCTTTCGCACTCACTTCGAGAGTCGGGCAACTATGTTTAATTATGGGATTAGGCGTAGTGCCGAGCGCAACGATGACTTCGTCGCATTCAATATCGTATTCACTTCCCGAAATCGCAACGGGGGATCTACGTCCGCTTGCATCGGGTTCACCGAGAGCCATTTTGACGACTTTCATACCCGAAACCGCTCCGTCTTTTCCGAGAATCTCAACGGGATTCGTGAGCAGATCGAAAATCACGCCTTCTTCTTCTGCATGTGCGATTTCTTCGGCACGTGCGGGCATTTCTTCTCGACCGCGACGATAGACGAGATGCACTTCCGCCCCCATACGAACGGCGGTTCTTGCAGAATCCATAGCAACGTTACCAGCACCTACGACCACGACTTTTTTCCCTCTAAACACAGGAGTTATCGCATCGTTTTCATACGCCTTCATAAGATTGACACGAGTGAGATATTCGTTTGCGGAATACACTCCGTTCAAATTTTCACCCTTCACTCTCAAGAAAGACGGCAAACCTGCTCCCGAGCCGATGAAAACCGCATCGTAACTATCGAGCAATTCGTCGATGAAGGTCGTCTTTCCTACGACCACGTTTTTTCTGATTTCAACGCCAAGCTTTTCAAGGTTTTCGATTTCACGAGCAACGATTGTTTTAGGCAAACGAAATTCGGGAATGCCGTAACTCAAAACACCGCCCGCCCTATGAAGTGCTTCAAAAACGGTGACTTTGACGCCTGCTTTTGCAAGGTCCGCAGCGCAAGACAACCCCGCAGGGCCACTACCGACAATGGCAACTTTTCCGATATTTACCGCATTAGAATCACCGTTTTTGACGGTTTCACCATTTTCAAGTGCGTAATCCGCAACGTAGCGTTCAAGTGCGCCGATCGACACCGATCCGCCAAGTTTAACTTTGCGCACGCAATACTTTTCGCATTGATTTTCTTGCGGACATACCCTTCCACACACCGCAGGAAGATTGTTGTCTTTCGACAAAACTTCGCACGCGCCGTCCATATCGCCCTCACGTATTTTGCGAATGAAATCAGGTATATGCACGCCGACAGGGCAACCTTTCATGCAAGGAGCGTTTTTGCAATCAAGACATCTATTCGCTTCAGACTGTGCGATTTCGGGAGAAAAACCAAGGGCCACTTCTTTGAAGTTGTTTCTTCTCTCTTCGGGAGATTGAGAGGGCATAACGTTTCTTTCTACTATTTCCATACTAACCTCTCAAATTGCACTTATGTGCATTTTCGTGTTCACGGTAGATTTTCGAACGGGATATAGCCTCGTCGAAATCAACGAGATGACCGTCAAATTCAGGTCCATCTATACAAGCGTACTTTGTTTTACCGTCAACGGTGAGCCTGCAACAACCGCACATACCGGTGCCGTCAACCATAATTGAATTCATACTGACGACGGTATGGATTCCAAGCTCTTTCGTGAGTGCGCAAACTGCCTTCATCATGGGAAGCGGACCGACAGCAAACACGCAATCAAACTTTTTCTCCCCTACGACTTCGCAAATTTCATCGGTTACAAAACCTTTTTTACCGCTTGAGCCGTCGTCTGTTATCAAATGCAGATTCGAGCAAGCCTCAAATTCATCGACGTAAGTCAACAAATCCACGTTTCTTGCGCCGAGTATAACGTCGGATTTTTTATTTTCGGAAAACAGTTGTTTTGCCTGCGGATAGATAACCGCCGCTCCGATTCCACCCGCAACGAGCAAAATATTCTTAAATTCACTCAAATCAGTTGCATTTCCGAGCGGACCGACAAAGTCGCAAAGTGCGTCACCCTCATTCATCGAAGCAAGCTTTGCAGTCGTATATCCGACCTCTTGCACGAGAATGGAAACAGTGCCGTTTTCGCGAGAATAATCGCAAATTGTGAAGGGCACTCTTTCTCCGTTTTCGTCTGTACGGAGAATGATAAACTGCCCTGCGAGGCAATGTTTTGCGGTGTCGGGAGCGTAAATCGTATATTCGTTCACTCTCTCGGCAAGCGTTCTTTTCTTGATGATTTCGTAGTTCTTCATTGTTCTCTTTTCGTCTGTTTTCAGCATTTTTGCCAAAATGTATTCTCAATTTTGTTGATTTTTATAATACTTGCACCATTCTTTCAGATTACACTCGTCGCATTTCGGTGCGCGAGCGGTGCAAACGTATCTGCCATGGAAGATGAGAAGATGATGCAATTCTCCCCACTTGCTTTCGTCAAACGAAGAGTTCAGTTGTTCTTCGGTTTTTTCGGGAGTGTCCGCATTCACGATACCGATACGATTGCTCACCCTGAATACGTGGGTATCTACCGCTATCGCATTTCCACCAAATGCGACCGAATAGACGACGTTTGCGGTTTTGCGCCCTACTCCGCTCAACTTCATCAACTCTTCTTGAGTTTCGGGGACTCCGCCCAGCGACAACACGCTTTGCGCCATATCCTTTATGGATTTTGCTTTGTTGTGGTAAAATCCGCAGGAGTGAATCCACTCTTCAAGCTTTTCTATCGGCATATTCACAAAATCTTCGGGAGTCGATGCGACTTTGAAAAGTTCTTTCGTCACCATATTCACCCTTTTGTCCGTGCATTGCGCCGACAAAATGACCGCAACGAGCAGTTCAAACGGCGTATCGAAGTTGAGTTCGCATTGTGCGGAGGGGTGTTGCACTTTCAGTGCATTGAAGATTTTATCATTTGTGCTTTCCATAAGTGTATTTTAACACTTAACCCGAAGTATAGCAACCCGAATTAGAGCGCGAATATCAAAATTTTACGCTTTTTCCGTTTTCTCCGACGTAAAATCTGCCGATGACGGAGTTATATCTCCCCCTTTCAAGCACTTGCATGGCTTGCGACAGGTTTCTCGTCAGGCATTTCACGGACAATCCGCACCCCGCCGACGCGCTTGACGGCGTGTTGATGAGTTTTGCGGGAATGCGATAGTTCTGTAATGCTTCATAATATCTCGCTCCCTCGGACCTTGATCGGAACGCAACGAAAAATTCTCTCATAAATTCCTCCACACATTTTATGTACGCGTTCCGAAATATACTATTGTTTTTCGACAAATAGTGTGATTATCACGCAACACCGCATAGAATACAACGAGGTGAATATGGTATATCTCGACAATGCTGCGACTTCAAATTTCAAACCAAAAAGCGTATTCGATGCTATAAACTACGACTTGTCGCACTCTGCAAACAGCGGTCGAAGTGCGCACCGCTACGCAAACGATTGCGCTCTCAAAATCGAAATAACAAGAAATTATCTGCTCGAAAAACTCGGTGCGGAAGACGATTACGGCATAGTTTTCACAAAAAACTGCACCGAAGCGTTAAATCTTGCGATTTTCGGTTATCTCGAAAATGGTATGAAAGTCGTGACAACCGCAAACGAACATAATAGCGTATTGCGCCCGCTCTTTGAACTAAAAAAACGCGGTGCAATCAAATTGACCGTCATTGGTCAGGACGAAAACGGCAGAATACCTACGGATAAAATAATTGAAAATGCAGAAAATGCGGACTTACTTGTGGTAGGACATGCGTCAAACGTAACCGGCGCAACGGTGAATTTGAATGAAATCGGGGAAAAACTCAAGGACTGCAAGGTCAAAATCCTTGTGGACGGCGCACAAAGCGTGCCAATTCTCAATCCTAACGTTTCAAAAAATCGTATTGATATGCTCGCTTGCCCCGGGCATAAAGGATTGCACGGTGTTCAAGGTACCGGTTTTTTGTTGATGAAAAGAGATCTAAATCTCAAACCGCTCAACTACGGCGGGACCGGCACTTTTTCCGAAAACGTCTATCAATCGAGGATTATCCCCGAAGATTACGAAGCGGGTACGTTGTTTGCAGGTGGGATTTCCGCACTGTACGCAGGCTCAAAGTGGAGTTTTGACAATCTCAACAACACCAAAACCACGATTTTCAGACTATCGAACGAATGTATTTGTTATTTGAAATCTATGGGGGCAACCGTTTATACCGTTGAGAGTCAAGTCGGAATCGTTTCTTTCAATTTCGGGGATATTGAATCGCAAGAAATCGCAAACTTTCTTGCAGATAAAGACGTTGCGGTCAGGAGCGGACTGCACTGTGCACCCCTTGTGCATAAGTTTTTAGGCACGAAGCACGGAGCGGTGCGAGTGAGTTTCGGTGCGGACAACGGAAGCAAAGACTTGTTTGCCTTACTATCCGCACTTGACGAATTTTTGACGATAAAACGTCATTCTAACGGCGTGTTTTTCAAAAAGTGATGCGATGAAATTTTGATTTTGACTATCGTTTTCACTCAATCTAAAGTCAAAACAGAATTTCCGTCTATGTTTTTACACGCTCCGATAAGCGCTCGTTTTGCCATTTGCGGAGTAAGATTGCGATACTTTTGATGAAGAAGGCAACATGCACCCGCAACAAGCGGTGCGGACACCGAAGTCCCCGTCATATAACTATACGTGCCGCAGTTTTGAAGTCCTTTGATTCTGACTCCGTTTGCATACAAATCCGGACGATATATGCCGTTATAATTTCCACGCGACGAAAAATCCGCCACTTGCAAGTTTTCGTCAACCGCACCGACAGATATGACTTCACCACTGATTGCAGGTGATTTCAAGTGGTTTTCACCGCTATTTCCAACCGCACAAACAACGGTCAATCCACAGCGCACAAGCATTTCCGCCCCGATTTTTAGCGGATCGGAGTATTCTGTTGGCTCTGCGCCGAAACTCATACAAACGACTTTGATATTATATCGTCTGAAATTGTCGTAAAGCCATTGCATGCCGTCAAGAATTTTGAAAGTTCCGCTTTCACCCGATGCGGTTATGACTTTCACCGCCACGATTTCCGACATTGGCGCGACTCCTGTGACTTCACCGCCCGACATAAGTCCGTTTCCGACTGCAACACCCGACACAAAAGTACCGTGTCCATTGTCGTCATATGGATATTCTCTGCCTTCAATCAAATCGACAAACCCGAAAATCCTATCCTTCGGTACGCACAAATCACTATGCACGGATACACCCGTATCCATAACGCAAAGGCGCACTCCACGTCCGTCAAGACGGTCTGTACTCGACAAGCAAATGTCATCTTTTAGGCTATCTAACCGCTTTAATTCGTCAAAATCAACTTCACCGAGTGCATTAACTCTGCTTTGAGCGGACACAAATTCCACATCATGAAGTGCGGACAAATTCTTGACGTCTGCCATATCGCATTCGATTCCGACCGAGCGAATAAAAGGATAATCCCTAACGACCTTGAAATTACGTTTCACGTAGCCGTACTGAAAAGGTGTGCGCACGCGCACGATTGCCGTCGTCTTTTCTTGAATGGACAATATTCCGACCAAAGAACAGTCAATTTTGTTCATTTTTCGAGCATATTGAGAAGTGCGCGTAGGCGCGTGAGTTGCTCTGTGTTCATAAACATAGTTGCAACCGAATAAAACTTTTCAAGTTCTTGCACGTTGAGAGTGCCGTTTGCACGCGAAGTTGCGGTTTTTGCCATAAGTTCCGCCATCAACTCGTCGTTTGACATTCCCGAAAAGCGACGCATTTCGTCTTCGATATTCAAATTCGCGCCGTTTTGACTGCTTCTACCCGAATTTTTATTGTACGTGTTTGCAGTTGTGTTGCCATAATCATCGTTGCTATGTGCAGTACCCTTCTTTTCGCTATCGTTTTTGTCGTCATAGCCGTTTCTTTCCCAAAAATTCATAAACTCCTCCGTCACAATCATTGTATGCCGTCATATATTGAAGGTGCAGGTGAAATTATGAATTTTGATATTAATGCGATTATGAATATGATGACGATGATGAATGCTTTCAAGTCAGGTGCTAACAACGCAAGCAGAAAAAGAGGTTTAGATACGAGCGGACTAAACGCACTTCTTCCCCTGATTTCAGGAATGAAAGGAAACGGCGGAAATCAAAATTTGATGAATATGCTATCCGCGTTTTCATGCGGTATGCAAGGTGGTGCAAACAACGAAAAAATTTCACCAATGCAAACTGAAAACGAGCAAGAAAAAGCAATCGCAACCGAAAGCGTAACTGCACGAAAAAACGATTTCGGACAAGATGAAAAAGCTCGACGAGCGTTTGACGAAATTGCCTTTGCAGGAGATGAAGTAGTCTACTTTTTGCGAAAAATGAGAATACTTTTTCGCTGAAATCGCACGTTTTGGCGGAAAACACACCAATTTTATGCAATTTTGAAAATATAATCAGATCTTGAAAAATCTAATCTATCAATTGAAAAAGGGATGCAAAACGCATCCCTTTTCTTTTTGAAATTTGACGATTACAACACGTAATCTTTGTAGATAGGATATTTGTCGCAGAGTGCGATGATTCTTTCACTGACTGCGGGTATTGCCTCTTCCCCTTTCTCGATAATGTCGACGACTGCATCTGCAATGACGATCATATCTTCTTCTTTCATACCCCTTGTGGTAACTGCGGGAGTACCAATTCTCAAACCGCTCGTGAGAGAGGGTTTTTCGGGATCACCGGGGATAGAGTTTTTGTTTGCGGTGATATGTGCTTCGTCCAACCAGTTTTGAAGTTGTTTGCCATTCACGCCCGTTCCGATGAGATTGAGCAACATAAGATGGTTATCCGTGCCGCCACTGACGAGTTTAATTCCTCTTTCCACAAAACGATTTGCCATTGCTTTTGCGTTTTTGAGGACTTGGAGTTGATATTCCTTAAATTCGGGAGAAAGGTCTTCCTTGAATGCAACCGCTTTTGCCGCTATGATATGCATCAAAGGACCGCCTTGGCATCCTGGGAAAATCGCCTTATCTACGAGTTTTGCAAGGTTTTCGTCGTTTGTCAGGATAAGGCCGCCTCTGGGACCGCGTAGCGTCTTGTGAGTGGTCGTGGTGACGAAATCCGCATAAGGCATCGGGCTAGGATGAAGTCCCGTTGCAACAAGTCCTGCGATGTGTGCGATGTCAACCATAAGATATGCGCCGACTTCGTCCGCTATTTCACGGAATTTCTTGAAGTCAATGATTCTAGGATAAGCACTTGCACCCGCAACGATGAGTTGAGGTTTGACTTCGTTTGCAATTCTTCTGACTTCGTCATAGTCGATGAGACCGTCTTCATTCACGCCGTAGGTGACCGCATTGAAGAGTTTACCGCTCATGCTGACTTTTGCGCCGTGAGTCAAGTGTCCGCCCGCGTCTAGGGACATACCGAGAATGGTATCACCGGGTTTCAATACACTGTAATACACCGCAAGGTTTGCATTGCTACCCGAATGCGGTTGAACGTTTGCAAATTTTGCTCCGAAGAGTTGTTTTGCGCGTTCTATTGCGATATTTTCCGTCACGTCGACGTATTCACAACCGCCGTAATAGCGTCTTCCGGGATAACCTTCCGCATACTTGTTAGTGAGATGAGTACCTGCAGCCGCAAGGACTGCGGGAGAAACGATATTCTCACTTGCGATGAGTTCCACGTTGTGTTGTTGGCGTTCGAGTTCGTCTTTCAAGGACTGATACAACTCGACGTCTACTGCTTTAATCAATGATAAGTCGATCATAATTTCACCCTTTATATTCGTCAGTTAAGAAGGCTATCTATAACTGCGGAGATTTGTGCTTTTTGACGGAGTCCGATGAGTTTATCTTTGACTTCGCCTTGTTTGAAAATGAACACCGCGGGAATTGACATAATGCCGAATCTTTCCGCGAGCGAAGGATAATCGTCGACGTCAACTTTACAGACGGGGACTCTTCCTTCGTAGTCGTTTGCTAGCTCTTCGATAGTGGGCGCGAGCATCTTGCAAGGACCGCACCAAGTCGCCCAGAAATCGACGAGAACGACGTCGTTTGACGAAATAACTTCGTCGAAATTGT
Source organism: uncultured Bacteroidaceae bacterium (assembly GCA_964637515.1). Classification (GTDB taxonomy): domain Bacteria; phylum Bacillota; class Clostridia; order Christensenellales; family CAG-917; genus RGIG4097. Next base: position 79,898 of record CAZWUI010000002.1, on the reverse strand, counting down.
CAGTTGTCAAAACGATAAGTTTTTCCATAACGCTCCTTAATTATCTGTCTTTACGGGGTCTTGCGGACAAATTTCCTTCATTTGCGGGCTGAACCCCTTCTTTTTTCTGATCACACAGCGATCGAGCACGAATGCAATGACAAATCCAATCACCAAACCGCCCACCGCAAAGAGTATCGATGCAAGGTCGGACAGGACACGTCCTATCATAATACCCGCAAAAACAAGCACTAACGGTATTATATAAACGATTGTCGCCGCTGTCAATACGAACCTTTCACCCATTTCGATGGACACGAAATCGCCTACGTTTGCATTGAGCGTATTCTCAACGACGATTTCGACTTTCATCGTATCCTTTGTGACGGCGCACATATGGCACTCGTCACAAGCGGATTTACGGTCGAAACTGACGGTGGCTTTATTGCCTTTAATTTTTGTTACGACACCTCTCTCGGTCATTTTGCAACGTACTCCGCGATTTTGTCGATTTGGACTTTTTCGCCGCTACCGTCCGCCATGTTTTTGACGGTAACTTCACCGGCGGTCAGTTCGTCGTCGCCGACGACTACAACGTATTTCGCACCGATTTTGTCCGCATATTTCATTTGCGCTTTTAGGCTACGATTCATAAGGTCGGTTTCTGCAGAGAGTCCCGCCATTCTCAAACCGTTGGTGATAGACAACGCCTTTTTGGATGCGTTTTCACCGAGCGGAGCGATATAAACGTCGGTTTTCGGCTCGACTGCGTTGAGTTTGCCGGTATTTTCAAGCACGAGAAGAAGTCTTTCAAGACCGAGTCCGAAGCCTGCGGCGGGAGTCGGATGTCCGCCTACTTCTTCGACGAGATGATTATATCTTCCGCCACCGCATACGGTGCCCTGTGCGCCGATGTCGTTCGAGATAAACTCAAAGACGGTACGGGTGTAATAGTCAAGACCGCGGACGATGCCGGGATTGACGTTGAACGGAATATCTAACGCGGTCAATTCTTCTTGCACTCCCTCAAAGTGCGCCTTGCAATCATCGCAAAGATAGTCGATAATTCTGGGTGCGCCCGCAGTTATTCTCTTGCATTTTTCTTCTTTGCAATCGAGTATGCGAAGAGGATTTTTCTCAAATCTCGACTTGCAGGTTTCGCACATACCGTCAAGGTTTGCGCCGATATACTCTTTCAAGGCTTTATTATATTCCGCACGACAGGTTTTGCATCCTATGCTGTTGATATTCAGGGACAACGCACTGAGTCCTACGTTTTTGAGGAATGAATACGCAAGGGAAATGACTTCCGCATCCGCTTTGGGAGTTTCGCTTCCGAACATTTCCACGCCGAATTGGTGGTGTTCGCGGAGTCTGCCGTTTTGGGGCTTCTCGTAGCGGAATACGGGCGCGATATAGTAGACCTTGAGCGGTAAGCCGTTTTGGGACAAACCGTTCTCTATGAAGGATCTCGCGACTCCTGCCGTCCCTTCGGGACGAAGGGTAATACTGCGATTGCCCTTGTCGATGAAGGTATACATTTCCTTGTTGACGATGTCGGTTGTTTCGCCTACACCGCGCAAGAAAAGTTCGGTATGCTCGAAAATGGGGGTGCGGATTTCCTTAAATCCAAAGTTCCCCGCCGTTTTGCGTGCGATATTCTCTACGTAATGCCATTTGTATGCCTCTGCGGGCAACATATCTTTTGTTCCCTTGGGTATGTTTATCATAATATCCTCTACAGAATAAATCTTTTCAGGTTGGATTCTCTGAGTGCGGATGCAAGGTGCGCATCGACGTACTCTTTGTCTACTTTGATTTCCTTGGTGACGCCGTCGTCGGCATCGTAAAGGACATCTTTCAAAAGGTGTTCCATAACCGCGTGCAAACGTCTTGCGCCGAGGTTTTCGCTGTTCTCGTTTTCGTAGTAGGAAACCTTTGCGATTTCGCGGATTGCTTCGTCCGAGAAGTCAAGGCTTACACCGTCTACGCCCAAGAGTGCCTTATATTGTTTGAGCACTGCGTTGTCGGGTTCGGTGAGAATGCGAACAAAGTCGTCTTCGGTGAGATTGTCGAGTTCAACGCGAATGGGGAATCTGCCTTGAAGTTCGGGAATGAGATCTTCCATTCTCGCCATATGGAATGCGCCCGCCGCAATGAAGAGTATGAAATCGGTGCGAATTGCGCCGTATTTCGTCTGGACGGTACTGCCTTCGACAATGGGAAGAATATCTCTTTGCACGCCTTCTCTCGACACGTCGTGACCTTGATCGCGACCGCTTCTTGCGGCAACCTTGTCGATTTCGTCAAGGAATACAACGCCGTCCTGCTCTGCTCTTTGGAGCGCTTCGGTGATGATGGCGTCTTGGTCCACCATTTTTTCACATTCTTGATTGATGAACATCTCTTTCGCTTGTTTGACGGAGAGCGAACGGACTTTTTTTGCGCCCGTCGCACCACCGAAAATATTGCCGAGAACGTTCGCCATATCTATTTCACCGCCCGCACCTTGAGGATTGACCTGAATTGAGGTTTTAGGTTGCGCTTTGACTTCGATTTTGATGGTTATATTGTCAAGATGTCCCGCACGAATGTCTTGGAGCAATTCTTCTTTGAGTTCGGCGTCCGACTTGTCCCCGGTTTCCGCTTTTTTGCGCAAGGGCAAGATGATGTCTGCGAGTTTATTTTCCGCTTTTTCGGTCGCACTGGGCAAGACTTCCTTGAATTTTTCGTCTTTGACAAGACGAATTGCAACTTCGACAAGGTCACGGATGATACTTTCGACGTCCCTGCCTACATAGCCGACTTCAGTGAATTTGGTTGCTTCGACTTTGACGAAAGGAGCGTGCACGAGTTTTGCAAGTCTTCTTGCGATTTCGGTTTTACCAACACCCGTCGGCCCTTTCATTATGATATTTTTGGGGGTGATTTCTTCCCTCATTTCGTCGCTCAACTTGCTTCTGCGATAGCGGTTGCGAAGTGCGATAGCGACTGCGATTTTCGCTTCTTGTTGACCGATTATATAGCGGTCGAGTTCTTGTACTATTTGTTTCGGTGTCAATACGTCTTGCATAGTTTACCTCCACCGCGCCTATTGGCGCATATTATCCGATTAGACGGTTTCTACAGTGATATGATTGTTCGTGAACACGCAAAGTTCGCTTGCGATGAGCAGGGAGCGATGCGCGATTTCTTCTGCGGAAAGGTCGGTTGCTTGAGCGAGCGCGCGAGCTGCCGCAAGAGCGTAGTTCCCGCCGCTACCGATTGCGCAAATACCGCTTTCGGGCTCGATGACTTCACCGCTACCCGACACGATATAGAGCGACGTTTGGTCCGCGACGATAAGGAGCGCTTCGAGTTTGCGATACATCTTGTCACTGCGCCAAAGTTCTGCGAGTTCGACGGCGGAGCGCATGAGGTTTCCGCTATACTTTTGGAGCATTTCCTCGAATTTTTCGGAGAGTGCGAACGCATCGGACACGGATCCCGCAAAACCGATGACCACTTTCCCGTTGTAAATGCGTTTGACTTTGACGGCGTTACCCTTCATGATTACGCTTTCGCCCATGGTGACTTGACCGTCGCCTGCGATAGCGGTTACGCCGTTGCGTTTTACTGCGCAAATTGTTGTTCCTCTGAATTCCATATTTACCTCTCGATATGAAGTGCGGAAGTTAAATCCGCGATTGCTCTGTCGTGGTAGGCGAGTTTTCTTTCCTTTTTGTGAACGTTTTTGAGTTCGGGCAGCAGACCGAAGTTTGCGTTCATAGGTTGAAAATCGCCGGGGCACGACGATATATATCTCGTAAGTGCACCGCAAATCGTGGTTGCAGGCAATACGAGCGGTTGTTCATTCCGAAGTTCTCTTGCGAGAGCGTCCGCAGCGATAAGACCGCTTGCGATACTCTCGACATATCCTTCCACTCCCGACAACTGTCCCGCAATATAAACGGGTGTAGGTGAGTTTTTCAGTCTGAATCTATCCGTCAAAACGTCGGGGGCTTTGACGTATGTATTCCTGTGCATAGTGCCGTAGCGGAGAAATTCCGCCGAGTGCAGTGCGGGTATCAGACTGAACACTCTCTTCTGCTCACCATAGGTGAGATTGGTTTGAAATCCCACGAGGTTATAGCAATCTCCCGCGGAATTTTCCTTTCGTAGTTGCACGACCGCATATGCGCTTTCCCCCGTTTCGGGATTGCGAAGTCCCACGGGGCGCAACGGTCCGTAGCGCATAGTATCGCTACCCCTTTTCGCCATGAGTTCGATGGGCATACAACCGTCGAACAATTCACGCTTGTCGAAGTCGTGCAGAGTTGCGGTTTGCGCCGTGACGAGCGCACCGTAGAAAATCTCGTACTCGTCCTTTTGCATGGGAAGATTGAGATAGTCTTCCCCGCCCTTGCCGTATCGTCCGCCGAAGTATGCTTTGGTCATATCCACGCTGTCAAACGACACGATAGGTGCGATTGCGTCGTAGAAGAACAATCTGCTTTCCCCCGTCAGTCCTGCGATATGATCCGCAAAATCAGGGGACGTCAGCGGTCCTGTCGCTATAATCGTAGGCTCGTCCGAAATCTCGGTTATCTCTTCTCGCACAAGAGTGAAATCGGGATATTCGAACAACTCCTTTTCGACTTCAGTCGAAAACTTCTCTCTATCCACAGCAAGTGCACTCCCCGAAGGCACCGCACATCTTTTGGCTATTTCGAGAAGACGGCAGTTTAGCAACGCAAGTTCGTCTTTCAAAAGTCCGCTTGCGGTTTCAGGTGAGATAGACTTCAAACTGTTCGAGCAAACGAGTTCCGCGATTCTATCGCCCGTGTGCGCGCCCGTAGAGCGTTTTGGACGCATTTCGTACATTCTGACGGCAAATCCCTCGTCAAGAAGTCTGAACGCTGCTTCCGCGCCCGCAAGACCGCCACCGATTACGTTAACGACGGTCTTTTGCATTTATTCTTCGACCTCTTCGACGAATTTGCAATCCGCGTTGGTGCAAACGTATTTCTTCTTGTAGTTGCGGTTGCTGACCTTCATAAAGGACTTGCATTTAGGGCAAAGATGAGGTGCGGGAGTATCCCAAGTCACGAAATCGCATTTGGGATAGTTGTTGCAACCGTAGAAGGTCTTACCGCTCTTGCTCATTCTCTTTTCAATATCCCCGCCGCACTTGGGGCAAATGCCCGCTTTTTCGGCGATATTCTTGACGTTTTTGCACTTGGGATAGGCGGAGCAAGACATAAATTTGCCATATCTACCCTCGCGAATGACCATTTTAGAACCGCACTTTTCACAAATCTCGTCCGTTTCGACGACGGGGCGTTTGGGTGCGGAACCGCCCGCCTTATACGCTCTTTCGACGTACCCTTCGAGAATGGGATAATAACTGCCGACAAGGCTATTCCAAACCATTTTGCCTTCCGCAATTTCGTCGAGTTTTGTTTCGAGTCTTGCGGTGAATGACAGGTTCATTATGGACGGACAATTCTGTTCCATAAACGTGCAAACTCTTTCGCCGAGTTCGGTGGGCACGATATTCTTGCCCTGTCTTTCGGTGTAAGTTCTATCCGCAAGTTTGATGACTATGGATGCATAAGTCGACGGTCTGCCTATGCCGTTTTCTTCAAGCCCCTTGACGAGAGTTGCATCCGTATAGCGCGCGGGGGGTTTGGTGAATTTTTGTTCTTTGACAGTGTCGCAGTAATCGAGTTTGTCCCCTTTCTCGAAGGCGGGCAAATCGTCTCTTTCGTCCTTTTCCTCGTCGCTTTGAGTTGCGGTTGCGGTGTACACTGCGGTGAATCCGTTGAATTTCACGCTCTTGCCTTTGATGATGAAACCGACGTCCTTACCACCCGTCTTTGCGACGACGTGGACTTGCAGAGTGTTGTAGAGTGCGACCGCCATTTGTGATGCGAGATAACGCTCGTATATGAGTTTATAGAGCCTGTAAAGCTCGTTGCTAATCTTGCCTTCGAGGGACTGCGGAGTGCGGTCGAGAGAGATAGGTCTGATTGCCTCGTGCGCGTCCTGTGCGTTGTCCGACGTCTTATATACGTTAGGAGTTTTAGGCACGTACGCGTTTCCGTAATTTTTATATATGAAGTCGAGCGTTTTCTTTTGGAAATCGGGAGAAACTCTGACGCTGTCCGTACGCATATAGGTGATGAGTGCGAAGTGTCCTTCACCGGGGACGTTGAAACCTTCGTACAACTTTTGCGCAAGGGACATCGTGCGCTCTGACGTCATATTCAACTTATTGTTGGCTTCTTGTTGGAGAGTGGACGTGGTGAAAGGGGGTGCGGGACGGGAAGTCGATACGCTCTTTTTCACGCTATCCACCGAATATGCCGCAGTGGGCAGGAGTTTTGCGATTTCTTCCGCCACTCCTCCGTCCTCGACCTTGACTTTATCTCCGCCGTAGTCGTTGAGAGACGCTTTGAACATATTTGCTTTCGTCTTTGCCATACCCGCTTTGACGAGCAAAACCGCAATATTCCAGTATTCTTTCGGCATGAAATTGCGGATTTCGTTTTCTCTGTCCACGATCATTTTGAGTGCGGCGGACTGCACGCGTCCCGCGCTCTTCGCACCCGCTATTCTTCTGCCGAGAATGGGCGAGAGTTTGTAACCGACGAGTCTATCAAGGACTCTGCGCGCTTGTTGTGAATCCACGAGATTTTGATTTATCGCTCGTGGATGTTCGAGTGCTTCTTTGACCGCTTTCGGAGAAATTTCGTTGAATTCCACGCGGACTTTCTCGTCCTTTATGCCCAGACGAGTCTTGAGATGCCAACTGATTGCTTCGCCTTCGCGGTCCGGGTCGGTTGCGAGATAGACTATATCATTTTTGCCGACCGCCGCCACGAGTTTTTTGACTATATCCGCTTTGCCGGGGTTGACGATATACTGCGGTTCAAAACCGTGATCCACGTCGATTGCAAGCGTCCTTTCGGGAAGGTCGCATATGTGCCCCGCGGACGCCATAACCGTTACGTCGCCGCCGAGATATTTTTGTATTGTTTTTGCTTTTGAAGGGGACTCAACTATTATGAGTTTTTTCATTATTGCTCCTTTATATGGACGGCGGATAATTACGCAAGTGCGTAGTGATTTCCGCCCGTTTCTTCGATTATTCCGTTGAGTTCGAGACTCATGAGTATGGTATTAAGTTCGCCCGCGGCAAGCCCGCTTATTTCAAGCAATTCTTCAAAGTGCAACTCCTTGTCGTGCAGAGCGTCCACTATCATAGTTTCCGCCATATTCAACTCTACGACTTCGGTTTCTCTTTTCACCTGCTTGACTCCGAGCCTGGAAAATACGTCTTCCGCTTCGAGCACGAGAGAGTGCGGCATTTCTTGCAACAGTTTGTTCGTGCCTTCGCTCTCGGGGGAATTGATATTTCCGGGGACTACGAACAACTCTTTGCCCTGCTCTATCGCAAGCCTTGCGGTTATGAGCGATCCGCTTTTCAAAGTCGCTTCGGGAAGAAATACGCCTTCGGACAGTCCGCTGATAATTCTATTCCTTTCGGGGAAGTGATATTGCAAGGGTTTCACGCCAAGGGGATACTCGCTGACGATAAGACCATTATGCCCTATTATTGCGTCGTATAGTCCTCTATGCTCGGACGGATAGCAGGTGTCGAGTCCGCAAGCAAACACCGCGATTGTCGGTGCGTCCGATTCGACCGCCGCCTTGTGTGCGATTGAGTCGACTCCCCTTGCAAAACCCGAAACTATCGTCAGTCCCGACCTTGCAAATTCTCTACTGAAAGAGTCGCAAACCTTTTGTCCGTAGCGAGTGGGAGTGCGAGTGCCGACGACGCCTATACACTTCGAGTTGAGCAAGGATACGTTGCCTTTGCAAAACAGCACCGGCGGTACGTCATAAATCTCACGGAGTGCGTCGGGATATTCGTCGTCAATCATAGACACCCAATTCACCCCTGCAAGACTCATCTTATCCATTATCTCGTCCACCGATGAAATTTTGCTTAAAAATTCCGTCTTATACCTGTCGCCGAGAGCGGACAAAAGTATATCCGAATTATCCTTGCAAGTCCACTCGTCAGGGTTTGGCAATGCAACGAGCAACTCTCTTTTCTTTTTCAAAGAAAGTTCTTCGATCGATTGCAAGGCAACCAGTGCTTTATGTGCGGAAGACCGTCCGTTCATATGGTGTATTTCCTATCAAGACTGCGATATTGTATCGCTTCGGCAATATGCTTGCCAAGTACGTTTTCGCTACCGTCGAGGTCGGCTATCGTCCTTGCGACTTTGAGTATTCTCGTCGTACCTCGTGCGGATAGATTGAGTCTGTCGAATGCCTTTTGCAACAGCCTTTCGCCGTCGCTGTCAAGACTGCAATATTTCTCTATTTGTTTGCTTTCCATTTCGGCGTTTGTGGAGATACCGTCCTCTGCAAATCTCTTTGCTTGCAACTCTCTTGCGCGGTTGATACGGGCCTTGACCTCCGCCGACGATTCCGCCTTATCTCGTCCTCTCAATTCTTCGTAGACGACGTTGTCCACTTCGACTTGCAAGTCTATTCTGTCGAGCAACGGACCGGATAGTTTCGACACGTAGGTATGAATTTGAGCGGGCGTACACCTACAAACCTGCGTTCTACTGCCGTAGTTTCCGCAAGGACAGGGATTCATACTCGCAATGAGCATAAAGTTCGAGGGATATTCCACGCTTCTTGCCACTCTTGCCACCGTAACCCGCCTATCTTCAAGGGGTTGACGGAGAGTTTCCAACGCTCTGCGGCTATATTCGGGCATTTCGTCAAGGAACAAAACGCCGTTATGCGCAAGACTGACTTCACCGGGAGTCGCTTTCGCTCCGCCACCGACGAGAGTAGGCACCGTAGTGGTGTGGTGCGGAGTCCTGAAAGGTCTTGTGGTGACTATGCCGACGGACGGGTCCAAAATCCCCGAAACAGAATGTATCTTTGTGACTTCGACCGCTTCTTCAAAGGACATATCCGGCATAATGGTAGGCACGCATTTTGCAAGCATAGTCTTGCCCGCTCCGGGAGGTCCGAGCATGAGAAGATTGTGTCCACCGCTCACTGCGATTTCAAGGGCGCGTTTTGCTACCGCCTGCCCTTTCACGTCGCTCATATCCACACCGTAGCCGTGCACCGTGCATACGGACACGAAATCGGATGTTTCGACGGGAGAATATTCTCCGCCGTTCAAGAAATCCACCACCTGTTTCAATCCGTCCATAGCGTAAACGGTTATCCCTTCAATATAACTTGCCTCTTTGGCGTTAGCGGACGGAATGACGAAGTTTTTGCACCCCGCTTGCAATGCAGAAAGGAGTATGGGCATTATGCCATTGACCGAGCGGAGTCTGCCGTCGAGTCCGAGTTCACCGACGAAAACGAAATCCTTATACTTCTTGGATTGAATTTGCTCGCTTGCTTGTAGCATTGCAATCGCAATGGGCAAATCGAAGGACGGACCTTCTTTCTTCACGTCTGCGGGCGCAAGATTTATGGTGACTCTCTTCATAGGGTAAGTGAAACCGCTATTTTTGACCGCGGAACGCACCCTTTCTTTCGACTCTTTCGTCGCAGTGGAGGCAAGTCCTACGAGTTCGTAAGACGGAAGACCGCTGTTTATATCGAGTTCGACGTCGACTTCATAGCCGATAAGCCCGTCGAGAGCGTAACTTTTGACTTTCGCCAGCATAGCAAACTCCATTATATATTATATTAGTATCTTATTTTAGCATAGTATTGGCGAAAACGCAAGAGCGATAACGAACAAAATACCCCGCTTGCGACCGCAAAGAAAAACGCACCCGTTAGAGTGCGCAAATCTGTGATTATTTTCTCAATTTTTTTTGTTTTATTCTTTCCACGAAACGACCGTTTTCAAATTGTCAATCGTCACTGTTTTCGTTGCATTCGGGAGTGTTTTCGTCGTTTTCAGGCATTCTAATCGCATCTTCTGTCGTTTGCAGTGAGTTTCCTTCGCCAAATTGATCGTTTTCTTCACTCTCAGATTTTTCTGCCGTTGACTGCGCCAAAAATTCTTCAAGCATCTTTTTCTTGTCCTCGTCGGACAAATCGTCAAGTGCGACTTCTCCGCCTGCGGTTTCCGCTTTCTTTTCCTTGACTTTCTCCCTGACGTAGGATATTCCAAACATGACCGCTATCGAGCCGAGAGGTAGGACGATTAACACCATATATGCCAAGAATCTATATTCGCTTATGAATTTGATGAGCGCACTGACGACCACGAGTTTTTTTGACATAACCGCCTTCACGTCGTCCACTGTCAATTTCCAATTATCCCTGACGGTGCTGTTGTCCCCTTGAGTGTAAATACCCGTGATAATGCCGTTTTCGTCACGCTCGATTTCCACAATTCTATGAGTGTCGTTTCTACCCGACAAACCGCCGTGTCCTTCGGGCACAACAAAGGTTATAATCGCGCCTTCGACAATATCCCCTTCTTCTATCGCCTTGCACCAAATGACGTCTGACGGATTTAGAGTGGGCACCATACTATCCGTGAGAATTGTGTACATATAATGCCCGAAAATCTTGACGTCTTTTCCTTGGTTTTTCTGCACCATAGAAAATATTATGACCAGCACGAAGAAAAGGAAAACCACGGCGAATATAACCGTGGAAAAAATATTATATATTTTTTTGATTTTAGTTTTAGTTTCCGGGGACATCAATCCTTATCATCCTCGTTTTTCTTCTTTTTTATACCCAAATTTGCCTTTTGATCTTCAAACGTATCGTCGAGAAGATCCCCTGCGTTCGCATTCTTTACGGGGGCTTTTCCGACTTTGACCTTGTTTTCGTCAACCGCCTCGAAGTTGCGCACTTTACCGCTTGCAACGTCGTAACGCTGATTGAGAGTGGTCGGGGACAACGCCCACGGATCTCTAGGCTCTGCCTTTCTGATTTTTGGTTTCTTTTCTTCTTTCTTCTCTTCTGCGACAGGAGTTTCGACCTTGCTTTCCTGTGCGGTATCGGCACCTGCGGTTTCCGCCGTATCTTCGGATTTCACTTCGGGTGCTTTTTCAGTTTTAGGCTTTCTCGTTCTCTTCTTGACGGGTTTAGGCTCTTCCGTCTTTTCTTCGACTTTCACCACAGGTTTCTTGTCGAAGTTGCCGAGATTTGCTCTTTGGTCTTCAAACGTATCGTCGAGAAGGTCCCCTGCGTTCGCATTCTTTACGGGGGCTTTTCCGACTTTGACCTTGTTTTCGTCAACCGCCTCGAAGTTGCGCACTTTACCGCTTGCGACGTCGTAGCGTTGATTGAGTGTGGTCGGCGACAATGCCCACGGATCTCTAGGCTCTGCCTTTCTGGTTCTGGGTTTGACCGTTTCGGGAGCGGTTTCGACCGCGGTTTCGGTCTTGACGTCTGCGTTTTCGGGTACGACTTCTTCCAATTTCTTTTTCTTGCGAGCGGGTTTTTGCACGGTGGACAAGTCGCCGAGATTTGCTTTTTGTTCACCGAACGTATTGCCGAATCCGTCGTCGAATTGGACGGGAGCATCTCCGACTTTGACCTTATTTTCGTCCACGGGCTCTATGACGCGTTGACGTTTGACCTTGCTTGAAGTCGGTTTGAGCGTAGTCGTACGCGGTTTGATTTCTTCTGTTTTCTTCTTGCGTTTATCGACGAATGAAGTGTCCGCACCTATGCCGCCTGCAAGTAGATTTCTCTCACCGTCAAAGCGAACGGAATTTCTGCGTTCGAGTTCTTCTTTCGCTTTGAGTTGAGCGTCGAGATCGACGACGGGAATATCGGTTTCATCAACTTCTCTCTCTTCTCCGTCTCCTGCGAACGCGATTTTATTGCGACGTTCTTCGTCTTTTGCGCGTTCCTGTTCCATAGCTTCAATACTCTTGCGGATATTTTCAAGGTCCTTATCGCCGAGATCGAGGCGTTCGTTACGATTTGAGAACAGTTCTTTATGTGCTTTCTTGAATTCTTCTTTCTTATCCTGCACGACGGACTTGCCGAAAGCGTCCGTACCGAGATAGATTTGTCCGTCCTGATCGCCGAATTCCGCTTTTTTAGAACGGAAAGCTTCCGCACGTTTTTCGAGTTCTGCTTTTCTGCGTTTCGCATTCTCTTCGCGGTCTCTTTCGTCGAGTTCTTCCTGTTTGATTTTGCGGTATGCGACAAGACAACGATCGATAGCGTCCTTGATTTTGGACACTTCTTCCTGACGGAGTTTGTCATCTTCGGGGCGTTTATAGAGTTTTCGTATATCGAACAGGTTTTGATCGAATTTATCGGCATCGGGCTCTTCGTCGTCGGGCTCGTCCTTGGGAGGTGTTTCGACTTCTTTGTCCTTATCCACTTCGATTTCTTGTTCTTCGATGACTTCTTTTTCGACTTCGACTTCTTCGGGCGGAGTTTCTTGTTCTTGTTCCTTTTGTTCTTCGGACTCCGTTTGAGAAACTTCTTCCTGCTTATCGCTATCTTCCGTCTTATCTTCTTCGTCGAGTTTTTGAGAGTATTCGTCGTGTTGGATTTCGTCCTTGCCGAAGTCGAGGTCGCCCACTCTCAAAAGGTCGGTGAATTGAGCGTCGTCGAGGTCCATATCCGTTTCGTGCTGGTCGTATAGACTCTCGAAAAGCATGGTATTGAGAGTGACCATTTGACGAAGTTGCTGTTGCGAATTATCCTCGATTTTGTAGTCCTCGATATCGTCCGACGTGGAGAAACCGCCGGTCGCCTGATATGTTTCGATGAACTGCCAAAGAGTCAACGCTTTCTTGAAGTTAGGTTCTTTCAAGATGACGTTAGTACGCGTGATAGGCGGACGGACGGGAGCGGAATTTCTCATCGACTTTGCGAAAGACGAACTCAAAAAGTCGGTGATAATTCTGTCGATTTTGGCAACTCTTTCGATTTTTTCGAGGGTTTCGGGGTCCATTCTCATGACCTCGTCGAAACTGAGTTGCGCCATATATTCCGTTCGATAGGTGACCTTCTTTGACGGCAAATTGAACTTGCTATCCACGTTGAGCTGCAAGACATCTTGAGTTGCGGATGCCTTTTTGATTTTGTCGTAGCGCATCTGCACGAAGTCTTTGAGCTTCAAAAGCAAGGTGAATATAAAGCGGTTTTCGTATATTTCAAAGGATTCTTCCTTTGTGATATTAAGTATTCTGTTAGGGGTAACGGTGCCGTCCTCGTCGACCTTGGAGATCATATTGGTATGTTGCGCAAGGTGTTTGACGGACTCGGTAGAGATAGCCTTTGCGAGCGAAATATCGACGATATCTTCTTCCTGCACGATGAACCTACGTGGGTTACGGACGATAGCATCGAGATTGGGCAAGACGTCCTCGATTGTATCGATCCAATCGACGGAAATATCTTGAATTAGGCGTTTTTTGACGAGTTTGAAATCTGCGAAACCGTCGTCGACTCTTTTTTTGTATTGGTTAAAGAAGTCGTCGCCGTAGAGAACGGAAACGATTTTTTTAGCATACTGCAGATAAACGTCTTTGGTCAATTTATTATCGGACATATCTCTCATTATCGCAAAGCGATATACGTTAATGCTTATAGGTTTTGTCGCCAAGCGTACGAAACTCTTATCGAACTCAAACAGCCGCAAAGAGAACTGCTATGACGTCACGCACACACTGTTCAGTCCACCCCAAACGGCGATATTTGGATGCATTGCCGGGAAGGTGCGGAAGGCAAGCGTGAAACGTACACGTAGTACGTGAGTGCGAGCACCCGTAAAGCCGACAACGCAAGGCGCCAAATAGCGTCGTTTAAAAGAGTTTCTTCAAGCGTTGCAAATACTCCTTGCACTCTTCCATCGAGTCTTCCCCGAACTGATCAGACAGATAAAGGATTAGACCGTCGATTTCGTCGCGGATGTAGGACAAGTTGAGGGATTCGAACTTACGCAAAATCTTGTTACAAAGAACGTAATCGAGACCGTCTAGTTCGGTACCACCGCAAGCGACGTAAGCGGGAACAAATTCTTTGAGCTGTTTGACGATACGGTTACCAAATGCGAGTCTGAAGTGTTTGATGACGTAGTCGTCAAGTTGGTCGATTTTGTCAAGGTTTTCTTGAGACACCTTATGTTCGACCATAGCGTCCTTGAACATACTTTCAAGGTGCTCGTAACTGATATAGATCGACTCCGCATAAGGAGCGTCGAAAGCGACGCCTTTGGAGTTGATGTTGATAGGCATAGCACGGTCGTAAACCTTATCCGAGATAGCGAAGGTGGAGTCGTCGTTGTTTGCGGTGCCGATGAACCACATATTTTCGGGGAGTTTGAAACGGCCTTTATCGATATGTTTCGGGTCATTAGGCCAACCTGACGGAACAAGGTCAACGATCCACTCGTCACGGGACGGCATTTCGAGAATGGAGAGCATTTCTGCGAAGTAGTACTCGACACGCGCGATGTTCATTTCGTCGAGGACGGTGAGGTAGATATTCTTATTCCAAGTCGCCTCGTACATTTTTTTCAAGACTTCGGTTTCGTTGAATCGTTTTGTAAATTCGTTGAAGTAGCCGAAAAGTTCGGTACGGTCACGCCAAGACGGCTGAACGGAAGCGATAGTTGCGGGGTTATTGAGGAAGATACCCATAGCGTGCGGGAGTGAAGTTTTACCTGTACCGGAAATACCTTGCAAGATCATCAAACGCGAAGTTGACATACCTGCGATGAACAAGCGGATGATACGCGGATTATAGAAAAGGCGCATACGCGAGCATGCGAAATTTCTGAAACGGTCGCAAAGTTCGGGAAGAGTGATCTCGTCGTCGTATACAGGGGGAACGTAATTTTCGTAGATTTGGTCGATTTCGGTGAGTTTGTAGAAACGCGACTCCCCTGCTTTGACGGCTTCTTCAGCGCTGGGCTCTTTGCCTTCTTCGGGCTCTTCGCCGTCGTAGTTGCCGACGTCGCTGACCTTCATACCGAGGATTCTATCCTTTTCGGCGGACATTTTGATGATTTGTTTTTTGAGGTTGGCGCATTCTTCGACGAGGTCTTGAGGGAGGACGACGTTTTTATTGATACGCACGAGCTTGATTATGCCGAAAACGATAAGGCCGACAATAGCGACGATAGCGGCGATGATGAGTATGATAAAGATAATGGAGACAGCCCACTCGCCTGCGCCGAACTGGTCGGTGTAGTTTTTGAAAGCCTCCGAGTAACCGTCGTTGTAGAAGATATGCAAGAAACCCCAAAAGATAGAGCCGATGCCATTAACGTAGAACGCTCCGAGGAACGCTCTCAAAAATTTGAAAACAAGACTAATATTCATAATATTATCACGGACTTGACGTCATAGACGTCAAAACTCGCGCCGAAAAGCACGGTTATTGTTGCCCGCCTTCCTCCCCTATGGTATCAGAAACGTCGGCGGTATCCGACGATTGAATTTCGCTATTCTCTGCAGAAACGAAAGCATCGCAAGAGTCTGCGTTCTCTGAAGACGGTTACGAATCGGAGTCGATTTGTTCGGTTTCTTTCTTTTCGGTGAGAGATGCGAGCAACTCTGCGGCAAGGCGTTTTTTCTCGTCTTCGGACAGGTCTTCGACGCTGACGGACTTCTTCTCGTTATCCTTTGAGAGTTTTGCGATGACGAGAGCGCGGATAAGCACGAAACCGTAGATGACGAAGAGCAAAATGAGCGGCAAAACTATCACGCAGAAATAATTGGTGCGGTCTTCTTGGAGCCAGTTGACGAAAGTGCCGAGCTTGCCAAGCGATGCGCCCTTGCTATCCTTGGTGACGGTGAAAGTGCCGTCCTCGTTGAGAGTTGCGGGAGAGCCCCAAGTCGCGATGATATTGTTGTACGAAACGTTATCATCTTGTTCGGCGGTGTTGGGATTGTCGCCTATGACGTGGCAAGACGCAGCGCCGAGACTATCTATTCTATGCACGAAAAACACTTCGACGTTTCCGCCGGCGGCGCTATTGTACATAAGTTTTTTGTAGACGATAGTTTGCCCGACTTGCAAAGAGCCACGATCGGTTTCGTCGTTGTAGACCTTCGCGATGATGAGTTCACCTTTCGCAATAGTCGGTTCCATTGAGTCGGTGACGACGGAATTGAACGTGTGCTTCCCGAGATGTGCCACACCGTTATCGCTCGTTGTGCGAGTGATGGTGAGCACGGAGATAGCCAAAGCGGCGATTATGATGACGATACAGATTGCACTGACCACCCACCCGATAATCGTTTTGGCTTTTTGTTGAGATGGAGAGAGTTCTTTTTTCTCTCTTTTTGCAAACAGATTGGACATAAAAATCCCTTTTCCTTTCCTGCCGAAAACAAATGCCTATTGCCCTTTACACGTGCCGAACGGCACGCTACGTTCTCCGCAAGCGAATTTGTAGCCCGATAGTCGAATGCTTATTGCCCTAGCACGGAATGAACCGCTTTGACGACCGAGCAGGATAACGAGCGAGCAGGGACCACCCCACTTACTCATAGTTATTATATAACTAATAGTGAATAGTGTCAACCCCAATTTTCACACAGCGACTTCCACCCTGCCAAACTCCGCCCGATTTTGTATTTTCCCACCCGTGCGCACGTTTTGTTTCGTCACATTAAAGGGGCAATAGTTGCTTACGTGGCGACATAAGCACCACTACTGGCACTAATTATCTGGACAGACAAACCATTTATCAAATTCATCTTCTTATTTGAATTGACGGAACCGATACCGACTGCTGCGACCAAGCAAAAGGTGTTTCTTCTGAAATCTATATCAATTTCAGCACCAACCATCCTGCTAGAACCACAGAAAGTGGTACTTGATAACTAGACCAAACCTAAACACATAAAAAAAGAGCCGCAATGGCTCTTTTTTTTGTGGAACGGTTATTTTGCAAACGCAACAAAAACCGCAGTTCTAACCGACTGAACTGAATAAAAAAGAGAGCCGTTTGGCTCTCTTTTTTATGTAAGGTTTGGTTTAGTTTTTATGCTTTGGTTTGAGTCAAGCCGTCAATAACTTGATAAGTTACGCCCTCTTTATCAATGCTAGTGCCGGTAATTTCTTCATCGATGACGTCAAAGGAATAATCAACGTAGAAGTCGGTTGCTTGAGTGGTGGTGTTGTTGCATTCAGGATCAGTGCCTTCAACCCAGATTTCGAAACGAATTTTGTAAATATCGCTTGTAGTAAGAGCACCTTTTGCTACGACGAAAGAGTATGCGCCTTCGGTTTCAATTTCACCGGTGATTGCACCTGATGAATAAGTTGCAGACTTATATGCTTCGAAAGTCGCTGCGTATTGTTCGCCGGAAGCATTGGTGATATACATATTGACATAAGTGGATGCCGCCATTCCGGGATACAATGTGTTTGTAATATCTCCGTTGGGTTTAATCTTGAGAGTGCAGACGATGCCGTTAGTGTTCTTAACCGCACGCATTGCAAGAGGAATGTCATAATATGTGGTATAGACGTTTGTAATCTTATCGTTGGGTTTTGCAACGTAGAATCCATAAGGATCACCGGCATTGTCAAGTCCGGTAGGTCTGTAGAATTTGCTATCTGCCGTAAGTGGTACTCTCGTTGCATAAGTGGTATCTGCAACAGCTTGAGAATCTGCAGTGCATTGAGTGATGCTGCCGTCTGCATTGATGATATAGTCAGTCGTAGTAAGGGTTGCGCCAACTTCTTTTGTTCCTATAGTATAAACAAATTTTGCTGCGGCAGGAACATTATTCAAATTTGTGCTACTTGCATAAAGGATAGCATTGTTAATTTGACCAAGGTCGATATTGCTGAAATTGAGCAAGGTGCCAAAACCTTCTGTTTCAGAATTCCAAGCTTGAGTGTCTTGCGAATAAGTCATATCACCGTTGAAATACTTGTCACCGGATTCATAAACAGCAATTTCAACACCGGTTGCCGCTTTGACTGCTATGTTCAAATCTTCAACAGTGGCTTGAGCTTCGCTAGAGAACCAGGCGTAGGTTGCGGTCGAGAGTGATACTGCAAGGACGAGTACCATCACGATGGTTGCTACTATCAAACCTTTCTTTTTCATAATCTCTCCTTTTCATCAGCCGTCACTTCCGCTCCGACCGACTTTTTATATTTTGTTTGATTATTTTCTTTTAACTTGAGGACGCCCTCTCATAGTGAGTGCTTATGTCGCCGCATACGCAACTATTGCCCCTTTAATGCGCCCGAACAATCATGTTTTGCGCGCGCACTCCGCGTGAGAATGCACACCAACCCACTCTTATTCACGAACATTGTATAATTATTGCAAAAATTTGTCAATGATATTTTTTCAACACGACCCCGATATCTGTTGATTTTCTCTCGAAATAATGCACTTTTTCCGTGAATTTTTCCCGAGTTTTCCGCGGATCTTAACTCTTCAACCATATTTGAACTGCCGTATTTTTATTCATCAAATTATCCATATTTCGTGATTTTTTCGCCGTTTTCTTGCATATTATTTTAATATATCAGCCTCGTGTGCATACGCCCATATACGCACGCATATGCGTTTTTCTCACTTAAACTATTTTCACTCTTTTAAAGAAAATTTTTTTAATATTTTTTTTATTTTTTCTCTTTTCAAGAAAAATAAAAACACTCATCGAGTGTTTTTAAGCGGTTTCTTTCCCGGAGATTGCTGCGTCGCATTGCTCCTCGCAATGACAGTTGAGTTGCAATCAACTTTCTCTATCACCCACACCCTAACGGCACTCCCCGCCACACCATGTCATTCCGAGCAAGCGACGGAATCTTGCGGGGACGGTAACCTTATTCCACCGTGAAGTTGATCGAAAGCGTGACATAGCCGTCAATTGCATTGTCACCGCAATCAAAGTCGGAGCCTTCGATCCATATCGCAACGTAGACGCAAAGTGTTTCGCCTGCGTTCAGGTAGGAAACGTTGTCGAACACGCAATCGTTGCCGACAAACGGTATCGTGTTTTGATAGCCGGTGGCAAGAAGGTAATCGTTTGCGGTATCGTAAATCTGTTCGCCTTTTTTGTCGAGAAGGCTGACTTCCTGATAATTTCCGGTGACGGTGTTCAACACAAGACCTTGTTCATACTGTTGGAGTTGTTCCGTGGTGCAAGGCGCTTTGGCGGCAGAGTCCCACTTACCGCTCGTCCAAGCGGGGTATGCGATTTTCTCGACACCGCCCTGTTCATAGACGTTGCCTTTGCCGTCAATCTGACTGAAACTCAACACTTCTCTATCCGACGGAGCAGCATAGCATCTGACGTCGTATTGAGCGCGGTCGGGTTGTTCTGCATTGGTGCCGTAGTAGCCTTCCCCCCAAGCGACACGGATAGCATCTTCAAGACCTTCGTCGTTGGATGACAAGAGCATTTCGGCATTGTATTGCACTCTTTCACTTCCGCTATTGCGCAAGAAGAAACAGAACTCGATGATATTGCTACGAGAATGGTTTCCGCTGATCGCATTTTGATCGGGATTTTCCGCATAGGCGCGGAGTTTGGATTCGATAGCGGACAAGGTCAGCACGTCCCCCTGCTCGTAGGTCGGATCGTAACTCACGTTCCACATATCTTCAGGACCTTTCACGTCAAGGAAGGGCGACCAGTTGTCACGATCGAAGGACAACTCGATCGACTTATCGTTTTTCGACGATGCGGTGATACGGATATTGTTCTCTTCGATGAAAAGCAACATGATGTAAACAACCGACGTCAAGATAAGCGAAAACACGAGCAGAACCATCAACGCACGTTTGAATTTGCGCCGAGTTTCTTCTCGTTTGACACGCTTGTTCGCGACAAGGCTATCTTCCCATTCCTTTTGTCGGCGGGATTTCTCCTTTTGCGCTTCACGTGCCGCTTCCTTTTCTTCCTTGGTCATGCGGTGAGCCTTGATTTTTTTGGGCTTCTCCGCCTTTTCCGCCTTATTGCCGGACTTCTCCACGGTATTCTCCGCCACGTCCGCCACGGATTCATTGACGTCGGAATTGATTTCGTTGTTCACTTCGTCTGCCATTGCTATTATTCATACAGTTTCCACGTGCCGTCTTCATCGAAGTAGCCGTACGGAACCCACTTTTTGATCTTCTCGTCGTAGTAGCCGTTGGATACGGTGTTGCCGTTGTCGTCCACGTAGGTGTAGTCAATCCACCTGCCGTTCTCGTCAAAGTAGCCGTCGTAGACTTTGCCGTCCTTATCCACCCACTGACCGTCGTCGTTGTAGTGACCTTCTTCGTTTGCGTTGAAAGTCTCATAGTCGTGCCACTCGCCTTTTTCGTCGAAGTAGCCGTTGTAGATATATCCGTCCTCATCGATCCACTGACCTTTCTCGTTGTAGTGACCGACGATTTCTTCTTCGTCCTCGTCCTTGAAAGAGAGATTGATGCCGAATCCACCGAATCCGCTGCCGAATCCTAATTGTTTGTCAAGACTACCGCCCTTGAACTCGCCGAGAAGTTTGTTCTCTTTGTCGGTGTCCGCGACGACGTCTTTCGTCTTCTTGGATTTCTTTTTTGCAGTCGCCTTTTCTTCGACTACGGGTTCGACCGTTTCGGGTGCGACTTCAACTTCTTTCTTTGCGGTTTCTTTCTTCTTGGTTTCCGCTTTTGCGGGTTTCTTCTCTTTCTCGTCCGCACTTTCGGTTTTCGCTTTCTCGTCCGCGTGTGCGCCCAATGCAAGTATGCTCTGCACGTCACCCTCGAACATATCGTGTCTTGCGTCTTCGATAAGTCGTTGCTCTCGATACTCTTCTCTCGTCAAGCGGACTTCTTCTTTGTGCTCCGCCGATTTCTCTGCCCTTGCAAGCGCAGCACGACGTGCTCTCTCTTTTTGTTGTTCGAGCCTGATTTGATAGGGAGATTTGACAAGCTCGGGTCTCGGTGCTATCGGACGGACTTTGCCGCTCGTCGCATCCGCTTTCGCCTTTTCACGCGCAATGCGCATCATCTCTTCGTATTCCGCCTGCTCCTTATTCTCAAGAGCGGTGATTTCCTTGTCGAGTTTCTTGAGATAGGCTTCCTTTTTCTCTCCTTTCAGTTCGGGAAGTCCCAAAAATTCGTTCGTAACCCAACGGGAAAGTTTGGACACCGCTTTGCCCGTCACGAGTTTCACGCCTTCGCGTTTGAACCTATTTAGTTGTCCCGGGGTGTCTACGCCTTCAACAATAAGCCCGATTTTGTTCGCTCCGCAATACTTCACAAGCATGTTCAGTATGCGTTTCTTGGGTTGAGTGCTGTCAAAATACTGCGCTTCAAGACGTAAATAATCAAAATTGAACCGCGCAAATACGTCAAGTGAGTTGAACTCCTCACCAAATCCGTTAATGCAGGTCTTGTATCCGAGTCGGCGCAAGCGATCGTAACGTTTCTTCGCTTCGTCGTCAATCTTCATGATGGTGTTGCTGTTGAATGAAATGATCAGGTCGCCTTTCTTGTAGCCGTTGTCCTTGATCGTCGAAAGCAATATCTCAAATTCTTTCTCGTTCTCAAGAAAACGAGTCGTGATAGGCAAACTATACGTCACCTTCTCGGGAATCAAGAAATTCGCGCGCATTACGAGATGATAATTCGTCAGTTCGTCAAGCGCAATAACGTTCAATTCGTTGATGCGGACGGAGTTTTCCGCTATGAAGAAATAGTTGCATACGCTCATTCTTCCGAGATACCTGTCGTTAAGTATTTGGAAAGCGTCTACGAAAACAACCTTTTTCGTCTTTGCATCCGCTACCCCGCGGAAGAAAAAGTCAATCGGCTTGTAGGTGGTTCTTTTTACGTATGCGGTTCTAAGCATAATCCTCCACTGCGCAACGCGCGTATGTGTATATGCGCTATACACGTATATAGTAAGTTTAGCATAATCCGCTGCGCTTTGCAACAGAAATCTAAAATTGCCCCCCGATTTTTCTAAACACGTGTATCGTTAGCGACAGTTTCTCGCTTTTCGCCGTGATAAACGACTCGTCAATAGCGAATGTCATTTAACAATTATCAACTCCGCCCGGTTGTAAAAAAGAAAACACCCATACAGGTGTTTTCGTGGTGCCGAAAATCGGGGTCGAACCGATACGATATTGCTATCGAGGGATTTTAAGTCCCTTGCGTCTGCCTATTCCGCCATTCCGGCAATTAGATGATTAGTTCGCAAAATAAATTAGCACAATCGCATTTCATTGTCAAGATTTAGAACCAAATTTGACAATTATCACAAAATGCCAAAAGGCATTCTACGGTGTCTATTGATTAATTTTGCTTTTTGCAGTATTATCCGCCATAAATCTTCCTTCCACTCTTTTATTCTGCATCGATTATACCGCTCATCACCCCGCATTGCAATTACTATTCCTACACGTAACAAACAAACTTCAACTTTTATCCACACCTCGTCCCTTTCCCCTATTACCCATTACCTCAAGCATCAACTGCCTATTGGCTCTTACCTTTCCCCTATTACTTCCCAAAAATCCTGCACAATACGAAAATCGGGTGAGGTAAGAAGGAAGAGGAAATGAAAAAGTAAAAAATCCTGCACTTTATATGCAGGATTTTTTGGAGGCACCACCCAGACTTGAACTGGGGGTGAGGATTTTGCAGACCCTTGCCTTACCACTTGGCTATGGTGCCGTTTGTACGCACTTTTGCGACTTGGAGCGAGACACAATTCATTCAATCCGTTTGTGAAGCAAATCCCGTACGATGAGTTTCTATCGAAATTCATTTCACATCGGACGAATTTATTGTTTCATGCTACCTATGGAGCGGGAGACGGGATTCGGACCCGCGACTTTCACCTTGGCAAGGTGACACTCTACCACTGAGTCACTCCCGCACGACAAGTGCGCTTTAATACTATATCAAACAAAAGCAAATTTTGCAACAGATTTTTTATCTTTTTCTGTTTTTCAATTCGTTTGCAAATTTTTCAAGGGTGTCGGCACTACACAAACCACGGACGGATTGGATTGCTTTCTCAGTTTCATCGTTGAGAGTGGCGAATCCGACTTCTCTGCCCACCGCACTCACGTACGAACGCTCTTCATGGTTTTCGAGCAGGTCGTCGGCTATTTGAAATGCCTGTCCCACGTGGAAACCGTATTCACCCATAGCGTTTGCTTCGGCGGAATTTTCACCGCATGTGATGATTGCACCCGCCTTGAACGATGCGGACAACAATGCGGACGTTTTGAGAGCGTAAGTTCTCAAAAAGTCGTCGTCGTTTTCGTCAAGGTCATACGTCTGTCCTATCGCCATATCGGATGCGGCTTTCACGAGCGTGCGACACGCACACGCATAGTCGCTGTTCGGATTTTTTTCTTCGAGCATAACGAGAGAAGACAGAGTCAGCAATTCATCGCCTATGAGTATTCCGTTTCCTTCCCCGTACTTGACGTGCACCGCAGGTTTACCGCGACGGACAGTATCATCGTCCATAGCGGGCAAGTCGTCGTGCACGAGAGAATATGAGTGGATGAGTTCGACCGCACAAGCGATACGCACGAGTTTTTCTTCCTCTTCGTCGGAAAACTCCCTACCCGATGCAAGCGCACCGAGATAAACCGCAGACGGACGTATTCTCTTTCCGCCGTCCCCGACCGCATAGTAAAGCCCGTCGGAAAGCGGATTTTTCACACGCATTTCTTCGATTTGCGTTTCGGCGTAGTCAACAGTCAAAATTCTACGCAGAGTGTCGGCGACTTTTTCGATAAACCCTTGCAAATCCATTAGTCGATTTTGATTTCTTCGGTGAGTTTGTTCAGGTCGTCCATAAGGATTTCGAGTTTACCCTTTTCACCGTTCAAGTCGTCCATGCAAACCTTGGAGAGTTTGATCCCCTCTTCAAACGCCTTAGTAGCCTCGTCGACGGGGACGTCGTTTTCGAGTTTTTTGACAAGCAGTTCAAGTTCTGCGAGAGCCTGTTCAAATTTTTTCATTTCTTCGTTCATAATTTCTCCTTATTGATAGAAAGGATTTCAGCGAGAGCGGATCCGTCCGCACTTCTGATTTTGATTTTATCACCGATTTCGACTGCGGAAAGAGCGGTGACGTAACCGCCGTCCTTTTCCACTGCGAAGTAACCGCGTTTAAGGGTTTTGAGCGGACTCAAATTATCGAGAGCGGTCATTGCCTTTTCAAGTCTAAATTCTGATTTTGCGATCTTATTTTCCGCAAGTGCGCCGAGTCTTGTGACGAGAGTTTTTACACGGTTTGCGTTGAGAGTGTAGAACGTTTCGGCAGAATGCGCAAGTTTCGTGACCGCAAGACGAGCACGCATAGTCTTTCTGTCGAATTGTTTTTGCACGAGAAAACCGAGTCTTGACGCATCTTCACGCACACGGCGAACGAGTTCATACCAATCGTATGCGACGAGTTCGCCTGCGGCGGTAGGCGTAGGTGCGCGCATATCCGCGACGAAATCCGCAAGCGAAAAGTCAGTTTCATGTCCAACTGCGGAAACGATGGGAGTCTTCATAGCGTAAATCGCGCGAACGAGTTCTTCGTCGTAAAACGGAGCCAAATCTTCAAGAGAGCCACCGCCCCTTGCAAGCACGATGACGTCGTAACCTAGTTTATCCACCCTTGCAAGCACGCTTGCGATTTCACGACCTGCGCCGTCCCCCTGCACTCTGACGTCGCGAATGACGATATTGAGTTTAGGATTTTTGCGACGAATGGTGGTGACTATATCGCGAATGACCGCCCCGGTTTTCGACGTGACGACAAGCACGTTGTCCGCATATTTCGGGATAGGCACTTTGTGCGCTTCGTCGAAAAGACCTTCTGCGGTGAGTTTTGCTTTGAGTTTTTCAAATTGCAAAAACAATAGACCTTGCCCGACGGGAGTGATTGACGTCACTTGAATGGAAAGACGACCGCCCTTTACGTAGTAGTCGAGTTTGCCTTTGACGATGACGCTTTCGCCGTCCTTGGGTTGATAATCACGGGAAGCGTAAAACTTCACGCAAGAAATTTGAGCGTCCTTATCCTTCAACACGAAATAGGCGTGAGGGCCGCTGAGTTTATAGTTGGAAATCTCGCCGAAAACTTCAAGCCCTTGGAAAATGGGCGCATCCATACATGCGTGAATCGTGGCGTTTAACTCGCCTACTGATATAGCATTTTGCACAATCGACGGTTTAAGTTCCATTTTTGACAGATAATCTTCCTTTTTTGCAACTAATAACGATTTTTTGAGGTTTTTTGTGATTTTTAAGGTCAAAAAAAAGCCTAAATCTAGGCTTTTATCATTTTTGCAAGCACTCCGTTGACGAATTTGCCCGATTTGTCGGTGCCGTAGCGTTTCGCAAGGTCTACCGCTTCATTGATTATGACTTTTGCGGGCGCTTCTTCGATTTCCAACTCGTAGGTCGCAAGAAGAAGTGCGACAAGGTCGGGACGATACAATCTTTCGATGCGGTAGTTTTCAAGATAGGACGACACCTTCTCTTTCAGTCCGTCGAAATTGTCCGTCACTCCGTGATATACGCGACGGATATAATCCTTGTCGTCTGCACTGAGGTCGTCTGCAAATTCCAAAAGGGAAAGTGCATCTTCGTCTTTCTCGGAAATGAAGGTGTATTCGAATATAAGTTTGAACGCTGTTTCTCTTGCTACTTTTCTCATTGCGGATAGATGACGTCAACCACTTGTACGTTGACGGAATGGACTTGGTATTTGGTGGAATTTTCCACTTCCGCTTTCACTTTCTCCTGCACCGTTGCGACGGTCACGGGGACGAGATAGCCGAATTGGATATTGACGAACAAATCTATCGTAACTCTGTCGTTGGGGAGAAAGTAGACGGACACACCGCAACCGCGGAAAGATTTCTTCCCGTCCTTTGCGAGCACCTGAATACCATCAACGCCGGACGCTGCGTCGTATGCGAGAGAGGTGATTACGTCCGAAAACACGGACATTTTCTTGTTCGTATCCTTTGCCATATGCGTATTATAGCATAAGCGAAAATTATTAGCAAGATATTGACGAGAAAAAAGGCGGGCAATTTACTTGCCCGCCTGCGTTCTAGTTATAAGGAATGATCTTCACGTCGGTTGCCTTGAAATCGGTTTCGTCGGTTACTATACAAAGAATTTGAGTCGCTTGTTCGGGAGTCAACTCCTCCGCCCCGACCACTACGTTCACGCCGTCTTCACCGATTGCGACGATAGCGTCGTCGAAACCTTTTGCCTTGACGAGAGTTTCAAGGGCAAGTTCGGTTTCCATTTTGGTGACGATATCGAGTTTTTTCTGCTCTGCGCTCGCCTTGCTCTCCGCACTTGCGTCCTCGGACTTGATTATCGCGTCGAGATAGAGATACTCAGATTCGCGAGTTGCGTCGCGGTCGCTCCGATATGATGCGAAGAAAGTTTCGGTGACGGTCACACCGCCGTCTGCGTTTGCCTGTTCTCCGTCAAGTCGCTCGTTGAGCGCCCAGTTTAGCACGCCCGTCGCGATGAGCAGCACTACCATGACTGACAGTACGATTGCTTTTTTGGTTTTCGATTTTATTTTCATAACTCCTCCTCGAAAATTTATTTCATTTTGCAAATTTCGACCACGCTTTTATCCACTCCCATAGCGGACACGGTAGCGCGTTGTAGTTTTAAGAGTACGGATATATCGTCCGCACCTTCCGCAATCACAAGAATACCTACGACGTCCTCCCCTTTTCTCGACACCATAACTTCCACTCGTCCCGCACCGTCGATGCTTTCAAGGACAGCGGACAATCTCTCTTCTTCCGCGGTCATCACGGATGATACGGGAGTTGTTTCCGATTGGTTTTTATCCGCTACATTAGAGTATATGACGAGTGCGATCGCAATTATGAATACGGCGACAATAAGTTGAAGATTTTTGATTTTGCCGAGTTTTTTGACCACCGGCAAATCCTTCAACGACTTGACAAAACTATCTTTTCTCTCGTCAACTACTTCCATCTATCTCCACCAAAACAATGTCTTCATCGACCTGAGCGATTTTGCTCGTCAATTCACGCACCGTCACAATATGTTTATTCACGTTTTCATCCGTGAGAACGGATTTTTGAATTTCGACGACGATTTCGACAATATCAGTGTTATTCCGCCCTGTAGCGGTGATTTTCACGTCCGCATCGTAGCCGTTTTGTGATAATGCGGTTTCGATTTTGATTTCTTTTTCCGCCACTATCCTTTCATCAACTTCCGACAGATAACTTTCGTCCGTATACACGCTTATCTCTCCGAGTTCGAGTTTTGCTCCGTTCTTGAAAAACGACGGAAGCGGGGACACCACGACAAATATCACGAGCAACGAAAACGCTCCCCTGACGTACTTCGTTGTCTGTCCGTCGGGCATTACGATTTCAAGAAGTAATCCAAGGCACACAACGCCTACTATCGACAACAACCAATTCTGCATACGTCACCTACGTCGCAACCGTACCGACTGCGAGCATAATCAATATGAAAAACATAAACGCCGATCCGACGAGAGCGGTTATGAGCAAGGACGTATTGTCCGCAACTGCGGATAGCATATTTGATATGCGTGCGTCCCCGATAGGTTCGACGATAGCGGAAGCGAGTCGCATTGATAGCAAAAACGCAACCAGTTTGACGACGGGGAAAAGCACCACGCAGACGAGCACTGCCACCGCTGTATATCCAAATGCACTTTTCACCAGCACCAACGACGATGCAACTAGATCGAATCCGTCTGATACGTATCCGCCGAGAATAGGCACGTAACTTGACAGTGCGAATTTCGCAACGTTATATCCGAGTTTGTCCGCGACTCCCCCAGAAATTCCGCCAACAGTCAGAAAAGTGCCGAAAAGTCCGAATGCTATTCCGACAAGCCAAGTAGACGACGAGCGAAACAGTTTGTTCATTTTTGTGAGTTTCACGTTGCCCGATAGGTTTCCGACCACCGAAAAAACTTCGCACGCAATGAATGCAGGCACGACGACTTTTGAAATCAATTCCATAACCCCACCGCCGAGCACCGCCATCATAGGTTGATAGGTCGCGACGCTCACGCTACTGCCAAGCCCCGCAAGCAAAGTTAGAAGCACGGGAAAAGCGGTTTCCGCAAAGGTCGTCAACGCACGCACCGTTTTCGTGACCGTCCCTGCGACGTCCACAAGGGAGGACGTGATTATCACGACGACAGTTGCATAACAAACCGCATGCACGACTTCAGTCGTCGAGTTATCGAGAAAGGAAGAAGTCATACCCGACAGCGTACTTTTCAACAGGCAAACCAACACGACGGACAATACGGAAGGCAAAAAACCGAGAAAATATTTCCCGACATCCTTTGACAGTGCGGACGAAAACTCTGCGAAAAAGTTTTCACTCTCCCCGTTTGCAATGCGTTTCAAGAGTGCTTTCACGTTTGAAAAGGAATAGCCGTCCGAACCAAGCGAATCCACGAAAGATTGAAAGTCGTCGAGATTCAAATCGTCTATGCTCTTGACGACGTTTTCCCCAAGGGACTTTTCGACGTCGTCGCCACTGTCTGCAAACGCAACTTCGCTCGGCACGAGAAAGCACGCAACAATCAAAACCACCGATACGCAAAAGCCTATTCTCAACGCAAATTTTAATTTCATACGATTTTCAAAAGTTCTGTCGTCACACTGATAAGCTCGGACAAAATCGACACACTCATCGCAAATATCGTGAGTTTTCCCCCAAATTGCAACTTGCTTGCAATGGACGGACAACCTGCATCGGTTGCAATAGACGACGAATATTCCGTCAAATACCCCACACCTATGATTTTCAACACCGCGGAAAAAACACCGTCGTCCACACCGCTTTTCTTCACAATATCGTCGAAAGCAAGCACGACGTCGCGCAGAGTGCCGAGCAAGAATACGACCATAACGACACCCGTCGCAATCGTCGCAAATACCGCAAATTCAGGGCGCGCGGTGCGCAAAAGCATAACCACTGTTATGCCGACCAGTGCAATTCCGATCAGTTTGAAAATCATCAATTCAAGGAGAGAATGTCTTTTATCGTGTCGAAGAGTCCGCCCACCATATCGATGACGAGCGCAATCACGACGATAAGTCCCGCAAGAGTCGCGAAAGTCGCAATATCGTCGCGGTCGCTCTTTTTCAAAATCATAGCGACCACCGCCGTCAACAACCCTATTCCTGCGATTTTGAGAATGATACCGATTTCCATTTGACTCCTTTACGCCGTGACGACCATGAGCGCTACGCCGAGTAGCACGAACAATTTGAAATACATATTGCCAAGCCGTTTACTATCCGATTTGCATGTTTCGCATTTTGATTGAAAGGTTTTCGAGTGTGCGTCGATATATGAGATTTGCTCACTGAGTGACGAAACTCCGAGTCCGTTCAAAAATGCGGATATTTCCTTGATTTCGTCCTCTTTCAATCGAGTTGAACGGATTTCATTTTTCCGTCCCTGTCGCAATCCCGTCGCGAAGTTGCGGAGTATATCCGAAACTTCGTCCCTATTCTCCCCAGCAAACGCAAGGCAAATTTCGGGCACCGTCGTCATTTTCGACGTGAGTTCACCCCTTGCGTACGCGATGAAATCACATAGTCTTACGTAGCACTTTTCCCGCT
This sequence comes from uncultured Bacteroidaceae bacterium, assembly GCA_964637515.1. Taxonomy (GTDB): domain Bacteria; phylum Bacillota; class Clostridia; order Christensenellales; family CAG-917; genus RGIG4097. The sequence continues at coordinate 50,349 of CAZWUI010000002.1, read as the reverse complement.
CCGCATACCGCCTTTTGACGAGGAGTCCGATATATGACGACACAAGTGCGAGCAGTCCACCGCCTATCAGTTTCAACCCGTCATACATTAACGACCTCTACGATTTTTCCTGTAGGCTCCAAGGTTATCGCGACGTCAAAACACTTCGCCAAGGACGAAAACAAGCTCGACGACGAGATTTGCTCGAAAGACCGTCCGTGCACAGATGCAAACACCCTGACTCCGCTCCTGACAATATCCCCGACGGACTCCACTTCCCTATGGCTGAAAATCTCGTCCGTAACAATGATTTCAGGGGACATCGCGCGGATGCAGTTTTCGTAGGCAATGCACTTGGATATTCCACTCACCACTTCACTATCTCCTACGTCGAGAGTAGGGAGTCCCTTGCCGTCCACGGATGCGATTTCATAACGCTCGTCGATGATGAGCGTGTTGTATTTTTTCGACGTCTGCCTTGCCATATCCCGAAGAAGCGTAGTCTTGCCCCCGCCGGGCGGAGATACGACGAGTACGTTTGCATTTTCGATTTTAGCCATAACACCGTCCGCGCACCCCTTTATCTCGTGCGGAATGCGCATAACCGCATAAGACGGATTTTTTATCGTGATGAGCCGACCGCCGTCAACAACACCTTCCCCTGCGACGCCGATACGCACTCCCGATTTCACAAGATAACCCTTGACGAGTTCATCGTTCACCGCATAAAAGGAAAAATCCGAAGCAAGTCCGACAAGCCTTTCCACGTCGGTTTTCGTGACGATATAAGGTTGCCCGCAAGGCAAAAGTGCATATTTCTTCCCTTCCGCCGTTGAAAAAACGAGCGGACGACCGACACGCAACCGCACTTCGGTGATTTCGCTTTCTTTCGCATTTTCGTGTATTGCTCTTGCGACGATACCGTCAATAAGTCCACCAAACATATTAAAGAATATGACGCTACACCACACAAAATTCACACCGACTAATAAGCGACAAATATCGCCATAAGAGACTTTTCGCCATAGCGACAATTTTTGCCAAACAAACCAAAATCAACCAAACAACCTCACCGCAATATCCTGCAATATATAATTGATAACTCTATATAAGCACTCACTATATTATAAGTCCGCACGTACCCACGCGCGCGAGATTCATTCGCTTGCTCGAAATAACAGAAAAAAAGCACTCCGCTTGGAGTGCTTTTAATGTTATTCGCGATTTAGTGCGATTAGACTCTAGACATGTATTCGCCGGTGCGAGTATCAATACGAATCGTATCCCCTTCATTGACGAACATGGGGACCATAAGTTCGTAGCCGGTTTCAACGGTTGCGGGTTTGGTTGCGTTGGTCGCGGTGTTGCCTGCAACTGCGGGTTCACAAATGGTGATGAGAAGTTCGACGAAGTTTTCGGGTTCGACGGAGAAAGGTTTGTCTTGGAAGAATTTCATCTTGACGGTGCCGTTCTCTTTGACGAACTGGAGTGCGTCTTCGACTTGGTCGTGGTTGAGGGGGATTTGCTCGAAGGTTTCTTTGTCCATGAAGTAATAGAATTCTCCGTCGTTGTAGAGATATTCCATATCTTTGGATTCGATGTGAGCGAGTTCGAGTTTATCGGTGGGGTTGAAGGTTTTTTCAAGAGTTCTGCCGTCAACGACGTTTTTCATTTTGGTACGGACGAATGCCGCGCCTTTGCCGGGTTTGACGTGTTGGAACTCAACGATGGTCATAATGTTGCCTTCGTACAAAAAGGTTACGCCCTTTCTGATGTCGCCTGCCATGATTTGTGCCATAATTTGTATCTCCTATTATCTTGTATTATTTGGTTATAGTGATAAGTTCGACGGGTTGACGGCTGACTGGACCGCTCTCCCCTACGACTATCATATCTTCGATTCTGATGCCGAAACCGTCGGGAATATAGATGCCGGGTTCGATGGTGATGACGGAGTCGTTTTGAAGGACTTCTTCACTGCGAGTGTTGACGAACGGTGCTTCGTGAATTTCGGTGCCTACGCCGTGGCCGGTGCCATGGATGTAGTTGTCGCCGTAACCGCAGAGTTTGATATATTCGCGAGCGAGGGAATCGACTGCTTTGCAACCTGCGCCCTCTTTTACTCCCGCCATAGCGAGACGGTATGCCTGCAACACGATTTCATAGACTTTCTTCATCTCGTCGGTGACTTCGCCGTACGCCATGGTACGAGTGAAATCAGAACAATAACCGTCGTAAATCGCGCCCATATCTATGGTGATGAATTCGCCTTTTTCGAGTTTCTTATCGGTGGGGACGTGATGGGGTTCCGCACCGCCCTTTCCGAAAGCGACTATGGTTTCAAACGACTCACCGCTACCGCCGAGAGCGACGATTTTATCGTGGATTTTGTTCGAGATTTCGATTTCGGTCACACCTTCGGTGAGTTCACCGAGAATGTAATCGAACACGTCGTCGATGATGTCTGCCGCTTTGCGGATTTTTGCTAATTCTTCAGATGTCTTTACGATATTACTTGGCATATTCTACGCTTCTAACCTCACGAATAACGTTGACTTTGATTTGACCGGGATATTCGAGTTCGTTTTCGAGTTTTTCGGCAATTTCTTTCGCGAGGAAAACGGTTGCTTCGTCGTTGACTTGCTCGGGTTTGACCATAACGCGGATTTCTCTACCCGCTTGCACTGCGAACGATTGATCGACGCCCTCGAAAGATTTTGCAATATCTTCGAGTTTTTCGATACGTTTGACATAATTCTCAAGGGATTCGCGTCTTGCACCGGGACGAGCGGAAGAAATTGCGTCCGCCGCTTGCACGATGACTGCATCGATGGTTTCGGGTTCGATATCGTTGTGGTGCGCCGCGATTGCGTGAATGACGTCGCCGTTTTCGCGGTATTTCTTTGCGAAGTCCACACCGATTTGAATGTGGGTGCCTTCGACTTCGTGATCCACTGCTTTGCCTATGTCGTGCAACAAACCTGCACGCTTGGCAACTTTGGGATCAATTCCCAACTCTTGCGCCATAAGGGATGCAAGATAGGAAACTTCGAGAGAGTGTTTGAGGACGTTTTGACCGTAACTGGTGCGGTATTTCAATCTGCCGAGCAGTTTGACGAGTTCGGGATGAACACCGTGGATACCTGCTTCAAACACCGCTTCTTCGCCCGCTTCTTTGATTGACGCTTCCACTTCTTTGCGGATTTTGTCTGCGACTTCTTCGATACGTGCAGGATGAATACGTCCGTCTGCGATGAGTTTTTCGAGAGTCAAACGAGCGACTTCTCTTCTCACGGGATCGAAACTTGAAAGGGTGATGACGTCGGGAGTGTCGTCGATGATGAGGTCGACGCCGGTTGCGGATTCGAGAGCGCGGATATTGCGTCCCATACGACCGATAATTCTACCCTTCATTTCATCGCTGGGGAGCGCGACGACGGACACGGTATTTTCGGTGGCGTGGTCGGCTGCGCAACGTTGAATTGCAAGACCGATGATATTTTGTGCTTCTTTCACGGCGTTTTCTTTTGCATCAGCAACGATTGCTTTTGCATCTGCCGCCGCGGATTTTTTCACGCTGTCGAGGAGAGCGTCTTTGAGTTCTTGCGCCGCTTCTTCCTTGGTCATGCCCGCCACTCTTTCGAGTTCTTTGCGGACGTTGTCTTGAGCGTTGTTGAGTTCGTCTTCAATACCTTTCAGACGGGTTTTGGTTTCCTCTATTGCTTTTTGCGACTTTTCAAGGTCTTCGAGTTTTCTGTCGAGAGATTGTTCCTTTTTTTCAATAGAGTCTTCTTTTTTGTCGAGTTGAGCTTCTTTTTGTGCAAGTCTGTTTTCAGTACGTTGCCAATCCGCTCTGCGTTCTTTGGTTTCTTTTTCAAAATCGGAACGCATTTTGTTTTGTTGTTCTTTTGCTTCGAGAAGTCCGTCTTTGCGGATGTCTTTTGCTTCGAGATTTGCTTCTTCTATAATTCTTGCTGCTTCTCTCTTTGCCAAGCCGATTTTGTTCTGTGAATAAATTCTATACACAAACAGCCCGATAGCCACGCCTACTACGAGGGTTGCAACGGCTATTCCAACAATAGGTCCGGCGTCAAGTGCAGCAAGCAATAAAGATAAATTGCTTGTCATCTTGACCTCCATTTATATAATCAAGGCAAAACCTTGTCGAGTTAAGTATAACCGATTATCGTTCAATAGTCAATAAACGCACGAAACTTATATACACTAATTTATTATATATAAGTATATATAGCCATAATACCGCTACGTGCGCGGAACGATTTGTCGAATTATGCGTTGAGTCCGAGACTTTCGCGGACTTTTCTGTTGACTTCGTCTGCGATATCGGGGTTGTTCTTGAGATAGTCGAGAGCTTTTTCTCTGCCCTGGCCGATTTTCTCGTCGTTGTACGAGAACCAACTTCCGCTCTTTTGGACGATACCTTTTTCGATTGCTACGTCAAGCACGCAACCAAGGGAAGAAATGCCCTTGCCGTAAAGAATATCGAACTCTGCGACTTTGAAAGGAGGTGCGACTTTGTTCTTGACGATTTTCGCTTTGACGTGATTGCCCACGACGTCGCTACCGTCTTTGAGAGTATCCGCTTTTCTGACGTCTATACGGACGGAAGCATAGAATTTGAGTGCCTTACCGCCGGTGGTAACTTCGGGGTTTCCGTACATAACGCCGACTTTTTCACGGAGTTGGTTGATGAAGATAATCGTGCATTTTGATTTGGATGCGACCGCAGTGAGTTTGCGGAGTGCTTGGGACATAAGTCTTGCTTGAAGACCGACGTGACTATCCCCCATTTCGCCGTCGATTTCCGCTTGGGGAGTGAGTGCCGCGACGGAGTCCACTACGACTATATCGATAGCACCGCTTCTGACGAGAGTTTCGAGAATTTCGAGTGCTTGTTCACCGCTGTCGGGTTGGGATATGTAAAGGTTTTCGATTTGCACGCCGAGATTTGATGCATACCAGGGATCGAGTGCATGCTCTGCGTCGATGAATGCCGCAGTACCACCCGCCTTTTGCACTTCCGCTACCGCGTGGAGTGCTACGGTGGTTTTGCCCGACGATTCGGGCCCGTAGATTTCTATAATTCTACCCTTGGGAAATCCGCCTATACCGAGTGCGGCGTCGAGTGTCAAGCACCCCGAAGATACTGCTTCGACTTGAGGGATGCTTTCGCCGTCCATCTTCATAATCGAACCTTTGCCGTACTTCTTTTCGATTTGCGCAAGAGCGAGTTCGAGATTGGTTTTGTCTGCCATTTGTTATTCTCCTTTATCTATTTATTCAATCGGCTACAGTAGCAATATATCTCCCCTGAGATAGCGGACGAGATAGAATAACGCTAAATTTGCCGTTGCTTTCCTGATAGTATTTCGGTCGCCCGAAAGTTTGTTTTCAAAGGTAGTGATGAAGTCACCGCTCCCCACTCCTATATACACAAGCCCTACGGGCTTGCCTTCGTCGCCGGTCGGTCCTGCGAGTCCAGTCGTTGCAAGTGCTACGCTCACGGGTTTTCCGAGAAGCCCTTTGACCATTGCGTATGCGGTTTCCTTGGATACAGTGCCGTATTCGCCGATATACGATTTGGATATTCCGAGCCTGTTCATCTTCGATGCGCGGTTGTAGCACACGATGCCTTCATAGAAGTTTTCGCTGATGCCGGGGATAGACGTCAAACGAGAGCATATCTCTCCCCCCGTCAGACTTTCCGCCACCGCAAGGACTTTTTTGTTGAGTTTCAATAGTTCCGCCGCAAGCACGTGAAGCTCGACGTCGACGGATGCGTAGACTTGTTCCGCAAAGCAGTTGTAGACGAGGGATTTCACTTGATCGAAACTCTCGCGCGAGCCTGCCGAAGTCATGGTTATCGAAGCGTCAAGGCAACACTCCTTCACGTCGAAAGTGACTCCCAACCCTATAAAGTCGGTCAAGCGCAAACGAATGGTTTCTTCGTCAAGACCGCATATTTTCATGGTTTCGGTAATCATTCGCTCACCAACTTATCAAATTCTTCGTGAGGAATGGCAAGGTTTCTTCTGCCGGGGTTTACGGCGGATTCCTCACCTATCACGCCCACTGCGTCGAGCAAATCGAACACTTCTTGAGCGCGATTATAGTCGAGTCCGAGTTTTCTTTCGAGCATTGCAACGCCCACGTTGCCCCACTCAAACGCGACTTTGACGGACGGAAACAGCAAATCGCGATAAACTGCGACTTCATATTCGTCCGCATTTTTGATTTTTTCGATTATGACGGCGGTATTCGTACTTTCAAAACTTTTCTTTTCAACGAAAAGATACCCTTTCTTCGTTTTCTCTCCGAGAATACCTCTGATTCTTAAAGCGGCTACGAGTTTTGCCCCCGTAGACTGCGCAACGTGAAGTTTCGACGACAGTTTTTTCGCACTGACTACGCCGTGTTTTTCACCGTATGCAATCGCTTCGGTCAAGAGTTCAAAAGTGGTTTTCTTTTCGCACACGAATTCCATTATTCCGCCTCTTTTTCTTCGGTTTTATCGACGAAAACCTGCTTGTTTTTGAGTATGTAATTCAGTCCCGAGAAGATAGTCATAATCCCGCCGAGATAGAAAATAATCGTGCCGAGCCAAGCGACCACTTCGTGAAGTCCCGCAATAATCAGGAAACCCACGCCGACGTCAAGGAGCCACGTTTTGATTTTGCCGAAAATGTCTGCCGCAAGGACGGTACCTTTTTTCGCCGCTATACTGCGAAAAACGCCTATCATCAATTCGCGAGAAAGAATCAATCCCGAAAGCAATGCGATAACAAGGGAATTGCCTTTGAAGATTTCAAGCCCCGCCCCGTGATATACCACGAGAAAGAGCATTATCACGACAACGACTTTGTCCGCAAGCGGATCGAGAAATTTGCCGAGGTCGGACACGGTGTTCGTCTTTCTTGCTATTGCGCCGTCGATGAAGTCAGTGCAACAAAGCACCGCAAAAAGCACGAATGCGGTTATCATCAACGCCTGATAGACGTCGTGATTCGCTTGATAGAATACGCCCACTACGTAGATGATGACGGTGGGGATTATGAGAAGGATTCTCGCTATCGTGATTTTGGTTGCAAGTGTGATTTTCATATCGTCTTTCCCACGAGGTCTATGCCGTCTACACCCGTGATTTCAACGGTGTAATATTCGCCTATTGCGACCTCTTCCTTAGAAGTGAAATATATCGTATTGTCAATGTCGGGAGTTTGAAATTCCGCCCTGCCCGCAAAGAGTTGTTTGTCGTAGTCTATGTCGTCGTAGACGACCTTGATTTTCTTGCCGACAAAGGACTGATTGCGCCTGTTTATGACTTCGGTTTCGATTTCGCGAAGTTCGTTTGCGCGTCTAATCTTGATTTCGTCGTCAAGGTGTCCGTCCATTCTGTCGGCGGGAGTGCCTTCTTCTCTCGAATACTCGAAAAATCCTGCGTAATCGATATTGCCTTCCGCAATGAAATGTTTGAGTTTTTCGTGCGCTTCTTCGCTCTCGCCGGGGAATCCGCATATAAAGGACGAGCGGACGGTTATTCCGTGCGCCTTGATTTTTGCGATGAGTTCTCTCGTATACTTCTCGTTCGTATGCCTACCCATACGTTTCAAAACGTCGTCGTCGATATGTTGCAAAGGCACGTCCATATACTTTGCGATTTTCGGTTCATTCGCCACGTATTCGATGAGTTCGTCGTCCACCGCTTCGGGTTCGAGATAAAGAAGCCTAATCTGACTGAAATCCAATTTCACTAGTTCTCTAACAAGGTCGATGAGATGAGATTTTCCATCGAAATCGACTCCGTATCTCGTCACGTCTTGTGCAACCAAAATGAGTTCTTTCACTCCGTCGTCGGAGAGTGCTTTCGCTTCTCTGACAAGGTCTTCAATCTTCTCCGAACGGTATTTACCGCGTATGGACGGAATGGCGCAATAGGTGCAATGATTGTTGCATCCGTCTGCAATTTTGAGATAGGCGTAATGGTACGGCGTGGTCAACACTCTACCGTCGTAAAACTCGTCAACGCGTGCGCAACCGTACACCTTATTCCCTGCGGAAATTTTCTCTATCGTGGCGCAAATTTCGTCGTAATTTGCAATCCCGAGAAACGCATCGACTTCGGGAAATTCCTCTTTCAAGTCGTTCATATAACGCTCGGCAAGGCAACCCGTAACGATGATTTTTTTGCTTTTGTATTCGTCTTTCACCGCGATAGCGTCAAGGATTTCGTCGATACCTTCGCTCTTCGCACTGTCCGTGAATGCGCAAGTGTTGATGATGATGACGTCCGCATCTTCTTCGTTACCCACGATAACGTGACCGCCGTCTACAAGCCTTGACAGCATTTTTTCGGTGTCTACTCTATTTTTATCACAGCCAAGTGATATCGCTCCGATTTTCATTATTCGTCGTCCTCGTCGTGTTTGCTATGTTCAGCCACGAATTGTTCGTATTCTTCTTCGGTCATATTGACTCTTGAACGCTTTTTGGGATCCTTTTCGTCGGGGACGAGAACGCCCAAATCTTTCATAATATCCCCGATTCTCGCCGCTTTTTGCCAACCCAATCCGAGTTTGCGTTGGAGATAGGATGCGGAAATGCTCTCTTCCATACCGAGACGGAGTGCGTCGAAAAGTTCGGGAGGATATTCTTCTCTTTGTTTACGTCTGTCGAGTTTAGACTCTTTTGCTTCGGGTTTTTCTTCCTGTTCTTTGAATATTGCGTCCTTGACGTTAGGATCGAAGTAGGATTCGTTGTTCTCTTTCAAGAAGTCCACTACTTTCTTCACTTCGGGGTTTGAAATGAACGCACCCTGCATACGAGTAGGCAATGACGTCTTCGGAGTCATGAACAACATATCGCCGTTTCCGAGAAGTTTGTCCGCACCGCCCGCATCGAGAATGGTACGACTGTCGGGGCCCGACGTGACTTTGAACGCAATACGAGAAGGCAGATTGTTTTTGATAGTACCGCTGACGACGTCTACGGACGGTCTTTGCGTTGCAAGAATAAGGTGAATGCCAACCGCGCGTGCAAGTCTTGCAATACGGTTGATTGCGTCTTCGACCGCTTTTTTGCCGTTATCCATAAGGTCGGCAAGTTCATCGACGATGATGACTATTCTCGGCATTTTTTCGTTGCCCGTCGTCTGACAATCCGCGTTGTAGTCTTCGATATTCCTATACCCCATCTGCTTGAAAAATTCGATACGGCGGAGCATTTCGGTTATCGCCCAGTTGAGTGCGCGGATAGCCTTGTCAACGTCGCAAATGATTTCGTCGAGCATAAGATGCGGAATGCCTTCGTACACACTGAGTTCCACTCTCTTGGGGTCGATGAGAATGAGTCGCACTTCGTCGGGGGACGCTTTGTAAAGCAAACTGACGATAATCGAGTTTATGCAACAACTCTTGCCTGCGCCGGTTGCGCCCGCGACGAGCATATGCGGCAGGTCGCGTATATCGCAAATATGATCGTTGCCGTAAAGGTCCTTGCCGAGTATGCAAGTGGACGGAGAGTTCGCCTGATTGAATTTGGGTGCTTGAATCAATTCGCTGATACGCACCATCTTACGATGCTTATTAGGCACTTCGATACCGACTGCGTTTTTCCCGGGGATAGGTGCGAGAATACGCACACTCTCCTGCTCCATTGCCATAGCAATATCGTGCTCGTAGGAAGTGAGCGTAGATACCGTCCTACCCTTCGGCATCACGACGGACATCGTATACAACGAGAACGTGGGACCGACTTGAATGTTCGTAACTTCCGCACTAACGTCGAAGAATGCGAGTTTATCGACGAGTGCTCTCTTCTTCTCTTCGTAGTCTTCGTTTTGGTCCACGTCGGGATCGGGGGGAAGAAGTAGACTGAGCGGAGGTGCAACGTACGGTTTTTTGGGAGTCGCTTGATAGATTGATTGGTCTATGGTGACTTGAGTCAATCTTTCTTTGCCGTCGTCTTTTTCGAGTTTTTCGATCTTCTTTTCAATGGCTTTTGCGGACGGAGTTACGCTGACTTTACGCACTCTTTGCGCCTGACTTGCTCTTTCCGCTTCGATATGGGATTTTTCGACGGATGAAAGCGGCGGGGCTTCCTTTCTTGCCTTTGCGACCGCTTCCATTTCCTTTTGAGCGATGAAAGACGATTGATAGACTTTGCCTTCGTTTTCAATGGATTTCCCTTCGGAGGGAGAGATAACTCTCTGCGTTTCGGGAGTTTTTGCGGGAGCGTTTCCGAGTATTCTAGCCCAATCGGGTTTGCTTGCCTCGGTCGTATCGACGGGGATAAACGGCGTATCGTCCTCTTCGGGTTGCATGTTTTGACGAGGAATTTCGCGTGCGACTTCCTGACGTGCGTTTTGATAGTCAGTCTGCTCGACGGGTTGAGCAGGACGGACGGGAGTTTCTTCACGTCTTCTTTCGGCGGTTGCGGGGGCTTCTGTTTGAGAAGTCGGGTGCATATACCCTTCCGCTTCGAGTTCTTCGACCTTTTGGGGTTTGGGGGGAAGTTGTTCCCCGGTTATAGCGCGCTTGACCGAACCTTGCAATCCCGCCATAGTGCTTGCTTTATCTTCGGGTTTGCCCTGAATTTCGGGTTTTGCCACGATTTTGGTGGGTTTTACCACTTCTTTTTTCTCTTCTTCTGCGGGTTGAGAGTTGGTTTCGGGGACTTTTTCTTCCCTGTAACTCTCACCGAATCTGCGAAGTTGATCCGCTTTCAACGCTTCAAACGACGTGAAAGTGCGACCGCTATCCATACCGCCGTTGGTGCGACGGAGTTCATCCATATCTATTCTTGGGATTTCCGTATTTTCCACAGGTGCGACGGGAGCCGTTTCGGGAGCGGTTTCGGATTTCGGAGTTTCTTCTGACCTACCGACCGTGTAGCCTTCCATACCGTTAGACGTGCCGTTTATGCCGAGTTGACTGCGGAGTTGCGCACGTCTTACACTGCTATACGATGCGCCCGGTCGAGAAAGTGCGTTTTCGGGGTTTTTCATCGTATGATATCTTTCGATACTTCTTTCATCGGTGTTTTGATTGAAAAGAATATCCCTTGCAAGACCTTTGGTGGAATACTTGTCGGGGATGCGGTCCTCATCTTCCACCCCGCCTGAGCGATTGGGATAAAACGCATTAAATTCTTCGTCCGAAGTTGCGGGATATTGCACTTCGCGTTCGTGAGCAAGGGCCTTTTTATTCTCTTCTTTCTCCGCCTTTTTGAGACGTTTTTCCTCACGTTTTCTCTCACGCTCCGCCGTATCGACGACTTCATAAGTAACGTTCTTCTTGATGAAGGGATAGAATGCGAAAAACGCCAAAGTGAAAAACGCCACCACGATTACGACGAGTGCGCCGACCGGAGTTATCGCTTTCATCATAAGGTAGGCAAGCAAGCCGTAAAGCATACCGCCTGCGGTGTTTGTGCCGTCGTAGCAGGCAAGAAGGTATTCCTTGTAGGACGCATTTGCGATATGTGCGGACGAAGTGTACACTTGAAGAGCGAGCACGCCGAGAATGAAGAGCCCGAAAAACATCATAAACTTGGACGGGCGCATTCTCACTCTGAGATTGAAAGTGATAGCAATGCCGACGATGACGCCGACTATCGAATAGGCGTAATCGGCAAGCCCGAAAAAGCCTACAAGAAATGAATAAACCGCGCGTCCGACGCTACCGAGCGCCCTGACGTCGCAGAGAAAACAAAACAAAGATATTACGATTATCAGCACTCCGAGCGCAATTCTTTTTCCCGAATTTGCTCTGATCTGTCTTGTGTTATTGCGCATTTATTTAAGCCAATTTCCCTATATAATATATTATTATTGACAATTATAGCATACGCAATAAGGAATTTCAAGCACTAAAATAAGGAAAACAAAAAACAGATGAAATATATTTCATCTGCTCTTGCTCAAAAAGTGTGGTTAGAATATTGATTTTGAAAATCGGTGCGGTTAGAATTACGCTTTCAAAACCGCCAACAAATCTTGCTCAACGTTGCCCGACACGTGAGATACTCCGACTTTCGAGAAATCAAATATGAATTTTGCGGTTTCGAGCAAGTCTTCTTTCGTAGCACCGCTTATGATTTTCAACACGCAGTCGATGTCGTAGAGTTTGTTTTGCATGCACGCCACTCTGCCGTATACGCGCATATTTGCGCTCGTACTTTCCTGTCCGAGAACAAGGGAAGTTTTCATCTGTTCCTTTGCCCTGCTCATCTCTTCGTCAGTGATTCCGTCGGCGAGCAAAATTTCGATTTCTTTCTTTATCGCCAGCACTGCTTTCACTGCGTTTTCGGGACTTGTTGCGGTGTAAATAACGTAGGTTCCGTTTTTGTCGTACGATGCCGCCGAACCGCTTATCGTATAGCAAAGTCCGAGTTTTTCTCTCACGCTTTGGAAGAGTCGGGAGGACATTTCGGATGCGAATATTGACGACAACAGTCCCGCATAATACCCCCTATCGTCCCCGATTTCATAGCAAGGGAATGCGATAGCGATATGCGACTGGGTGATTTTCTTCTTTTTGGTGACTGAACAGGATGTGAGTTCGTGCGCAACGTGCTTATCCTTTTTCTTTGCGGACTTTTCCATTCTGCTCTCGAAGTATTTTTCGATGAGTCGTCTGCACTCTTCTTCGGTGATATTTCCCGCCATAGACACAACGGTATTTTCGGGAGTGTATCTGCGGTGCATGTAGTCGAACAAATTATCGCGAGTCATCTTCGCGAGGGATTTTTTCGTGCCGAGAATGGGTTTCCCTATGGGGTGTCCCTTGAAGTACGCCGAAAGAAGGGATTCATAGCAGACGTCGCAGGGATCGTCCTCCCCTTCGTTTATCTCTTCGTAGATGACTTTACGCTCGTTTTCAAGGTCTTCCGCATCGAATTTCGGATTGAAATACATATCCGACAACACGTCAATACACTCTTCGCCGTGTTCTGCAAGCGAAGTCGTGTAAAAACAAGTATTGCTCTTCGAGGTGTAGGCGTTGATATTCGCACCTATACCGTCCGTTTCGTTTGCAATGTCGAAAGCGGAACGAGTTGCCGTCCCTTTGAACACCATATGTTCGATGAAATGGGATATGCCCGACTCCGACGGTTTTTCATACTCCGCCCCCGCCTTGACGAATACGCCGATAGCAAGGGAGCGCACTGCGGTGTTTGATGCCAATACAACTTTAAGTCCACTAGGAAATTCAATCAATTTACTCATGAGAATATTGTATCACATATTGCAAAAATCGCAATCATATATTTTTGATATGAACGAAAAACGCTTGCGCCGAATATCAAACGTAGCAATCATCGCAGTGCTTGCCGCAACCCTATTTATTGCCGTCTTCGCATCCACCGACGAGAGCGCAACTCCGACGGGCGCAATCTACGCAGGCATCGAAAACGGCGGTGCGGTCGCACTCACCTTCAACGTCTACGAAAACACCGAAAACGCACTTAAAATCGCAAATTTGCTCGCTGAACGTGGTTTTTCTGCAACTTTCTTCGTGGGTGGCAAGTGGGTTGAACGCAATGGCGACGCCCTTGTCAAACTCTATTCCGAAGGTATGGAAATCGGCAATCACGGTTACCTGCACCGCGACCATGCGACTCTATCCGTTTCCCAAAATCGCGACGAAATTTTGCTCACCGAAAAACTCGTGGACTCCTATCTCTCGTCTTTCGACGGCTACGAAAATTGTCGTTTGTTTGCTCCCCCGTCGGGCAGTATGGGAAAAAACATGTTTCAGGTGACGGACGCTCTCGGCTACAAAGTCGTCATGTGGACAAGAGACACTATCGACTGGCGAGACCACGATGAAAATCTAATCTACGAGCGTGCCGTGAAAAACGCCAAAAGCGGCGACATAATCCTTATGCACCCCACCGCCGAAACCCTATCCGCACTGCCCCGCATTCTCGACACACTCGAATCGCTCTCCCTATCCGCGAAAAAAGTAAGTGCCGTGATTTAACAAAAAAGGCAACGGAATCCGTTGCCTTTTTATCCTTTTCAAAACGTTTTAGTTTTTGCTTTCTACACGCTCGACCGCATTATCTTTATAGCCTGCAAATATTTCGCCCAACGGCATTTCGCTCTTGTCATAACTCGAAATCGCATACATTTTTCCTGCATATTCTTTGTTTTCGAAATCCGCAGCAACGGTAATCAGAGCGCTACCGTTATTAATGTTCAACGTTGCATCCCCTGCCTCGACGAAGCCCAATAGAGTATCAGCCATATTTGCTCTGTCCGATTGCAGAAAGTCTTGGTATTCGTCATCCGTCGCGCTCCAAGTATATCTGCGAGTCATTAGCTCACTGTCGGAAACTCCAATTCCATAATAAAGAGAATACCATTTGCCGTCTTCTAAGAAGTTTGCTAAATATTCTACGGATTCTTCTGATTCATCTATGTACAGACAAAAGTTCTCATCGAAAAAGCAAGCAACAGTTTTATTGCTTTCGACTTCCGCCCACATATACGCATCTGCAACAGCTAAAACCTGTCTAACTTCACTGACTGTCATTCCGTCTTCAAACAAAACACTCACGTCTTCTTCTACGTATTCATCCGCCGTATCTTTATAGCCGGGGAAAAACTCGTCAATCGGAAGTTTTGTTTTATTGAAATCAAAAAAAGTATTCGTAAAATCTTCGCCGTCAAAAACAAGTTTGCCGTCCTTTACGGTCATCGTTGCATCACCCACTTCAACGTCATTAAAGCTATCATTTAAATGCTCTTTTAAAAACGATCTGATTGATTCTATGGATTCTTCAAAGTTTTCATATACTTCACTGTAACGTTCATAATTTTTGTTTATTTCTTCGGCTCCGCTAAACTCTCTTACCAAATAGTATGCAGTTGTGCTATCGGCAATAAAATTAGCAATATAATAAACTTCTCCATTATCAAAATAATCAATCACATATCCGTTTTCGGCCACGTAATAAGTCCCACCACGCACTTTATCTTTAGTGTTGTATATAAAACTGTAATTCTTCACGTCGGACAAAGCGGCTTTAATTTCATCAAGGGACATACCGTCGGTGAGAGTAATTCCAGGAAGGTCATCACCGCTATTTTCATTGTTACAAGCACCGAAAGTGAGCGCAAGAATAAGCACAAGCATTATTGATAACACAAGCAAAACACCACTTTTTTTCATCTTAGTTCCTCCAAAAGTTGTTAATTTATTTTATCACCTTTCATGCCCCATTGTCAATGCTAATTTTTTACGCGTTCTCTTGTTTGTAAAATATGGTTACCGTCCCCCGGAAATTTCCACGCAACGCGTTTATCATTAAAAAAGCACCCCGCTTGTTGGAGTGCTTTTTTGCAATTATTCGCGATTTAGCGCGGTTTTATGCTTTGCGGATGACTTCTTTAAGACGAAGATCAACTCTGTGTTTCTCGTCGATCTTGATGACTTTGACGAGAACGATGTCGCCAACGTTGACGACGTCGGTCACTTTCTCTACTCTTTCAGTGGAAAGCTTGGAGATGTGAATCATGCCGTCTTTGCCGGGTGCGAAGTTGACGCTTGCACCGAATTGGCCTTTATCGTTTTCCATGATTTTGGTCACAACGCCTTCGTACACGTCGCCGATTTCAACGTCGCGGACGATGGTTTCGATGATTGCGCGCGCCTTTTTGATTGCCGCATCGTCGTTGGATGCAACGAAGATTTGACCGTCGTCGTTGATGTCGATTTTCACGCCGGTGTCTTCGATGATCTTGTTGATGGTCTTGCCGCCCTTGCCGATGACGTCGCCGAGTTTGTCGGGATCAATCGAGAAAGTGACGATCTTGGGTGCCCACTTGGAGAGTTCTTTTCTCGGTTCGGGAAGGACTTCGAGCATCTTGTTAAGGATGAAGAGTCTGCCTTGTCTTGCTTGTTCAAGAGCCTTGGTGAGAATTTCTTCGTCGATACCCTTGATCTTGATATCCATTTGGATAGCGGTGATACCTTCGGTGGTGCCTGCGACCTTGAAGTCCATATCGCCAAGGAAGTCTTCGAGACCTTGAATGTCGGTGAGGACTGCGACTCTGTGGCTTTCGGTATCTTTGATGAGTCCCATTGCAACGCCTGCTACGGGTGCTTTGATGGGGACGCCTGCGTCCATAAGTGCGAGAGTGCTGCCGCAGACGGATGCTTGAGAAGTGGAACCGTTGGAGCTCAAGATTTCGCTGACCGTACGGATTGCATACGGGAATTCTTCTTCACTGGGAAGCACGGGTTCAAGGGAACGTTCCGCAAGTGCGCCGTGGCCGATTTCACGTCTACCGGGGCTCTTGAGGGGTTTTGCTTCGCCGGTGGAGTAGCCGGGCATATTGTATTGATGCATATATCTCTTGTAGTAATCTTCGTCAAGACCTTCGAGTTTTTGGACTTCGGAAATCGTGCCGAGAGTACAAGTGGTCATTGCCTGCGTTTGACCTCTGGTGAACACTGCGGATCCGTGGACTCTGGGGAGCATACCTACTTCGCACCAAATAGGACGAATTTCGGTGAGGCTTCTGCCGTCGGGACGAACGCCGTCGTTGAGAATCTTCGCGCGGACCTTTTCTTTCTTGAGATAGTAAAGGCTGTCAAGGATGAATTTGGTCTTTTTCGCGACGTCGTTGAAGTCGTCTGCGAAGTGTGCAAGCACGTCTTCATCGAGTGCGTCTTCGGCTTGTTCTCTGAGAGTGCGGTCGAAGTTGGTGAGGACTGCGTCCATTTTGTCGTCTGCATACGCACGGACTGCCGCGTCGATATCTTCGGGGATATGTTCGAGTTCGACGTCGAGTTTGGGTTTGCCGACTTCTTTTTGGATTTCTTCGATGAATGCGACGATTTTCTTGATTTCTTCGTGACCGAAGAGGATTGCGTCGAGCATTTCTTTTTCGGTGATGATGCTTGCGCCCGCTTCGACCATCATGATTGCGTCTTTCGTACCGCTAAGGCTCAAATGGAGTCTGGATTTTGCGCGTTGTTCGCTGTCGGGGTTGATGACGTACTTGCCGTCCACATAGCCGACCACGACGGATCCGGTGGGACCTGCAAAAGGAATGTCAGAAATGGACAACGCAACGGATGAACCGATCATGCCGAACACTTCGGGAGGGATATTGGTGTCAACGGAGAGCACGGTTGCGATAACCGTAACGTCGTTGTAGAGTCCCTTGGGGAACAAAGGACGAATAGGTCTGTCGATAAGACGAGAAGTAAGGATTGCTTTGTCGGAAGCTCTACCCTCTCTCTTCTTGAAACCGCCGGGGATTTTGCCAACGGCGTACATTTTTTCTTCAAAGTCGACTCCGAGAGGGAAATAATCCATTCCTTCGCGAGGTGCTTTTGCCATGGTAGCGTTGACCATCACGACGGTGTCGCCGCAACGAACGATACAACTACCGTTAGATTGACCGCAGTAAGCACCGGTTTCAACGATGACTTCTCTGCCGCCGATTGTTGTTTTGAAAGTTTTTCTTTCCATTTATAACTCCTTCTGGGAATTCCGTCATTCCCTAATGATATTCTGTCAAAATCGACCGAAGTCGACAAAAATAAAGGGCGTCAAAACAACGCCCGATATTATTACTTACGAAGTTCGAGTGCCGCGATGATTGCACGGTAACGTTCGATGTCGGTTTCCTTGAGATAGTTGAGCATATTCTTTCTTTGACCGACGAGTTGGAGCAAACCGCGACGAGAGTGATGGTCTTTCGCATGAGTCTTAAGGTGTGCGGTGAGTTCGTTGATACGTGCGGTAAGGAGTGCGATTTGCACTTCGGGGGAACCGGTGTCGCCTTCGCTGCGGCCGTATTTTGCTATGATTGCTTGTTTCGTTGCTTTATCCATTGTTTAGCCTCCTTCGTTGGATAAGTGATTCGCTTTGAACAAAGTAGGGATTTGGAGATTATCCGAACCTAGTACAAAGTACGTATGTATATTAACACATTAAATTTTTTTTGTAAAACGAAATCGCCCACTTTTGAACAATTTTCAAAATTTATTTTTCGAGCCAAAACGCGCGCTGTTTTTGCATGACGGTATCGAAGTTTTTGACGTATTCGAGCGGTTCTTTATAATTCGCGTTTCTTTCGATTAGATTGATTGATTTCGTCCATTTTTTTGAGATTGCGTTTGCTCCGACCGCAATAATTGACGTGTCCTCTTCCATTATGTCCACGTTATACACGCAAACCTTATTCGGCTTTGCATACCCCACGTTTTCAAGGTTACCGCTCGTGTATTTTTGGCGGTACATATAATACGGCTCGTAACCGTTTTCGGTGAGTTTTCGATAGGCGTAATCCACCATTTCTTCTGCGGTAGCGTTATCAGTCGAGCGATAGCCGTCCACCTTGAGATTGGAGCCTTTTTTGAGATATAGCGTATGTACGGTCACGTTTTCGGGGGACAATTCGACCGCTTTATCCACGGAGCGGCGGAAGTCGTCCGCACTCTCGCCGGGGAGCATTGCAATCAAATCCATATTGACGTCAAAGAGATTTTTGACGTGCTTGAAAGTCTTTTCGACGTCGGCGGAAGTGTGTTTTCTGCCGATGAGTTCAAGTGTTTTATCGTTGAAAGTCTGCGGATTCACTGAAATTCTGGTGACTTTGTGCGCTTTCAAGGTGCGTATCACGTTTGCGGTCATCGTGTCGGGACGACCTGCTTCAACGGTAAATTCGTCCACGTCGAAGTCGTCCAACGAAGTCAGGATTTTGTCGAGAAGTTCGACAGGTATCGAAGTCGGAGTGCCACCGCCGATATAGACGGTTCTGACCTTGATATTCCGTGTTCTAACAACTTCTTTTGCAAATTCGATTTCTTTGAGAAGGCACTCGACGTAAGGTTCGATGAGTTTCTTTTGCTTGTCTATGGGAACAGACACGAACGAGCAATACGCACATCTCGTCGGGCAAAACGGAATGAACACGAAAACGTCGCAAGAATTTTCGTCGTGATTGCGAATCGGACGTTGCACGTCCACGATTTTCTCAATCAAATCCGCCTTTTTGGGTGAAACGGAAAACTCTTTTCTAAACGTTTCGTCCGCCTTGTCGCCAAGTTCCACAAAAAGTTTTGTTGGACGTATACCGGTCAAGCATCCGTAAGGCAAATTTATCCCCGTCAAAAAAACGACCGTTCCGTAAATCGACTCCTTTAGATACCGCTTTTCAAGGCGTTTTTTCTCCATTTCGTCTTTTGCCGAAAACGGATAGCGGAAAGTCTTTTCAAAGTTCGGAAATTTGTCCGTACGCACCTTTACGACAAGTTCTTCACCGTCGTTTTGATAGTCCACGTCAATTGAAAAACTTTCCTCCGTGCGTTGCTCGAATGCGCGGATGAGTTCCATAAGGTCGTTGAAGTAGTTTTCGTTGGGGCAAGAGAATTTTATCATAGTCAGTCGAAGTTTATCGGGTTTGTTCTCTTTTCTTTGAAAAGTTCGGTTGAATTGCCGTGTCCCGTGTATACGGTCAAATCGCGGTCGATAGTGAAAAGTTTTTCGGTGATTGATTTTTTGAGTGCGGAATAGTCGCCTGTCGGGAAATCCGTCCTGCCGTATGAGCAACAAAACAACGTATCACCAGAAAACAGTGCATTTTCAATCTGGTAGCACACTCCCCCTACGGTATGTCCGGGGGTTTCTATGACCTTGACGCACAGCCCGTCGATGAGATATTCACCCTCCGCAAGAAGAACGTCCGCATCGAATTTTTCGGTGGTGCAACCGAAGGAAAATCCCAAGTTTTTGTAGGAATTTGCAAGATCGAAATCCTTTTCGCCGATATAGACTTTCGCTCCTGTTTTTCTGACAATTTCCGCCACTCCGCCCACGTGGTCGTAGTGTCCGTGAGTGAGCAAAATCGACGTGATTTTCAAACCGCTATTCGTGGCGGTTTCAAGTATTCTATCCGTGTCAAACCCCGGATCAATAAGGATTCCGTTTCCGTTTTCCGAGATGAGATAACAGTTGGTGTCAAGGGGACCTACGACGATTGTTTCGACTTTCATCTGCGCACCTCGATAACCCCTTTGAGTGACGAAATTTTCTTGATGACGTCGTCAAGGTCTTCCGCCTTTTTGATGAGGACGGACATAACGGTTTCTGCGGTACCGCGGGTGTTATCCGTCTTAATATTTGCGCCGGTGATAGTCATCTTCGCACTTGCGATAAACGCTGTCATTTGTGCGAGAAGTCCCGGTATATCTTCGGAAATTATTCTGAATGTTGCGGAATATTCTTCCGCTCCGTTGGTGTCCCAGTTTGCGGCAATCAGTCTTTCGGACCCGAGATTTGCCACGTTAGGACAGTCTTTGCGGTGGATAGATACACCCCTGCCCCTTGAAATATATCCGACTATATCATCACCGGGGACGGGTGAGCAACAATGCGCCATATGCACTTGGAAGTTTGCGTCGCCGTCAACGAGAACGCCGCTCTTCGAGTGGACGTTTGACTTCTTTTCGGGGGAAACGGGGACTTCGATGAGAGAAATCGGGTGCTCTTTTCTGAACGCTTCGATGAGCTTTGAAAGCACTTGAGCAGTGCCTAGTCCGCCAAAACCGACGTTTGCATACATATCTTCTTCACCGTTCAAGGACAAACGTTGCAAAATCGACTCGAATGCGTCAACAGAGAGCAATTCCGAAAGCGTGTAACCCTTTCTTCTCGCCTCTTTTTCGAGCATATCCTTACCCCTACGCACGTTTTCGTCCTTTTGTTCTTTCTTTAGGAACGCACGTATACGCGAACGCGCGCCCGCAGTACGAACGAATTTTAGCCAATCGAGGTTGGGTTTTCCGTTGGATTGAGTCAAAAGTTCGACAATGTCCCCCGTTTTGAGTTTGGTGGACAGCGTAACCATCTTTTTATTTACCTTCGCGCCCACGCAGTGATTGCCCACTTCGGAGTGGATTTTGTACGCAAGGTCAACGGGAGTTGAGTTGACGGGCAAGTCATAGACGTCCCCTTTCGGCGTGAAAACGAAAACTTCGTCATCGAAAACGTTGATTTTTATCGCGTCCATAAACTCTCTTGCGCCGTTTATGTCCTTTTCTGCGTCCATAACTTCGCGCAACCACCTGACTTTGTCGTCAAGGTCGGTGCTTGAAGTCGTCCTGCCCTCTTTATACTGCCAGTGCGCCGCCACGCCGTATTCTGCGATTTTATGCATTTCAACGGTGCGGATTTGGATTTCAAAGGTCTGATTGAATTGCGTAACCACGGTGGTATGCAAGGATTGATAGTTGTTTGCCTTGGGCATTGCGATATAATCCTTGAATCTTCCCGGCATAGGTTTCCAGAGCGTATGCACTTCGCCGAGCATGGTGTAGCAATCTTTTATGTCGTCCACTATTATTCTGACGGCAAGCAAGTCGTAGACTTGGTCTATATCGATGCCGTTATATTTCATCTTTTTGTAGATCGAGTAATAGTGTTTCGGTCTGCCGTTAATCTCCCCTTTTATGCCGAGCTCGTCCATTTTCACTCTGATTTCGGCACAAATACTATCGAGAAAGCCCTGCCTTTCGGCACGGTTTGCGGTGATTTTTGAGTCGATATACGCATACTCTTCGGGATAGAGATACTTCATCGCTATATCTTCGAGCTCGCACTTGAAGAAGGAAATACCCAGTCTTCCCGCAAGTGGTGCATATATGTCGAGAGTTTCTTTGGACTTATATTTCTGCTTTTCGGGGGGAACAAATTCGAGAGAGCGCATATTGTGCAGTCTGTCCGCAAGTTTGATGATGATAACTCTCAGGTCTTTTGCAAGTGCCATAAAGAGTTTGCGGAAGTTTTCCGCCTGCGCCTCTTCCTTGTTGTTGAATTGGAGCTTGTCGAGTTTGGTCACGCCTTCGACGAGTTCGAGGATTTCACCGCCAAATTCCGCAGACAACTGCTCTGCGGTGACGGCGGTATCTTCGAGTACATCGTGCAAAAACGCCGCAATGACTGACGACGCGTCGAAACCGTAATCGCAAAGAATTTCCGCAACTGCGCAAGGATGGATGAAATAATCTTCCCCCGAACTGCGTTTTTGTCCCTTGTGAGCTTCGTACGCAAATTCGTACGCCTTTTTGATCTGGGCGTACTGTTCGGGATATGCTTTACGAAGTTTCAACAAAAGATCCATATCAACACTTCACGTTTCTATATATCGCCGACTTATTCAGGTCGGTTTTTGCGTTTGACACCTCGACGACACCTCTTGCGCCGAGTTTGGCGGTACCGAGATAGTCGAGCACTCTCAACACGATTGCGATAGTTTCGATGCCGAGCCCCGTAAGACTTGAGACCATACCGTACAATCTGTTCATAGACGTCGCTCTTGCGTGTTCAAGGGAGAGTTTTTTCATCGCTCTGAACACGTTTCTGAAATGTTCGTCGGGGATTTTGATACTTATAGGCGAGCAATCGCCGTATTCATAGCATTTCGCACCGCCGTCCGCCACGAACTTTTTATATCCGTCCGTGAACGGTTTGCCCGCGAAAACTACGTTTTCGTAGAAGGAATAATCAAAGACTTCCGCAGGGCAAATCATAACTGTGTTGAGCGGATTAAGCACGCTTGACGTCGCCACGAATACGGGGAGTTTTTTCACTTCCGCATTTCTTGCGACGAGTTCATCATATTCCGCGCGATTGAAACACACAAACAACGTACCAAAAGGCTTTTCAAGCAGTTTTTTCACGCCGTCGTCGTCGAGTTTGGGCAAGTCGATTGCGCCTTCGTGTTCGAGATGATGAATACTTCCCGCTCTACACTCCTGTTGGCTCACTTCAATGGAATTTGCCTTGAAAGTGCGAATGATACCTTGTGCGTACTGTCTGTTTTGGAAAACGTTTACGCCGAGATTGAAGTTGACGTCCACGTCCCCTCTCGTCGCGCCAAGGCAGTACGCAAACTTGCCAAAGCCGATGAGTTCGATATTTTTTAGGCTACTTTTCACATGTTTGGTTAGCCCTATGATTTCAAAGTTAAAGTCCCTTCCCCCCATTTTGAAGACGGGTTGCGGGTTGCCGTAGCCGGTAGGTTCGAGAAGTTGCATTTCTTTTGCAAAGGAAAGAATATCTTCGTTTCTGTCGATTTCCATATCGTACTCGAATTTAGGCAAAAACTCGTCTGCACTGCACTTTTTCAGCACCGCTTCGTTCATTTTCGCAACAAATTCGTCAAAATTCTTCTCTTCTATCGTGATACCTGCCGCCTGTGCGTGTCCGCCGAAACTGACGTACAAGCCCGAAAATTCGGATAGCGTTTCAAAGATATTGACCGCCTTTATCGAGCGAGCCGAGCCTTTCAATATTCCGTTGCTCTTCGAGAAAAGTATGGTCGGGAATTTGAATTCTTCCACAAGTCTTGCCGCCGCGAT
The DNA here is from genome assembly GCA_964637515.1 of uncultured Bacteroidaceae bacterium. GTDB lineage: Bacteria > Bacillota > Clostridia > Christensenellales > CAG-917 > RGIG4097. Next base: position 26,968 of record CAZWUI010000002.1, on the reverse strand, counting down.
TCCGAGCACACCTGCTTCCCAATTTTCTCCGGCGAGAATGATGATACCCATACGGTTGAAATCCGCGCCTTTGAGCATAGCGGTCGCTTCGTTCACGACGTTTTCGCATATACTTTGGCGGAGTTGGTTGTCCCTGTCAAGTTCGTCTGCAAGCGCGCGCAAGACGAAAATGTCGTCTTCAAGGAAAATATCCACCGCTTTCATTGCGCTTGAAATTCTGCCTGCCGCATTGATTTTGGGCGCAAGGTGGAACATTACGTCATGGGAATTGAGCCTGTCCGTGCCGATGAGCGCTTTTATGCCCTTTCTCGGAGAGGACGTGATTTGTTTGAGTCCGTAATACGCTATGACTCTGTTGTCTCCAAGAAGCGGGACGACGTCCGCAATGGTTGAGATAGCGGCGATGTCGAGATATTTGGTCATTTCCGTCCTACCCGCCATTGCTTCGACGAGTTTGAGCGCAACGCCGGCACCGCAGAAATCGTAAAATCCCGTCTTTTGCACTTTGGGATCGACGATTATGCAATCGGGCAAGACGTCTTGCGGTTCGTGGTGGTCGGTGACTATGACGTCGATACCTTCGCTTTTGAGGTATTCGACTTCTTCAACCGACGTTATACCGCAGTCAACCGTGATGACGAGATTAGGTCTGCGTTTCGAGATTATGCCTTTTAGTGCGTCTACGGTCATTCCGTAGCCGTCCGTTATGCGATTGGGGATAAAATATTTGACGTCGAGCTTGTCTCGAAGATAAAGAGTGAGAATGGAAACCGCTCCGATACCGTCGCAGTCGTAGTCTCCGAAAACAAGGACTTTTTCACGGTTTTTGATTGCACGAGCCAGCCTATCCGACGCATCTTTCATACCGTCTATGGAAAACGGAGAAACCATATCGTCCAAAGACGGATGAAGGAAAGAACGAGCATTATCTTTCGTGAGTCCGCGCATGAGCAAAACACGCATAAAGTTCTCGGAAATTCCGAGTTCTTTCGCGAAGTTTAGGTATTCGTCGGTCAAGATAATATCGTTCATTGTATTCTCTTTCGGCATTATGATATAAAACTACCCCCGCAAATAGCGGAGGTAGCCCTATACGCAAGATTATTTCTTGTTTTTGAAGGTGGTATTCTTTTTGGAATACTTGTAGACGGTGTTGTTTTTCTTCTTTTCCTTTTTGACTTCTTTTGCAGGGACTTGTTCGTCGCCGAGGTCGTCGTAGGAATAGGGATTTGTTTCGCCTTTGAAAACGGTATCGTCTTCATCGTCGTCGGACTTCAAGTGGTCGTAGTTGACTTCGCCCGCATGGCGTTTTGCACTCACCTTGTCAAACGCACGGCTAAGACCGCACCACATAGGAGTTGCGAGCAACACGGAAGAATACATACCTGCGATCAAACCGAGGATGATAGGCACGCAGAATTCGCGGATGGTGTCGCTACCGAGAATTGCAAGGAACACGACGGTGATCATGGTGGTTAAAGCCGTGAACAAACTTCTGCGCATATTCTCTTTGACGGATGCGTCGCCGATTGCCTCGTACGGAATATCCTTTTGACCTTTGAAGGGTTTGACGTTTTCACGGCAACGGTCGAAGATGATGATGGTGTTGTTGATTGAGTACGCCACTATCGTGATGACTGCCGCAACAAAGGACGAGTTGATTTGGATTCTGCAAATGACGGTAAGGCAGAACATGATGATGACGTCGTGAACGAGCGCGAGGACTGCCGCAAGACCACTTGCAGGGGTAAATCTGATGATGATATAGATGAGAATGAGTGCCATGGACACCGCAAGTGCAATACCTGCTTTGGATAGCAAGTCTTGAGCGGCGGTTGCACCGATTTGGTCGTAGGTGACGTTACCCGGATTTTCGGGATAAAGCTCCATATCGACTGCATTTATAATTTGTTGGTTGAGGTTTGCGATTGCTTCGTCGTCACCGCTGATATTCTTGTAACGGAAAGAAATTGCGGTTTCGTTGACGTTGGCGGCTTCTTGGAGCTGCACGTAGCTGACGACAACGCCGAAACTTTCAACCTTTTCGGTGACTTGTTCGACGTGTTTGTTGTAATTGTCGATTGCGTCTTGACCAAGGGTGACGGTGATGAGGGTACCGCCTTCGAAGTCGATACCGATATTGAATGCGTTCGTCACGCCGATCGTGGAAGAAAGCACTGCGACGAGAACGATTGCGACCACCAAAATCACGATAGGTGCGATGATCCAATATTTCCAATTCTTGCAAATGGGAAGGCTATTCCATGCAGACATAAGTTTATTTTCTTTCATCTTACTTGCCCTCCTCTACCATTTCGGCACGTTTAAGGCCGTAGAATTTTTCGTTGATTGACTTATCCTTTCTATCCCAGTGTGCGCTCAAAGGCAACATTGCGTTCAAGACGAGTCTTGTGACGAGCAAGGACGAGAACATAGAAAGAATGATACCGATGAAGAGTGTCACCGCGAAACCTTGAATGGATGCGGAACCGACTATCCAAAGGACGACAGCACCGATAATGGTGGTGACGTTGCCGTCGATGATTGCCGCGAGAGAGCGTTTGAAACCGACCTTGACGGAAGTCTTGATGGGTTTGGACGTGTCGCGATATTCCTCACGGATTCTCTCGAAGATGATGACGTTGCCGTCAACAGCCATACCGATAGAAAGCACGATACCTGCGATACCGGGGAGAGTGAGTTGCACCCAAGGAAGAACCGCGCAGAACCAAAGCAACAACACGATATAAACGCAAAGTGCGATGTCCGCCGCAATACCCATACCGCGATATACAAGAGCAAGGAACACCATGATGATGCCGATGCCGATTGCCCCTGCGATGAGTGCGTTGTTGAGTGCGTTTGCGCCGAGCGTGGGAGAAACCGCACGGAGTTCGCTTTGCTCGATGGTCACGCCGAAGGTGCCCGATTGCAAACGAGTTGCGAAGTCTTTTGCTTCGTCATAGGTGTAACCGCCGGAATTGGTGATGACTGCGGAACCGTTGGTGATTGCGCTATTGATGGTGACTTTGGTGTAAAGTTCGCCGTTGATATAGATATAAGAAGTTTTGCCGACATTTGCCGAAGTCATATCCGAAAATGCTTTCGTACCTGCTTCGTTGAACTTCAAACCGACTGCGAATTGAGCGTTCTCGTCGTTGGTGACGTAGGCGGTTTCAAGGTGCTTACTGCCGACGATGAGTGCTTCCGCATTGGGATTGGAACTTCTGTCTTCAAGGGTGAATTCCAAGGTTGCGGGACGGCCGATAAGGGACAAAATGCTGTCGGGATCGTCCACGTCGGGGACTTCTACTCTGATGGTTTCTTGACCGTTGCTGCTCGTGCCGCGGGTTACGGTTGCTTCGGTGTAGCCCTTGGAAACGAGGAGTTCTTGCAAAGACGTGACGGTGCCGTCGATACGGGTGTCCAAATCTCCGTTGCCGTCGTCGATGACTTTGTAGACTGCGGAAACGCCGCCCGACATATCAAGACCGAGTTTGATAGTCTTCGCGTAACCTGTATAGTCGATTACCGTGCCGGCGATAGGGAACTCGACAACCGCAAAAACCGCCATCAAAATGACGAACACGGATACGAGAGCCAACACTACGATTGATTTCTTCTTACTCACGAGATGACCTCCATAATAGTAAAACAAAAATATTATAACTATAAGATAATAAATAGTCAACAAAAAACCGACAAAAAAACATGCGCTTAAAGCCTAAATTGCTTGAAAAATCGTGTTTTCGTCGTTTGCGACGGGGGAAAGGCATATTCCGTCCCGCCCCGTCATAGATTTTAGTATGAAAAATTCCGAAAATTTCAAGCAAGACTTATTCGACGTCGTCAAGTGCGTGCCGGTATCACTTCTCTTTTCACTGGGTTTTATACTCCTATTCGCGCTCATCGTCAGGTGGGCGTCCCTTGACGGAAAAGTTATCACTCCCGTCAACTACGCAATCAAAATATTATCCGTGCTTTCGGGTGTTTTGATAGGTTTCAAAGGCAAGCAAAACGGCATACTCAAAGGTGCAATTTCAGGGTTTCTCTACACCCTGTTATCCTATCTGATTTTCGCTTGTCTCGACGGATTCAAGAGCGTGGATTTCAACTGGCTCGATCTTGTTTTCGTGCCGATAGCGGGCGGAATTTCAGGTGTTATTGCGGTCAATTTGAAACCGAAAAGAGTGCGTTAGAATGCAGAATCTGCATAAATTCAAGACAAAAAACGGATATGTAAGAAAACCGCAAGTCGGTGAAAAAATTGCCGAACTTCGATATATGAAAAAAGCACTTCACATGGAAGTGCTTTTTTATTTTAAGGTTCTATTAGTCCTTGTTCTCTTCTGCGTTGTCCGCGCCTTCTTGGACGTCGACGACTTCTTCTGCGGTTTCTTCAAATGCGGGTGCTTCTTCTGCTTTCACTTCTTCGACTGCGGGTTCCGCTGCGGGTGCCGCCGCGACGTTTTCAAGCACGAGACCGACTGCGTTTCTGTCGATGACGATGAGCGTAGGGCTGTTTTCGGTGCCGACGTTGACGATGAGAGTATTGTCGGAATTGACTTGGGTGATCTTGCCGACCATTCTGCCGATAGTCATGATTTTGGTGCCGACTGCAAGACTATTCATCATTTCTTGTTGTTGTTTTTGACGTTTCTTTTGAGGGATGATCGTGAGGACGATCATGAGAACGAGAACGACGCCGATTACGATATACATAATCATAGTGGTGTCGACTGCCGCCATAGTAGAACTGAACATAATTATTTCTCCTTTTTTTATGCAATTTATCGCACAATATTATCGTATTGCTTTACTATTATACACTATGGGTGAAAAAAATCAAGGAATTTTGCCTACCAATTAAAATTTTAATCTCCCGAATAGTTGCTCATAAATTCCGCTCTAAATTCTTCATAGCGGTCCTCGTTGATAGCCTGTCTGATTTCGGCGGTCAGTCTTTCAAGGAAACGGATATTGTGGATTGACAACAACCTACCGCCCATAATTTCGTCCGCTTTGATAAGATGGCGGATATACGCTCTTGTATAGTTTCTGCACGCATAGCAGTCGCAACCCTCTTCGATGGGACGGAAGTCCTCTGCGAAGGGTGCGTTTCTAATTGTCAGGAAACCTTCTCTGACCATAGCCGTGCCGTTTCTTGCAATTCTTGTGGGAAGGACGCAGTCGAACATATCCACTCCCCTTGCGATACCTTCGACGAGATAGTCCGCAGTGCCGACGCCCATAAGGTAGTGGGGTTGGTCTTTGGGGAGATAGGGATAAAGCACGTCGAGCATTTCGTACATTTTCTCCGCACTTTCGCCGACGGACAAACCGCCTATAGCAATACCGCATTTAGCATAAGGCAACGAGCGTTTCGCACTCTCTGCGCGAAGGTCGCCGTAGATATTGCCTTGAATTATCGGAAAAAGAGTTTGGTGTGGTTTCAACTCGACTTTCGAGCAACGGTCCAACCAACGCAAAGTGCGCTCCATAGCGTCTTCCGCTTTCTCGTGGGTAATGTCGGGAGCAGTGCATTCGTCGAATGCCATAACAATATCCGAGCCGAGAGCACGTTGGACTTCCATAGCCTTTTCAGGCGTGAAGAAGTGTTTGCTACCGTCGATGAAACTGTTAAATTCCATACCCTCGTCGGTAATTTTGCGAAGGGAGGACAACGAGAAAACTTGGAAACCGCCGCTATCCGTCAAAATTGCGCCGTCCCAATTCATGAATTTATGCAATCCGCCCGCTTTTTCGATGAGTTCGTGACCGGGACGGAGATAAAGGTGATAGGTGTTTGACAAAAGAATTTGCGCTCCCGTTTCCTTGACTTCTTCGGGGGATAAACCCTTCACTGTAGCCTTCGTGCCGACGGGCATAAAGCAGGGAGTGTCGATGACGCCGTGGTCGGTGTAGAGCCTGCCCGTTCTTGCGCCGGTTTTCTTGTCTTGATGAATGACTTCAAATCTCATATCGTTTTGCCTCTTGTTGTGTTTTATTTCGACCGTTAGTCTAAACCGCCGTTTTATAATACAATAATCGACGGATAAAGTTCGTTTTCAGATTTTTACTTGAAGAACGTGCTGTCCCCGAAAGAGAAAAATCTATACTTTTCTTTCACTGCGGTATTGTAGATTTCAAGCGTTTTTTCTCTGCCCACAAGTGCGGACACGAGCATAATCAAAGTGCTTTCCGGCAGGTGGAAATTGGTGATGAGTGCGTCCACCGCCTTGAATTTATAGCCGGGATAAATAAAGATTTTCGTATTCCCTTTTTCGGGACGCACGAAACCGTTTTCGTCCGCTACCGTTTCAAGCGTGCGCACGGACGTCGTGCCGACTGCGATGACTCGTCTGCCCTCTTTTTTTGCCTTGTTGATTTGCTCCGCCGTTTTCTCGTCGATTTCGTAGTATTCGGTGTGCATTTCGTGGTCGAGGATATTTTCCGCCTTTACGGGACGGAAAGTGCCGAGCCCTATATGCAACAAAACTTGCGCAAATTCCACTCCCTTGTCCTCGAGTTTTTTCATAAGCTCCGGGGTGAAATGCAGTCCCGCGGTGGGTGCCGCCGCCGAGCCGTCTATCTTGCTATACACGGTTTGATAGCGTTCTTTGTCTTGCAGGGTTTCGTGAATATAAGGCGGAAGGGGCATATTTCCTACCCTTGCCAAAATGTCCTCGAACACGCCGTCAAAATCGAAACGGACTATTCTCTCTCCGTATTCCTTTATATCTTCAACGGCTGCGGAAAGTTCGTCGGAAATTTTGATGACGCTACCCTTTTTCGCCTTGCGTGCGGGGCGCATGATACATTCCCAATGAGTGTAGTCCATTCTCTTCAAAAGCAACAACTCAAAGGTGGTTTGTTTGCCGTCTATATGCCCGAAAATGCGTGCAGGGATAACCCTCGTATTATTGATGACGAGCAAGTCCCCTTTTTCAAGGTAGTCCACTATGTCGTAAAAGTGCTTATGTTCAATGGTGTCCGTCTCTCTGTCGTAGATGAGAAGTCGGCTACTATCCCTTGGTTCCGCGGGTGTTTGAGCGATAAGCTCTTCGGGCAGGTCGTAATAAAAATCGTGCGTTTTGAGTTCCATATATCAGTCTTGTTTCAGTCGTAGATGTTTGTATGCGTTGAGTGTACAGGTTCTTCCGCGCGGTGTGCGTTGGATAAAACCGAGCTGGATAAGGAAAGGTTCGACAACGTCTTCAATTGTGGTCGCATCTTCCCCGGTTGCGGCGGCAAGCGTATCAAGACCTACGGGACCGCCGTTGAATTTTTTGATTATGGTTTCGAGAATATTTCTATCCACGTCGTCGAGACCTAGTTCGTCCACGTCCATAAGGTCGAGCGCACGACGAGTTACATCGAGATTGATATGGTCGAGTTGCTCGTATTGCGCAAAATCGCGGACTCGTCTTAACAGGCGGTTTGCAATACGCGGAGTACCCCTACTACGTCTTGCGAGTTCGTAGGCTGCATCGGGATCAATGGGAATTTCGAGAATATTCGACGAGCGACGGACTATTTGTGCAAGTTCTTCGTTCGTGTAGGTTTCAAGACGGAATTTAATGCCAAAACGGTCGCGGAGCGGACTTGAAAGCATACCTTCCTTTGTGGTTGCGCCAATCAAAGTGAAGTGCTTGAGTGCCATACGCAGACTGCTTGCCATCGCACCCGTACCCGTCACGAGATCGAGGGAATAGTCTTCCATTGCGGGATAAAGAATTTCTTCGATATTGCGGTTTAGGCGGTGGATTTCGTCGATGAAGAGAATATCTCCCTTTTCAAGTTTCGTGAGCATTGCCGCCAAATCGACCGCTTTTTCGATTGCAGGTCCGCTCGTAACCTTGACTTGCGCACCCATTTCGTTTGCGATGACGTGAGCGAGAGTGGTTTTGCCGAGTCCGGGAGGTCCGTATAGCAAAACGTGGTCGAGAGCGTCCCCTCTCGATCTTGCCGCGGAGATATAGACTTCGAGATTGTGTTTAATCTTCGCCTGCCCTACGTATTCGGACATCGTTTTCGGGCGTAAAGTATTCTCTTGATCGTCCTCTTCGAGAGCGGACGACGAGATGATTCTTTCGTTTTCGTCGACGGTTTGACCGTCAAATCTGCTGATGATTCCCATATGATTAGTTCAAGCGTTTGAGCGCTTCCCTTATGATATTTTCAAGTCCTTTTGTCGTCTTGGACACTTCCGCGACGATTTTGACGGCGTCCGTATTGGATATGCCGAGAGAACAGAGTGCGAAAACCGCTTCGGTTTGTTCCTTGTCGCTCGCACCGCCGATGATTGTTTCTTGCGAAGTCAAGTCTGCGGAAATCTGGTCACGCATATTGACGACGATAAGTTCCGCAGTTTTCTTGCCGAGTCCTTTGATTTTGGAGAGAGTCTTTATATCCCCCGTTGCGATTGCGACGGTCAGGGTGTTTAGGTCGAGTCCGCTCAAAATTTGCATTGCGAGTTTCGGACCTACTCCGCTTATGTCGATAAGGCGCAGGAAGAGAGTTTTCTCTTCGAGAGTGGAAAAACCGTACAGCGAAAACGTATCTTCTCTAACGTAAAGATAGGTGTAAATCTTCACGGTTGCACCGATCGTGCAAGCGTCGTAAAGGGTGTTTCCGCTCACACCGATTTCGTAACCGATGCCGTTGTTTTCCAAGACGAGAGTGTTATCTCTTGCATAGGTGATTTTGCCGATGATATAGTTGTACATAATTCCTCTTGCGGATGACCGCTTTTTCTATTTTACTCTGAACGACGACGCCATTCCCGCGACTTGTCCGTGGCATAGTGCGACCGCAAGTGCGTCCGCCGCATCGTCGGGGCGGGGAATTTGTTTGAGTCGGAGCAAGGACTGCACCATAAGTTGCATTTGCTTTTTCTCCGCTCCGCCGTAACCCGTGATAGTCATTTTGATTTGGTTCGGGGTGTACTCGTACACTTCGTCCCCGAGCAGTTTGTTGCAAGAAAGGAGTATCACGCCCCTTGCTTCCGCCACGGGAATACCCGTCGTGATATTCTTCGAGAAGAACAATTCTTCGATTGCGACTTGATCGGGCTTATACGTCTCGATGAGTTCTGTTACCCCTTCTTCGATTTTTCTCAATCTGACGGGCAAGGTGTCCTCTTTCGGCGTGGAAACAATGCCGAAATCGAGAACGGTATATCGTCCCCTTTCGAGCCTTATTACGCCAAACCCCATAGTCGCAAGACCGGGGTCGATGCCGAGAATCACCATAATTATCCTTTCATCACGCTGTTTTCCGCCACGTCGAACAAAGTGTAGTCCGAAAGGTCGGGGATATCCCCGCTCCAACCGCACCAAAGATCACGTCCGAGATAGCCGTCCGCAACCTCGTTTTTGCGTGGTGTGAAATCAATCGTATATTCTTCTTCTCCGTGGATAACAAGGTTTAACCTGTCGTTATCCGCAGTTAAAGTCGCTTTTGCGACGTTATAGTTCTCGTCCGCCACTTGCGCAGACCACACCGACGTAGGACGATTTTTGATTTCTTCGGGAGTGCCGATTTGTTTCACGTCGCCGTCCACGAGAACGACCACTCTGTCCCCGTCGAGAGCGCGACGTCTATCGCTTGTTGCATATATAACCACAACTCCGCTCTTTGCGATTTTCCTGAATTTGTCAAGAGCAAGACGGTAGTTTTCGTCGTCGAGTCCTGCTCTCGGCTCGTCGAAAAGCACTAGTCTTGCGGGGCGAATAAACAGTCTTGCAAGCGACAGTTTCACTCTCTCGTCTTTCGTCAAACGAAAGCCTTTTTTTTTCAAAATTCCGTCAAGCGCAAATTCCTTTGCGACCGCCTTCGTTGTTTCGCACACGACTTCTCTCTTCATCCGTCGCACTTTGAGCGGATAAGCAAGATTGCCGTAGGTACTTTTCAAGGGAAAGACCGCCAAGTCGTCAAACGCCATAATCACGTCGTTCGTCTTTTTGGCAATCTCCTTTCCGTCGAGAGTTATTCTTCCGTCGTAGTCGGACAATCCCGCAACGGTTTTGAGAAAGGAAGTTTTACCGCTCCCCTCTCCGCCGTAGACCGCTATGATTTCTCCGTCTTGAAAGGTGGCGTCAAGCACGCCGAAAAGGCGTTTCCCGTACAGGTATTGTTTGGTTACGCCACGGAGTTCGAGCATCAGAGAATGTCGAGAGATTCGTTGAATCCGTCGATGAAGTGGTCGAGGAAATATTTGAGTTCGGGATATTCCACCTGCAAGTCCTTGAACACGTTTTCAAGGCGCAAAATCGCTTTGTCGAAGTCCCTGTTTCCGAGTTGACGTTCTTCAAGACTTTTGATATAAGCGGAGAGTTTGTCCGCAACTTTCATGATCTTGTATTCGATGGAATCTTCGTCGGGTTCGATATACTCCTTGTACGCTTCGCGAAGTTCGACGGGAAGGGAATTGACGAGTTTATCGTTGATCGCTCCTTCGATTTCGCTATATGCGTTTTTCATCGTGTCATTGTAGTATTTGACGGGAGTGGGAAGGTCGCCGGACACGACTTCCGCGGTGTCGTGATAAAGGGCGAGAGCCGCCACTTTATCCACGTTGACGTTTCCGCCGAACATCTCGTTGCGTATGGTCGCAAGTGCTTGTCCGAGAATGGCAACGCTTGCGGAATGTTGCATCAAATCCTCACGGATATTAGAACGCATAAGGTTCCAACGCGTGATGAATTTCATCCTGTTCATAAACGCAAAGAACGTATACATTTCACCGTGATTTTCTGTCATATGCACTCCTTATCGGTCGTTATCGTCAACCGATTATATATTTATCTTGTTTTTGGGGAGCGGATTCGAGTTCCGCTTTCTTCGCCTCGTAACCGCGACGGTCGAAGAGTGCGTAAGTTGCGTTTTTGCCTTCTTCAACACCGGGTTGATTGAAGGTGTCGATATTGAGCATTGCGCCTGCGTACGCCGTTTCGAGTTGGAAGAACCAAAGAAGTTGTCCGACCGTATTCGCGTTGACTTCGGGAAGGATGATGGTGTTGTTCATATGTTTGCTCTTGGTGAGCGCATATTCGGTCGCCTTTCTCTCGGTGTTGATGAGTGTACCCATCGTGTGTCCGCAAAGGAAGTTGACGTCGGGAAATTCTTCCGCTCCGTCCGCAATCGTGACGTCCCCGCGGAATTTGTCCACCGCTATCATGGTGATGACTTTGTCGAAAGGTCCTTCGGTGTAGAGTTGGACTTGGGAGTGTTGGTCGGTTACACCAAGTGATTTGACAGGAGTTTGTCCGACGTGTACGGTCTTGCCGTCAAGGTCGATCGCTTTGCCGAGACTCTCGCCCCAAAGTTGACAATACCAGTCTGCGATATATCTCAAACTGTCCGCATAAGGCATCATAACCGAGATATTTTTGCCCTTGCTCATTGCGATGACTTGCAAAAGTGCCGCCATAAGTGCGGGGTTTTTGTGGGGATCACCGCTCCCGCAGGCGTCGTCCATTTCTCTTGCGCCCTTCAAAAGTCCTTTTATATCAATTCCAAGGACTGCCGCAGGAAGAAGTCCTACGGGGCAAAGTTCACTGAATCTTCCGCCCACTCCGTCGGGAATGTAGAAGAGTTTGAAACCTTCTTTCTTTGCGAGTTTGATGAGATTGCCTTTCTCTGCGGACGTGGTTGCGATGATATGTTTTTGCCAACCTTCGCCGATTTCCTTTTTGAGAATGTCGCTGATGATGAGATATTGGCTCATTGTTTCGCTCGTCGCACCGCTCTTCGTGATGACGTTGAACATAGTGCGTTTCACGTCGATGACGTCAAGAAGTGCAAGCATTCTTTCAGGGTCGACGTTGTCTTCGACGAAAAATTTGACTCCCCTTTTCTCTTTGGGAAGATCGTTGTAGCGGAAATGACAAAGGGCGTTGAAAACCGCCGTAGGTCCGAGTGCGCTACCGCCGATGCCGAGCACGACGAAGTTGTCGAAGTTTGCTCTGACTTCAGATGCGGTGAGAATTATATCGTTGACAATCTCGTCTTGGTTGTAGGGAAGTTCCGCCCAACCGGTCATACCCGTACCGCGATGCGCCACGAAATAATCAAAAGACGCTTCGGCAACGCCTTTTACGGATTCAATTTCTTTGTCCGTAATGCCTTGTTCACCGATGAAATCACTCATCATGTTGTTGAAATCGAATTTAATCAGCATAAATGCCTCCGATAATGTTTTTCAAATATTGCACGCTTTCCTCAACTTCGGAAAACGATTGATAGTCTTTTGCGTATTGTTCAAGGATGACGGGACCGCCGTAACCCTCTTTTTTCAAGCGTTCTATGAGCTTGTCAAAGGGGAATACCCCTTTGCCCACCATGCAGATTTTGCCGTCCGCATCGTGATCGCAGAGATGCACGTTTGCGAGCCTATCTCCCATGGCGGATATATAATCGTTCCAATCCGAGCCGCTCTGCCAAGCCTGTTTGACGTCGAGAGTGGTATATACGTCAGGAGCAAATTTTTTCATTTTTTCAAAGAATTGCGGCGTATTGAACGCACACCAATGCACGTTTTCAAAGCAAAGTTTTATGCCGTGAGCGAGTGCCATTTTCGCAAGTTCGTTTATTCTTGCGCCGTACTTTTCGGGATCGTAATAAGCGGTTTTCTTCACTCTCGTCGAGCCGTGGAAGGTGTAGCATTTCGCGCCCAACTTCTCCCCTGCGGCAAGCACCTTATCGAAGAAAATCTCCGCATCCGCAACCGTGCGCGGCGCGGCATTGAACAGTTGCGGTTCAAAAGACGTGCTGAGAGAATGCACCGAATAGACGTCCAAATCCCCTTTTTTCTCAATCAATAAGTCGGAAAAAGCGGGTTCGAGTTCGGAATACGTCGTGAGAAAAACCTCCGCGCATTCCCCTCCGCAACGACTGATGACCGAGAACGTATCCTCGGTCACCAGTTTCGTAAAGTATGTTGCGGTTGAAATTCCAACTTTCATTTATTCTTCGTTATCTCCGTCGTCGAAGTCTTTTTTAGGTTTTTTCTTGTCCACCACTTCCCCTTTCTTTGCCCAAATGTCCTTTTGTTTGCGGACTTGGCCGAGCAGTTTCGGAATGACGAGGTCGAGATTGGTGAACGGATCGCTCGACTCTGCCGTCGCGCGGTAAGTGATACCCCTCGTGGTCACCGTGAGGTCCGTTGCGTAGGTATCCCCTTCGAGTGTAACGCAATAAGACACTCTGGCGTTTTCGTCGTCCTTGAAGTAGTTGTCGAGTTTTGACGTTTTCTTCAAGGTCATTTCTTTCAATCCGTCGCTAACCGTGTAGTTTTTGCCGAAAATTTCAATCGAGAGAGTGCTTTCGTTTTTCATTTTTGGTACCTCCGTACTTTTATTCAAGTACATTATACCAAATTTCAAACCACAATTCAATAGCGGATTTGGTTTTTATTATTTATTTTGCGCGATGCGGAAAGTCAGGTCGAAACCGTCGCAGTCCACGTAGACGTCGTATCCCGCATCAAGACTTCCGTCAAGCACCATTTCGCTGAGTTTATCCTCGACAAGTCGCTGTATTGCGCGGCGGATAGGTCTTGCGCCGTACTCTTCGCTGTAATTCTTCTCCGCGATGAAATTTTTTGCGGTGAGAGATACGTGAAGTTTGATACCTTTTTCGTTCAGACGTTTTGCAAGTGCGTTGAGCATTATCGTTGCGATTTCGCCTACGTCGTCGCGTGTGAGTTTGTGGAAGTCGATGATTTCGTCGATACGGTTGATGAGTTCGGGTTTCATCACTTCTTTGAGTGCTTTCGTCCTGCGCTCTTTTATATCGTCGCTAGCGGACGTTGAGTTGAAACCGAGAGAGCGTTTGTTGTCGTTTTCTTCCCCTGCGCCGATATTCGACGTCATAATCACGACGGTATTTTTGAAACTGACCGTCCTTCCGTGACTGTCCGTCAAACGTCCGTCGTCAAGAATTTGCAAAAGCAAATTGTATACGTCCGGGTGTGCCTTTTCGATTTCATCGAACAACACGACGGAATATGGCTTTCTTCTGACCTTTTCGGTGAGTTGTCCGCCCTCTTCGTAGCCAACGAGTCCGGGTGCCGAGCCTATGAGTTTGCTTGCGTTTTGCTTGTCCATATATTCGGACATATCAAGCCTTATCATCATGTTTTCGTCCCCGAACAACGCTTCCGCAAGTGCTTTGCACAGTTCGGTTTTACCAACCCCGGTAGGTCCCAAAAAGATAAACGAGCCGATAGGGCGTTTGGGGTCTTTGAGTCCCGCTCTCGCTCTGCGTATCGCTCTTGCGACCGCTCCGACTGCGTCTTTTTGACCGACCACGCGTTTTGCAAGTTCGCTTTCGAGTTTGGTGAGTTTTTCGCTCTCCCCTTGCGTAACCTTGCTCACGGGAATACCCGTCCAATCGGACACTATTTCCGCAATTTCTTCTTCGCCTATATAGGATTTTGCATTGTCCGCCTTGCTTGCAAGAAGGATTTTCATTCTGCTCGACGCTTCGTCCACTAGGTCTATCGCCTTGTCGGGCAAAAACCTGTCGTTAACGTATCTATCCGAGAGAATAACCGCCGCCGAAATTGCTTCGTCCGTTATTTCAACGCCGTGGTGATTTTGATATTTATCCTTGAGTCCGCGGAGAATTTCTATGCTTTCCGACACCGACGGTTGCTCGACGTCTACGGGTTGGAATCTGCGTTCGAGTGCGGGATCTTTCTCAAAATATTTGCGATATTCCGCAGTCGTCGTTGCGCCTATGGTTTGGAGTTCACCTCGGGCAAGCATAGGTTTCAGTATGTTCGCAACGTCAAGTCCGCCCTCTGAAGAGCCTGCGCTCAATATGGTGTGGATTTCGTCAATGAAAAGAATGATATTTCCGTCGTCGCGAATGAGTTTCAGGGCGTTTTTCATTCTCTCTTCGAAGTCCCCTCTGTACCTTGTCCCCGCAACCATAGAAGTCAAATCAAGGGAAAACACCGTTTTGCCTTGCAGTGCGGACGGCACGTTGCCGCTTGCGATATTTTGCGCAAGACCGTCGATGACCGCCGACTTTCCCACACCGGGCTCGCCTATGAGAATGGGATTGTTTTTAGTGCGCCTGCAAAGAATACGCACCACCCTTTCGAGTTCTTTATCTCTGCCGATGACAGGATCGAGTTTTCCCGCTTTCGCTTTTGCGGTCAAGTCGATACCGAAATCGTCAAGGCAAACTTCCTTATCTTTTTTCACCTTGTCGTTTGCACAAGCGACCACGTTACGCGCATTATAATCATCGTCGTTTTTCGCTCTGTTGTGCATATCTTCGGAGATTGAATTTGCAAACAAGGTTGCGACTTCTTCTTCGATTTCAACGTCAGTGCGCTCACCCATAACGCATTTCACCGCTAAAAACAGGTCGGCGGATTTTGAGTATACGAGTCTTGTCGCGACGTTATCTTCCCCTACGCACAAAATCGCATAGAGCAAATGTTCGGTGCAAATCTCGTCCGAAAACTTGAATTTCGCAACGTTTTCGGCATCGAAAAGCGCGCGCTTCGCATTGTTCGAAAATTCGACCTGTCCGCGCACGGCGGGTTGACGAGTTAGCGCAGTCAATACGTATTCGGGAGTCACACCGTAGTAGTCGAGCAGTTTCGCCGCCATACCGCCGCCAACCGACAAGCCGTAAAGCAAATGTTCGGTGCAGACCAAACCGCCCGTTTCGGATGCGAGCATTTCCGCCTCTCTCAAAACGTATTCCAAATTGACTGAAAGGTTCATATTATGACCTCCGCAAGAATGTCCCTGACGAGTTTTGCTCTCGTAATATCCCTAACGTGCGGGGCGCATTCTCCGATTTTTATAGTGAGTGATGCGGCGGATAAACGCGTTGTGAGCGCATCGAGCGCATCCGTATTTATTTCGGGCAGAAAACCGCAGATAACTCCCAGTTTCACGTCCGATATTAGCCTTTGCATTTCGTCCGAACTCAAGGAATAGACGTTGCGCAGCACGTTGTAACTGTGCAAAACCTTGTCCCTAATGAGACTTCCTTTTTGTTCGAGCATTCTTTCTCTTGCAACACTTTCCGCAATGCAGATACCTTCTGTTGCTTTTTCCACGTTTTCGAGGATTTTTATCTCGGACGTACCGCTTTTTTTAGTGTTGCTGATTTGATAGGTATCCCCTATCGCACTGCTACCTTCTCCGTATACTCCCCTAATCGTGAAACCGTACCCTGTGAAGACTTTTACGGTGTCTTGGATTGCGTTCATAATTCTGAGTGCGGGCAGGAATACCATGGTCGACGCGCGCATACCCGTGCCGAGATTAGTGGGACAGGCGGTCACGAAACCGTAGTCGCGGTCGTAGGCGATAGGCAAATTGGTCACGATAAGGTCGTCGAAATATGCAAGTCTGTCGTAGGCACCCTGCAAGTTGAATCCCCTTTCGACACACTGCTCTCTCAAGTGGTCCTCTTCGTTTATCATGAAGGACAACCTTTCGTTTTTCTCGACGATACCTGCACTTTCATCCCTATTGCGCACGAGAGCGGGAGAGATGAGATGCCTTTCGACGAGCGCCTTAATCTGCGAGTCGTCAAGGTCGCGAAGTCTGAAAAAATCCGCATCTATGCGACCGTGCAAAATCTTCTCTACGACTTCGGGCAGAATGAGCCGTTTTTCGCGATCAACGGCACTTCCGGGGTATGCGATACCTTGCACGTTGCGGGCAAATCGCACCCTTGAAGATATGACGTTGAAGCGAGTAGGATCCATTTATCTTTTGTTTTGCAAGTATTCGGCGAACACTTTTCCCAGTTTTTCGTCGCGGAGTGCGTATTCGACAACCGCTTCGAGATAACCTTCTTTGTTGCCTACGTCGTAACGTCTGCCGTCGAAAAGACAAGCGACCGCACCATAGGTTTCTGCGACTTTTCCGATTGCGTCGGTGAGATAGATTTCTCCGTCGGGCGCGGTCGGAATGCTTTTGATTGCGTC
Source organism: uncultured Bacteroidaceae bacterium (assembly GCA_964637515.1). Lineage (GTDB taxonomy): Bacteria > Bacillota > Clostridia > Christensenellales > CAG-917 > RGIG4097. The sequence goes on along the minus strand of CAZWUI010000002.1, from coordinate 9,999 downwards.
GAAAACTTCGGGAGTGAGAATAAATCTACCGAGAGAAACAAGGTCGCTCGGCAACTCCCCTTGGGGTTTTTCGACAATACCTTCGATTTCGGTGATTTTGCCTTCTTCCCCTTTTATTTTCATCACACCGCAACGGCGCGCGACTTCTTCAGGCGTTTTCTGCACGCCGACGACGGTTTTGCCCGTTTCTAAAAATGCGTCCGCTAGTTGTTTCGTGACGGGTACGCCCTTGCCTGTGTAGATGACGTCGTCACCGAAAAGCACTGCGATAGGCTCACCGTTTGCAAATTCTTTTGCAAGGTAAACTGCGTGCCCGCTACCTTTTTGTTCGGTCTGATAGGCAAAAGTGATATTTGCGCCGAATTTCTCGTTTGCCAGCGCATACAAATCGTCAAGTCCTCTATCCGTGAGTCTTGCGTTGAGTTTTTCGTTTTCTTCAAAGAGTTTTTTCACGCACTCTTTTTCTTCGGAAATCACAATGAGAATATCCGTAATTCCCGAATTTATCGCTTCGTCCACGATATAGAGTAGCGCAGGCCTGTCCACTATGGGCAGAAGTTCTTTCGGCACAACTTTTGTTGCGGGAAGAAATCTCGTCCCGAACCCTCCGCACGGTATCACCGCTTTCCTGACTTGCATAAAAACCTCCGTCAACTTCTCTTTCCGAGTTTGATCATTTATTATATCCGTCGGGGTGAGAATTGTGCCACTTCCAAGCGGATGCGACGATAGAATCGAGAGTGTCGAATTTAGGTTTCCAACCGAGTTCCTTTTTGATCTTGTCGCTCGATGCGACCAAACTTGCGGGATCTCCCGGACGGCGCGCGGTAATTTCGCGTTTAATCTCGATGCCCGTAACCTTTTCCACGGTGTCGATGACTTCTTTCACCGAAAAACCGTTGCCGTTGCCAAGGTTATAGTGAGTGGATTTTCCGCCGTTTTTGAGATATTCGAGTGCCTTGATATGTGCGTCCGCAAGGTCTGTGATATGGATATAATCCCTGATACAAGTGCCGTCGGGCGTGGGATAGTCGTCCCCGAATATACCTATATGATCGCGTTTGCCGTTCGCAACTTGCAAGATGATGGGAATAAGGTGACTTTCGGGATTGTGCGCTTCACCGATTTCACCGCTGACGTGCGCCCCCGCCGCATTGAAATAGCGCAGTGCGACGTACTTCATGCCGTATGCTTTGTCGTAATCTTGCATGAATTGTTCCATCATCAACTTCGTTTGACCGTATACGCTCGTAGGATTTTGGGGACTTTCTTCGGTGATAAGACCGTCGCCGCAATCCCCGTAGGTCGCCGCAGACGACGAAAACACGAGATATTTCACGTTTTCCGCTATCATTGCGTCGAGAAGGGACAAAGTGCCCGCAACGTTGTTGTGGTAGTATTTTGCAGGATTCGTCATGCTCTCTCCGACAAGGGAATACGCCGCAAAGTGTATGACGGAATCCACGCCATAATCACGGAAAGTCTTTCTCAAAAGGTCTACGTCGAAAAGATCGCCTTTGACGAAGGGTGTATCCCCTATCGACTCGATATGTCCCGTCGACAAATTGTCGTAGACGACGACGTCCATACCTCTTTCGCGAAGTTCTCTGACAGTGTGAGAACCAATGTAACCTGCTCCGCCGGTGACTAAAATCATAATTATGCCTCACAAATTATTTATTTTAATATTATAGCGCAAAACCGCTTGTAATGCAATAGTTTAATGGGTATAATATATATAAAAATTAAAGGACAACTAGCCGTAACCCTAACGAAACGTTGCGGACTCTTGATTTCGTGCAAACAATGGAAAAAACCATCCTTCACTGCGATTTGAATAATTTTTATGCGTCAGTCGAGCAGAAGTCGCACCCCGAGTACGACGGTTTTCCCATTGCCGTTTGCGGAAATCCCGAAAATCGTCACGGTATCGTCCTTGCGAAAAACTATCTCGCAAAAGAAGCGGGCGTACAAACAGGTGAAGCAATTTGGATTTCAAAGAAAAAATGCCCGAATATCGTATTTCTACCCCCGCACTTTGACCAATATGTCAAAATATCCGCTATCGTGCGGGAAATCTACACCCGCTACACCGACAAAGTGGAAAGTTTCGGACTCGACGAATGTTGGCTCGACGTCACAGGCTCTCTTCGCCTTTTCGGCAAGGACGGCAAAGGGATAGCGGACGATATAAGAGAAACGGTGAAACGTGAAACGGGACTGACAATATCCGTCGGAGTGTCATTCACGAAAGTGCTTGCAAAACTCGGCTCGGATATAAAAAAACCCGACGCCACCACCGTCCTATCGAAAGACGATTATATGGATATAATCGGAGATATGTCCCCGGGCGAAATGATTATGATAGGCAGAAAAACCGCCGAAAAACTTAAACGACTGAATATCACCACGATTAGACAACTTGCAAATGCAGATAGAAAAATGCTCCGCTCCCATTTCGGAGTCATCGGCGATAATATGGCGGACTACGCTTCGGGAATAGAAAAAGACGAAGTCAAACACTACTACGACGTGCATATCCCGAAGAGCATTTCAAACGGCACTACAACCCCGAAAGATATAACTTCTCTCGCCGACGCAAAAATCGTGATTTACGCACTTTCCGAACTAGTAGCGGTAAGAATGAGAAAGTACGGGCTGTCTTGCTCGGGCGTTTGTCTTGCAATCAGATACGCAGAAACTCTCGACGGCATTTCAAGACAAAAACAACTGACTTTTCCGACTTCTAACGCATCGGATATTGCCGAAAATGCAATTTCTCTGCTCAAAGAAATGCACTCTTTCCCCACTCCGTTGAGAGCAATAACCGTGGGCGCAATAAAACTCGAAGACGGCGGAATGCAACAACTTTGTCTTTTCGGCGAAAAGGACGAAAAAGAAGACAAACTCGAAAAAAGCGTGGACAAAATTCGAGACAAATTCGGCTACAATTCCATTGTCAGAGGCGTCGTGCTCGGCAACGATTTGACGGGCAACCTCCACGAAGAAGACGGTTTCAAACCTTTTGCCAAAAATTAATTTTTCAGCATTCTAATTCATTGTTTTGCCCGCATTATCCAAAACAACTATCTTTTCTTCTTTTATTTATAGTTCTTTTTTTCTCGCTTTTTTCTTTGTTTTTCCACGCTTTATTTTTCGTTTTTTCGAAGATTATCATGTCGGCGAATTTTCGTCGATCGTAATGAAAATTTTACAAAATCTTTACAAACGTTTTACATAGACAAATATTTTCGATATAATCTTATTAATAATATCGCGAGGTGTTATATGTCGCAAATGATGAATGAACTCGCAGAAGCAAAAGCGGTTGTGAGCGGTGCAATATCCGCTTGTGTTCCCGTTGCAAAACAGATTGCGGACGAAATGAAACGCCGCAATATAAAAAGAGTTTTCTTGGCGGGCAGAGGTAGTTCCCTTCATGCCGGCATCGCTTTCAAATTTTTCTTGGAAACCCTGACGGATTATTCTCTCACCTTCGAATATCCCTCTATCGCAACAGTTTTCGACGTCGATAGAGATTTGTCCGACTCTCTCTATATCGTCGTATCCCAATCGGGCGCAGGTCCCGACACGATAGCGTTTGCGAACAAAGCGAAAGCGCAAGGCGCATTGACTGTTGCCTGTTGCAACTATCAAGATGCTCCCCTATCTCAAATTTGCGACTATCTTCTCTATCTCTCTGCAGGGGAAGAAAAAGCGGTTGCAGCAACGAAAACTTTGACTGCCGAAATCGTCGCACTCGAAATTCTCGCCTATGCACTTGCAGGGAAAGAAATCCAATCGGATTTTGCTTCGGTCGGACTCGACTCCGCACTGAATGCGAAAATCGGTGACTTCTCCCCCGTTTTGATAAGCTCAAAACAAGTCGTGTGTTTATCCCGTCTTTTGACTGAGGCGGTCGCAAAGGAATGCGGGTTGAAACTCATGGAAACCTGTTATCTATTCACCTATTCTTCGTCGGTAAACGAATTTCAACACGGTCCGAAAGCGCTTGTGTCAAACGGACTCCCAGTGATTCTTTTCGCCCCCGACGGCAACAATAAAGACAACTACGTCGCGGTCGCTCGCGACTTGAAAGAAAAAGGCGCCTATCTCGTTGCTTTCACGGATATCGACGACGTCAAAGCCGTCGCGGACTTCACGGTCGATATGCCCACCGTCGCCGACTACGAACAAACCGTCGTTTATCTCGTCGCAATGCAACGTTTCGTCGCCCTACTCTGCGATGCCAAGGGGCTCAATCCCGACGCTCCCAGAAACCTGAATAAGGTCACGATAACGAATTAGAGGTATTATGTCTGTCGGACAAATCATCGCTCAACTTCTCGGACTTCTCGCCGGTATCGGCGTCTTTCTCATCGCCATTAAACTCATCGGCGGTTATCTCGAATCCATAGGCGGAAACAGACTCAAACAACTGTTTGCCAAAACCTCGAAAAGCAATGCGCTCGGCGTAGGTATAGGCACAACCGCAACCGCTCTCATTCAGAGTTCGGGTGCGACGTCCGTCATGGTCATCGGTTTCGTCAATGCGGGACTTATGTCCGTCATGCAAGGCTCGGCAATCGTTCTCGGCGCAAACCTCGGCACGACGATAACGGGACAAATCGTAGCAATCGGTTTGCTCGGCGGAGGCAGCTCGGCGGTGTCCGCAACCATAATTTTCACCGCACTCGCAGGCGTAGGCGCATTTATCCTCTACTTCGGCAAAAAGGATTCCACCAAAAAAATCGGCGGTATGATCGCCGCTTTCGGACTTCTGTTCGTAGGCTTGTCCACGATGAGCAACTCGATGAAAGTCTTTTCCGAACAAGAGTCAATTCGTTCTTTCATCGCATCCATCAACTTTCCCGGCTACTCCGTGGTGCTCGTATTTATCGGCATAATTCTCACTGCGATAATTCAAAGTTCGTCGGTCACGTCCTCTATCGCGATCACGATGCTCGTATCCAACCTTATCTCTCTCGACCAAGGCATATTCCTGATGCTCGGTAGCAATATCGGTGCGGTCGTAGTGGCGTTGCTCGCCTGCATAGGCACGGATACGAACGCAAAACGCATAGCGGTTTTCCACTTGATCACGAACATAGTTCGTGTGTTCTTGTTCCTTGCCGTCGTCGAAATCATCACCGCAGCTACGGGCGGTTGGCTCACTATGGGCTGGGTGTTTGAAAGAATGTTCCCGACCGACGCCCTTATTCCCTTGCGTTTGTCCATGTTCCACACCCTGTTCAACGCTCTTACGGTCGCTCTGTTCACACCTCTCATCAAACCTTTCGTCAAACTCACCGAAAAACTCGTCCCCGAACGCAAGTCGAAGAACAAAGAAACGTCCCCCGATCATCTCAATTATATCGACGACCACTTCTTGAAAACTCCCCCTATCGCAGTCGTACAAGTCAAAAACGAAATCGTCGGAATGGCGGAAGTCGCAATGGAAAACTTCAATCTTGCACTCGACACCGTCTGCACTCTCGACTTCGACAAAGCGGATCACTTCCGCAAAAACGAGGAACATCTCAATTATCTCAATAGCGCAATCACGAGTTTCGTCGTCAAGTTGTCAAAAACCGATTTGAGCGAAACCGACAACGTATATATCTCCACCGTATTCCACTCCATAAGCGACCTTGAACGTATCGGCGACTATGCGGAAAATATCATGGAATACGCCGAAAAACTCCAGTCCGTCAACAAGGGATTCTCCGACGACGCTATCGACGAAATCAGAGAACTTCAAGCACTCATCGGTCAACTCTACGAGAGAGTTATGAAAGTCTACGTCAACCACGACGTCGAATCTTTCAAGGATGCCTACCAAATCGAAGATAAAGTCGACCTACTCACCGAGCAAATGTCCGACCGCCATATCGCAAGACTCGACCAAGGTATTTGCTCCCCCGATATAGGCGCGCCTTATCTCTCCCTTGCGTCAAATGCAGAGCGTGTCGCGGACCACTTCTTGAACGTTGCAAACTCGATTTTGAGTTATATGAAGAACGCAAACACCACCAAAACCGCTCTCGAAAACATCAAATTCAACGATAAAAAAGAACTCAAATCCGCAGAAGAATCCGCAATGTTCTTCCAAAATGCGGAAATTACACCCATCGAAGAACTCATCAACGGAGAGAACGAATGAACCTTGCTATCGCAACCAACAATCAACATAAACTCAAAGAAATAAAAGAGATTTTGGGCGGATGCTTTGATAGCATGCAATCCATAAAGGAACTCGGTTTCGATATCGACATCGAAGAAACAGGCTCCACCCTTCTCGAAAACGCTCTCATCAAGGCACGCACCATCCGCGACCTTACGGGCATGGTTTCTCTTGCCGACGACACAGGGCTTATGGTAGACGCTCTCGACGGCGCACCCGGAGTTTATTCCGCACGTTTTGCTGGCGAAGAACACGACGACAAGAAGAACGTCGCAAAATTGCTCGACTGTCTTCGCAACGTGCCGAAAGAAAAGCGTACCGCGCATTTCTGCACGGTTATCGCAGTTTGCTACCCCGACGGTAAAGAACTAGTTGCCGAAGGCAGAGTTGACGGAGAAATCGCATTCGCACCCCAAGGTGAAAACGGATTCGGCTATGACCCCGTGTTTTATAGCTACGACTTGGGCAAAATCTTCGCAACCGCCACTTCCGACGAGAAAAACTCCGTCAGTCACCGTGGTAGAGCGCTCCGCAAAACCCTTGAAATCCTCAAAAACGAACAATGAAAACAATAGTAGTCGTCTCCGACAACCACTATACGCCAATCCCCGAAAAACTTAAATCCGTCATCAACGAGGCGGATTATTTTTTCTGGCTCGGAGACGGCATCTCTATGCTCGGCGACCTACTCTTCCACAAAGGACTTTATGCCGTCAACGGCAACAACGACTACCACGCCTTCCCAATCGAAGAAGTCGTGGAAATCGAAGGCGTGAGGTGTTTTCTCACCCACGGACACGCATACGGAGTCAGAAAAAGCTATCTGCCCCTTCGACTGCGCGCGGAAGAATTAGGTTGCAATGCGGTTTTTTTCGGGCACACCCATGAGGCATACGAAGCAACCGACCACGGCATAACCTTCGTCAACCCCGGTGCGCTATGCTCACCCATAAACCCGACTTACGCTTATTGCGTCGTCACGGGAGATAAAATAATAACGAAAACGGTATCGCTTTGACACGATACCGTTTTTATGATTTCGATATTCTATTAAGCTTTTTTGTAGGTTATGACAGTGATTTGTCCGTTCTCAATACCGCCTACGCCAAGCACAACGTTTCCCGTCACTGTCGCAGGACTACCGCCGTCCGTATCCGCCGTGCCGACCTTTCCGAGATTGCCTACGACGTATGAGAAACCTTCACCGATTTTTTCATTCACGATACCCTTTGCATCGTCCGCATCGCTTGCGCCCGCCTTGTTTGCAAGCACTTTGAATATTGCTTGAGACAGTGCGTTGTCCTCATCGTTTATCTTGACGGATTGGCTCGTCGTAACAATTTTGCCGTCCTCGTTTGCGCTCATTGTCATGTAGGATGCGATAAACACCTTTTCGGGTATGGGCAAAACCTTTGCAATCGCGGAAGGCAATGCCGCTTCCACTTCGCTCTTTATCGAGCCAAGAGAAATCTCAAGCACGACACGAAGAGTTGCACTTCCGTCCGCATTCTTACCCGCTATACTGACCTCTCTGACGGTTGCGCCGAGGTCGGATATGTATTTCAACGATTCGTCCGCAGAGTCGTTAGACGCGCTCTCAACCATCGACGAGAAGATATGTGCCAAGGATTTGTCCGTATAGGCAATCAAATACTCGTTGTCGTAGCGCACTTCCCCTTCAAGCAACTTGCCAAAGTCCGCCTTGCCGTCTTCCCCGACGATAGAGCTACCCTGCGCATTATTCTCCGCAACCGCTTTATCTGAATTTGTCGGAGCGTTTTTCACGATATTGCTTTCATCAGGGTCCGCAAGTGCCTTGAAAAACTTGTATATATCAAGCAACTTGAAATCGGCAAATCCCATTTCTTCAATGGTTTCTTCCCCGACCTTGACGTCAGCAAGACCGAGTTTTCTCGGCGTCAAATTGATAATGACGACGAATATAATCGCTATCACCGCAACGATAACGACAAGTGCAATCAATAGCTTTAGTAGTGTTTTCATATTATCCCTCTTTTTTATATTACCACGCCCGCAAAAATTTTACAATATGTTTTTCAATTCGCCCTGACAAAAGTAAGTTTTAATATTAAATGCAGAAGGCGTCTGCGTTTTTAAAAGTCTCATAATTTGAAAACTGTTCCTTCGGCGCGCTGATAGACCGCGTTGTAGTCTATCCCCCTTTGATGCAATGGCGTTTATAGCCTTGTAAACGGATTTTTGCATTTGCAGAAGAGGATTTGCCCAATGTAAAGGCAAAAATACGCAATTACAAGAAAAAGCGCAAAAAAAATAAGTAAGCATATCTTTGATCCAAAGTCAAAACCGGCACTTACTTATTGTCGGATTTGTTTCCAACGCTGATAGTATATGCCGTTTGATATTGGAAGTCAAGCACAAATAACCGACACGGCGGAATCCGTGAAAAGTGAGGTAAAAATGGAAAAAAAATCTATTGGCTCTATAGCAAAAACAGTTTTGGTTGTTTTGGCTTTTGTGTTGGTGATTTCGTGTCTTGCCGGAATACTTGTTTCGCTTGATAAAATCATCGATGACAATATTCAAAACGACAACACGAGAACGTCTCAACCGAAAGACAATACACCGACAACGGATAATCCCGTTTCCGGAGATGGCGACAACTCCTCTACGGGAGATGATAACGTTCCTAATACTCTCGAAGTGCTCCAAAACGGAGACGCTATTTCTTTCTTCAATGACCTTGAAGGAAAACGTTTGTATATGAACATGGATGAGTCTATTCCGCTTGAACGAGTAAACACCAAAATCGTCAATCAATTGTTCGCATCGAAGTAAAAAGAAAACCGCCCAAAGGACGGTTTGAGAAACGGTCGACTATCGTTATCTTGTGTGTTCGCGGCTCAGCCCAACACGGTTGCAGAGCAACTCTCTTAAAGTCGTCAAAATTATTATAAGGAGCAAAAAGCAAAATGTCAAGCTCTTATCAACCTAAACGCAAAGAATTGGCAAAAGTCAGTGTGGTATCAAGCGAATTTTTTAAGAAACACCGCAAGTATTTCAAACTTGTTGGAACAGTTCGGCGTGGATATACGAATTTTGTTACTACTCAACGCAATCAAAAGACCGGGCAATGCACTTTTATTGACGACACTTCAGCGTTAACGAAAAAATCAAAGAATGATTTGATTCGATTTTTCTCTAACGTTCAAAATCGCAATAAAGGCGTTGCGTAGGAAAGCGTGTTCGTCATGATAAGAAAGAAAACTTTGAAGCTCGCCCAATGCCGTGGAAATATCCTAAAAAATAGGCAATAAAAAAAAAGAAGCTCTCCGCAAGAGTCATTAGCTCTCGCAATGTCCACCGTGTTGGCTTCTTGGCTTCTTTGTAATTATTATATTCAAAATGAGATAAAAGTCAACCAAAATTAAAAACGTGAGGAATAAAGTTATGGCAAATAGAAGCTATATATCCGAGGGATTTTAAAAATAAACGCAAAAATCATAGCAAGCTTGCTACTTGCATTTTTCTCTACAACAAAACTCGTTTTTTTGAATCCAAAATCCTCTTTTCGTACTCGTTCACTCATACCAGCACCGAAATTTCGGTGCTGGTACGACATTTCGCCTTTAAAACTATATCACCAAAAATATTTTTTCTCAATTTTTGCATTAATTATTGACATTAAGTATTCGCCCTGACAAAGAAAAATCAATGAGTTATTCTCGGCTCTGTCGAAGTGAAATTGCTACTCGGTTTGTTCTAGTAGCATAGGTGTATCCCCACTGCGAAAACAAGCCAAGATCCATATGATTACGCACTTTGTTGGCACAGGC
>CAZWUI010000001.1:0-185244 GCA_964637515.1 uncultured Bacteroidaceae bacterium | reverse complement strand
CGAAGACGAACTCCTTGACTTGGGCGACGAAGTTCTTGACTTGGGCGACGAAGTTCTTGACTTGGGCGACGAAGTTCTTGACGAAATCGCATAAGCGAAAATCAACAACAAACACAAAAGCACTGCCAAGCGCAGTGCTTTTTGTTTGTGAAAACTTGAATGATTTGAAGTCAAATTTGCAAACATTTGAATGAAAAGGGAGTGCAAAGAAAATAGGATAGGAAAAACGGCGGAGTTTTCTTCTGACTAATTTTTCCATAGCGAACCGCACCGTGTAATTTCCCTTGAAATACAAGGCGGTATGTGCTATAATTCTACACAGGAGGTCGGTATGAACTACGAAATCGCCAAAGGATTGTTGGACATAGGCGCAGTCGAATTGAACGTCGAAAAACCATTCGTATGGGCAAGCGGCGTCAAGAGCCCCATATATTCAGACAACAGACTTATCTTGACTTCCCCCGACTTGCGCATTGCCGTCGAGAACGCAATCGCAGAAACCGTCAAACGTGAATATCCCGACTGTGAATGCCTTATGGGCACCGCAACGGCGGGAATAGCACATGCGGCAATCGTAGGGCATATGCTCGCTCTTCCCATGGGTTACGTCAGAATAGGTGCGACGGGAAAGGGTAGGCAAGTGGAAGGAAAGCTTGAAAGCGGGCAAAAAGTCGTCGTCATCGAAGACCTCATATCCACCGCAAAAAGCGTGCTTGAAAGCGTGGCGCAACTTCGTCAAACGGGCGCGGACGTGCTTGGAATGGTGTCCATTCTCAACTACGGCATGAAGAAAGGCGCAGACGCAATGGAAAACGCATCCGTCAAGAACGTGAGTTTATGCTCTCTTGACGACGTCGTCACCGTCGCAGTGCAGACGGGGCGTATCACCGAAGAACAGAAAGCGCAAATCCTTGCGTTCAGGGAAAATCCGTTCGACGACAAGTGGCAGAATATCTAAAAGAAAATCAAACCCATAACAGTGTAACCGCCCAAGGCGGTTATTCTTATATTGTCGCGTGCGCGCGAGAAAAAATTATCGAAATCCACCAACAAAAACGAGTTTTCGATTGTTATATATGTAGGAGAACTTATGAAGAAAGAAACGCTTGATAGAGCGATGCTACGGCTAAAGCAGGGGGACGAATCCGCTTTTGACTACGTGTACGACAACACGTACAAAGTGGTATATTTCACTGCGCACTCTATCTTGCGCAACCGCCAGTCCGCCGAAGACGTGATGCAGGACGTCTACGTGAAAGCGCTTGGGAGCATAGGCAGTTACAGCGACGGCAATGCGCTTGCTTGGCTCACAACAATTGCAAGGCGGCTTGCGATAAACGAGTATAACAAGCGAAAACGGGAAGTCCCGACGGAGTTTGACGAAACGTCTTTGGGGAGTGCGACACTCCCGGATGACGACGAAATAGGTCTCCTATCCCTAGCGGAAGAAATACTATCCGAAGAAGAATTCAAGATTGTCGTAATGTGCGCCGTAGCGGGCTACAAACGACGAGAAGTAGCAAAACTATTAGACATGCCCACGTCCACCGTGACGTACAAATATCAGGAAGCGATGAAGACGCTCCGCAAAAAACTTGAAGGAGGTAGCGACGAATGAAAGACTTGGAAAAAGCATTGAAAAAGCAAGCGGAAAGCATTTTGCCGAATGCGGACGTCAAGGCTAAAATTCTTGAACGCGCGACTTCCGAAAAGAAAGCGGAGAAATCTGCTCCCGCAAAAAGACGTGCTCCGAGAAGATACGTCTATTCCGCAATAGCGGCGGTGCTCGTTGCGTGCATAGGACTTGGCTTTGGGCTTGGTTTCGGGCTTGACAAAAACGGCATGCCCGTTGCACCCCTACCGTCCGACACCTACGTTGCACTGTCAATCAATCCATCGTTTGGAATAACCGCAACCGCAGACGGAGTTGTGACCGAAGTTGCCGCACTCAACGAAGATGCGGTGCTCGTGTTATACGGAGAAGACTTCACGGGCAAGAGCGTTGATGAAACCGCGACTGCGCTCGTTGAGCTGTCCGCAAGTCTTGGCTATTTGCAAGCGGGCGGAAAGGCGGAGTTCACCGTATGCAACGACAACGACGACTGCGCAAGAAAAATCGAAAATGCAATTTCTGCAAAAATCAGCGAAAACGAAACTTTATCCGCACTGAACGTTGTGATAAACTTCGATTTTGGCGGAAAAGCGTCCCTTGAACAAAAAGCAAAGGAAGTGCTTTCGGGAGTGAATGTCGGCGGTCTTAACGCAGATGAAATCAACAAACTCCTGAACGGTTTCGACGAAGAAAAACTGCAAGCGTATGCGGAGCGAATAGACGTGGAATTTTCGTCCACCCTCGACACAATCTTGCAGACCGCAAGCGACCTTTTGACTGCGATAGAAGAATATAAGACCACGTTCAACATTCTTTCTCTTGTCGCTGCAGTGTCCGATGCAAACGAATGCGTGAAACTATATCTCGGCTATCTCGGCATTGAAGATACGACCGATTTGTTCGGCTCGTTCAAGGATGCGTTTGAAACTCGTGGCATCCAAGAATCCATCGACTTTATGCGCGACCTTTGCGACGGCGACGGAGTCTACGCCTTCGACATCAACCTTCTGCTCAAGGCGGAAATCAAAGCAAACAAAACAAATTAAAAAATTTTTCGAAATCGTTGGTAAAATCAGTTTTTAATTTGTTATATATAGTGAAACAAACAAGGAGATTATCGTTATGAAACTCAAAAAATCAATCGTTGTAATCATCGCACTCGTCGCAGTATGCGCACTCTCTCTTTGCGTTTTCGTTGGATGCAATAACGGCGACAAGGAAACCCCCGCAGCAACCAACAATGCAGAAACTCTCGGCACCGCAGTAGCGGCAGCGGCACAATACATGGGCGGCGCGGCAGCAGGCGCAGCGGCAGAAGATACGGACAATTTTGAAGAAGGCGTAAACCTTGAATTCGACGCATCCGCAAGCATAAGCGGTATCGGCGCATTCGTGAACACCGCAATCGATGCAGTCAAACCCGTCATTGAAAACGTTATGGAACCCATCGTCGAACAAGGCGTGAAAGCAGTCCAAGAACTCGTCGGCGACAAGGACGTCCAAGTTACGACCGCAGAGTCCGACAAAGACGGCTACAACACCAAATTGATCGTCAGCATCTACGACGTCGATGAAAACGGCGAAAAAGTCCTCGCAGACGAATACGTGCTCTATTTGAACATCAAAGACGGCAAAGACATCGAAAGCAAAGAATTCAACTACACCGCATCCATCGTTGCAAAAATCAACGACAAAGAAGTCGAAATCTTCTCCTTTGACGGCTCTGCGGCATACGATGCAGAAATCGGCTCCGTCGCATTCAACTTCAGTCTTGGTGCGGCAGGCATTGCAGACGTTGACTTCACCGCAACCGCAACCAAAGACGGGAACGTTGTTCTCGCAATCGACACCGCGGCATTTGAAAGCTTCAATGCAGGCGTTGAAATCGAAATCGGCAAACTCGACGGCGGCAAATACGGTGCAATCGTGACCGTGACCGGCGACGCAAAAATCAACGTGGTAGTTGCAGAAGCAAACGCAAACTTCAAAGCAATCATCAACGTTAGTGCGGCAGAAGTCCAAGCAAACGAAGAATACAGCCTTGATTTGGCAGGCTCCGTTGAAATCGGCGTGTCCGTCACCTACGGCGAAACCGTCTACGCATACGACGGCTCTGCAACCCTCAACGGTCAAGCGAAATACCTTGTCGAAAGCGATGATCTCACCGTCGGCATCAAAGGCACCGTAGCGTTCAACTACAGCAACAATCAAGCGAAATAATATTGCATAATTTCTCCCCTAAATTCCCGCTTCAAGCGTTCTCCGAAGCGGAAAACAAAATGCGGTGCTTGCCACCGCATTTTGTTTCAGAGCGGACTGTGGCGATTTTGAACAAAACTAAAAATTTGCGCCTAGACAATTAGGGGGAGCGGGGGTATAATGTAGGTGTGCATAAAGGGTGCAAAAATCATAACCCACCGCACGAAAGTGAGTGAAAGAAATTTCACTCCCACAAAATGAAATAACTTTTTTGGAGGTCATTATGGCAAAAAAATCATCAAAAAGCACTATCAACTCAGTCGTTTGCTACGGCCTTATACTTGCCGCACTTCTCGGTCTTGTGACGATAATTCTCGTTGCGGAAGGCAGTTGCCGCTACGAAGGCATTTGGTGCGGACTTGCGACGACGCTCACACTCATGCTTGCAGGCGCTTGGTATGGTTGGAATAACGCACGACTCCCCGGGATCGGCGGAAAAATCGCATATATTCTCACCGTCCTCATCATCATTGCAACCACTTTGTTCGTGCCTATCTACCTGTTTGCCTAATCGCTAACCCCGATTTAATCACGGCACAACAACTGCGAAACAATATAACTAAAAAAGCACCGCGAGGGCGGTGCTTTTTTGTTGCATAACTTTGGGGATTTTGATTACATAACTTCGGGGGAATCGATGCCGAGAAGGGCGAGTCCCGTTTTGATTGTGCGTGAGACTGCGTCGGTCAGGAGCAGGCGCGCATTTTTGGTTTTTTCGTCATCGACGACGATGCGGTGTCCGATATAGAAACGGTTGAATTTTTCTGCAAGGTCAACGACGTGTCGGGTGACGTAGCAGGGCTCTCTCAAGCGTGCGGATTGCTCGACGCTTGCGCCGAATGAAAGCACGCTCTTGACGACTTCATATCCTTCGTCGTCGAGAATGGATGACCAGTCTGCGTTGTTCACGTCGTACGCACCGCCTTTGCGGAGAGCGCTACGTGAGCGCGCGTAGGTGTACTGCACGTAAGGGGCGGTTTCGCCGTCGAAGTTGAGCACCTTATCAAACGAGAATACGACGTCTTTGATGCGGCTATTCCAAAGAGCAGAGAAGACGACTGCGCCGACGCCCACGCTTTCTGCGATTTGTTCTTTGCCATCGAGGTCGGGGTTCTTTTCCTGAATGATAGCGAGTGCTTTTTCGACCGCTTTGTCAAGGACTTCTTTGAGCCAAACGACGTGGCCGTGGCGGGTTGACATTGCTCCGTCTTCCATACTGACCATACCGAAAGCGATATGCTCCATATCGTCCTTTCCTGCAAAATCCATAAGTTCAAGCACCTTAAACAGTTGCTTAAAGTGCAGATTCTGCTGATATGCGACAACGTAAAGGCATTTGTAGAAGTCGTAAGTTTTCTTGCGATAGTACGCCGCAGCTATATCTCTCGTTGCATACAAAGTCGCACCGTCCGCTTTGACGAGAAGGCAGGGGGGCATGTTGTATTCGTCGAGATTGACGACTTCTGCGCCTTCGCTTTTCACGAGCAAATTTTTTTCGCGGAGTATATCGAGACATGCGTCCATTTTGTCGTTGTAGAAGGATTCGCCCGCATAGGAGTCGAAGGAGATTTTCAAGCGTTTGTAGATTTTTTCCACCGCGCGCATGGTGATTTCCTTGAACACTTCGAAGTAGAGATTTGCTTCTTTGTCGCCGTCTTCGATACGCTTAAACCAAGCGCGCGCCTCGTCGTCGAGAGCGGGATTTTCTTCTGCTTCTTGGTGGTAGCGGACGTAGAGAGAGTTGAGAAAATATTCGTCCTTTCCCCTGATTTCGTCGATTGACGACCACTTTCTCGTTGCGACGATGAGTTTGCCGAATTGCGTACCCCAGTCGCCCAAATGGTTGATACCCACGACGTCGTAGCCAAGGTGTTTGAAGATGCGATAGAGCGCACCGCCGATGACGGTTGTGGACAGGTGTCCGATATGAAAAGGTTTCGCGATATTTACGGAGCTATAATCTATGCAGATAGTTTTTCCGTTGCCCTCGTCGCTTGCGCCGATAGCTTTGCCTTCGTCGTTTTGTTTGAGAAGGACGGAAAGTTCATTTGCCAAAACTTCGCGCTTGAAGTAGACGTTGAGATAGCCGCTGACGACGTCGAATTTTTCGACGACGGGCAAACCAACGAGTTTTCTTGAGAAGTCGTAAGCGATTTGCGGGGGTGCTTTGCGGAGTTTTTTTGCAAACTTAAAGCAGGGCAGACAAACGTCTCCCATTTTAGTGTCTTTCGGCGTTTCAAACGCTTCTACGATTTCGCTCGCGCTAACTTCGTCGGTTGCGAGAGCGGCTGCGAGTTCGTCTTTATAAAACATATTTCTCCTTGAGCGGATTTCTCCGTGTTGTGTTCAGATTAAACGTTGAAGCGGAAAAGCACGACGTCGTTTTCTTGCATGACGTAGTCTTTTCCTTCGCTGCGGACCTTACCTTTTTCCTTTGCGGAGTTGAATGAACCGCATTCGAGCAGGGTTTCGTAGTCCACGATTTCGGCGCGGATGAAGCCTTTTTCAAAATCCGAATGGATTTTGCCTGCGGCTTGAGGGGCTTTCGTGCCTTTTTCAATCGTCCAAGCACGAGTTTCCTTTTCCCCTGCGGTGAGGTAGGAGATGAGTCCGAGAAGGGCATAGGATGCGGATACTAGTTTGTCGAGTCCGCTTTCTTCGAGTCCGTATTCTTCCATGAAGATTGCTCTGTCCTCGTCGTCGAGAGCGGTCAAATCTTCTTCGAGTTTGGCGCAGAGGACGATACAACCTGCGTTTTCGTCTTTGGCGCATTTTTCGACCTGTGCGGTATAGTCGTTTCCGCCGAGCGAGTTTTCATCGACGTTGGCGACGTAAACGACGGGTTTCGACGTGAGCAAAAACTGTTCGTCTATAAACGCTTTGAAGTCATCGTCAACCGGCAGAGTGCGGAGAGGTTTTCCGTCTTCGAGCCACTTTTGCATTTTCTCAAGACGCTCCACGTCGTCGGCGTATTTTTTGTCCGCTTTGAGCATGGATTGCGCCTTTGCAAGACGTCTTTCGAGTGCTTCCATATCCGCGAAGACGAGCTCGAGATTTATGGTTTCGATGTCGCGGACGGGGGAAACTGAGCCGTCTACGTGGGTGATATTTTCGTCGTCGAAACAGCGCACGACGTGGACGATTGCATCCACTTCGCGAATGTGGGACAGGAATTTATTTCCGAGACCTTCTCCCCTTGACGCACCTTTGACGAGTCCCGCTATATCCACAAATTCAAGGGTGGTGGGGGTGATTTTTTTGCTGTCGTAAAGGGCGGCGAGTTTGTTCAATCTCTCGTCGGGGACGGCGACCACGCCGACGTTGGGCTCTATCGTACAGAAAGGATAGTTGGCGGCTTGTGCGCCTGCTTTGGTTATTGCGTTGAAAAGAGTGCTTTTGCCGACGTTTGGCAAACCTACGACACCGAGTTTCATTTTTCTCCTATGCGCGTGCTAAACCGCGCGATGCGTTAATACAATAGTTTAGTATAAACGAAAACGGGAGAATAGTAAAGAGAAAATGAAAATTTGGGAAGCGGTAGTTCTCGGAATAGTGCAAGGCGCTACGGAATTTTTGCCCGTATCGAGTTCGGGGCATCTGCTACTTTTTGAAAAATGCGGGATTGGAGAAGAGGATTTATTTTTCAATATATGCCTGCATTTAGGCACGCTTTTGGCGGTGCTTATTGCGATGAGAAAAACGTGGATGCCCCTTGTCAAAAAACCGCTTGATCGCACGAACGGATATATCATTCTCGCCACCATTCCGACCGTCGTCATCGCAGTGATTTTCAAGGTGTTTTTCCCCGCCCTTGTGGACGGTGAATATCTGCCTTTCGGGTTCATGGCGACGGCAGTTTTGTTGTTCCTGTCCGAAAAACTGCAAACCACCAAAACGGCAGTTTACAATGCGAAAACGAGTGTATTAACTGGCGTTATGCAAGGAATAGCGGTTTTGCCCGGCGTGTCGAGAAGTGGCAGTACGATTGCAATTTCAACCCTTCTCGGTGTGGAAAAATCCACCGCTTCGGAGTTCTCTTTTTTGTTGTCCGTGCCTATCATCGTAGGCTCTGCGCTCTATGAGGGAGTCGAGATTTTCACGTCGGGCGGGGAGATTTTTTCGGCGGGTATCGTACCTCTTTTGATAGGCACTTTCACCGCCTTTTTGTCGGGACTTATTGCCATAAAAGGTTTTTTGGGTTTTGTCAAAAAACACTCTCTTTCGGGCTTTGCGGTCTATGCGTTTTTGTTGTCAGTCGTCTGTTTTGTGTTGTATTTTGCCCTTTAACCTTTTTCACGATTTTTCGGACGGGCGCAATTTGCTTGACACGGTTTTAGATTTTCTATATAATGTTCAAGCATTTATATTATTATATAATGACATCAAATTCCTACATGGAGGCAATAGAGTTATGAAACAAACCTACCAACCCAAGAAAAGACAAAGAAGCAAAGTCCACGGTTTCCGCGAAAGAATGAAGTCCACTTCGGGCAGAAAAGTTCTCAAACGTCGTCGCGCAAGAGGTAGAAAAGTCCTCACCGCATAATCGTCATGCAAAGACAGTTCAGGTTAAAGCGGAGAGCGTCTTTCAGTTACGTATATCGCAAAGGCGATAAGGCGTCCGCCCGTCACCTGACGCTTTTTTGTGCAAAATCCCGAGAGGGATTGAAGATTGGCATTTCCGTCTCCAAAAAGGTCGGAAACGCCGTTACGAGGAACAGGGTAAAAAGGTTGATTCGCGAAGGGCTCAATCCCATCGTGGACGGCATAAACCCGAAATATATGTACGTCGTCGTAGCAAGGGAATCCGCCGCTTCTCTCGACTATCGCGAGATGGTCGCAGAGGTGCGCAAGGTTTTTGAAAAGGCGGGCAAACTATGCTGAAAAAGGTTTGCTTTGCCCTCCTTCATTGGTATAAATCCGCACTCAGCCCATATATCGGGCGCAACTGCAAATATACTCCCACCTGCTCGATGTACGCCTACGACGCTATCGCGCGATACGGCGTGATAATCGGTTGCATTATGGGTGCGTGGCGCATTCTGCGTTGCAATCCGTTTTCAAAAGGCGGCTTCGACCCCGTTCCCGAAAATTATCGAGGAAATGCTAAATGGCTCGTTTAGATTATAGACGTAAGAAGATGCTCAAAATCTATGCGGTTGTGCTCATTCTTGTGGTGTGCTGCATAGCCCTTTGCGCTTGCAACAACGAAAGGGGCATCTACGACGTTTCTGACAAAAACACTTCCCCCGAAGTCACTCACTTTATCGCGAAATTCATCAATGTTCTCTATGAGGGCATTGGCGATTTCGGCTGGACAATCGTCGCATTCACCGTCATTTTGAAGTTGATACTTTCCCCTCTTGACGTATGGCAGAAGGTTATCGCACGCAAAAACGCAAAGGCGATGGAGCGTATGAAGCCCCAACTCGAAGCGTTGCAAGAAAAATACGGCGACGACAAACAACGCATCCAACAAGAGCAAATGGCTCTCTACAAAAAAGAGAAGTATTCCATGCTCGGTGCGTGCTTGCCTACGATAGTGACTCTCGTGGTATTCTTCATCATCTTCGCAGGGTTCAGAGAAATGGTCGGTTGGAAGTTCGCAAACGACTATCTCAACTGCTATCAAGAGTACGACAAAGTTATGGTGGAAGAACTCGGCGACGATTGGAAAGGCGCGGACTTCAAGTACGTCGGCGACAATATTGCAGAGTACGAGAGCGCAAATGACAAGGCGCAACAAGCCGTTCACGACTTCTATTTCAGCGACGAGCAAAAGTCCAATAGAGGTTTCCTTTGGATAAAAAACATCTTCGTCCCCGACAGTTGGAAGACTGAAGTCCCCGATTATCTCACGGTTACCGGGCAGTCCGGTTTCGCAACTTCCAAAATGGAAGGTCTGATGCAGGACGAATATAACACCGTCATGGGCAAGTGCGTCGGTCAAGGCGGCTGGGGCAAGAACGGCAAATGGAACGGATTCCTCATCCTCCCCGTGCTTTCTCTCGCAATCAGCATAATTTCCCAAAAACTGCTCACCAAAGCACAAGGCACCCCTCCTCCCACCGGGGACGGCAAGACGGCAAACCAAACTCAAGCAAGCATGAAAGTCATGCAATACATGATGCCTGCAATGGTCGGTGTGTTCGCGATATTGTATTCGTCGGCGTTCGCACTGTATATGCTCGTCAGCTCGTTGACTTCGACCGTGTTCCAACTCGCATTCAATCTCGGCGGAAAAATCGTTGATAACGTTCAAGCAAAAAAGGCTTGACAGGAGAAATATTATGAAAAAAAGTATAGAGGTCAAGGCCTCGACAATCGACATCGCAGTCGAAAACGCACTCCTTGAACTCGGCACCACCAGAGATAAGGTCGAAGTCGAAGTTCTCCAAAAGGGCGGTCTGTTTTCAAAGGCGATAGTCAGAGTGACCGAGATTGACGGCGCCGCAGTTATGGCGGAAGAGTTCGTCAACGGTATCCTTGAGAAGATGGGGCTCTCGTCCAGAGCCACCGTCGAGGACAAAAACGGCACTCTCTATATCGAAATCGCAGGAGAAGATAGCGGAGTCGCAATCGGTTACCGCGGAGAGGCACTCGACGCTTTCCAATATCTCGTTCTCACCTATCTCAATCAAGAAAAATGCGACTTCAAAAAGGTTGTCGTAGACAGTGAAAACTACCGCGAAAAACGTCGCGAAACTCTCACTGCTCTCGCTCTTCGTCTTGCGGAAAAGGCGCATCGTACCTGCCGTAAGATCGAACTTGAGCCTATGAACCCGTTTGAAAGAAGAGTCATCCACAGCGCACTTGCGGATAGCGAAATCGCATCCACCGCAAGCGAGGGCGAAGATTCTCAACGTCATGTGGTCATCATCCCCAAGGGCGTCGAAATCAAAGAAGACCGCAAAGGTCGCAGAGACGGCAGAAGGGATAACAGAAAAGACGACAAACGTCGCTCTGACAGAAAGGACGACGACAGACCTCGCCGCGAAAGAAAACCCCGCGAAGAAGAGCCCGAAGTCCCCGACGGCAACGTCTACCGCTACTTCACCGAGCAAGACGACTTCGTCAAACCCGCGGCGGTCAAGACCGGTCCTCCCAAGTTCAAGAGTTTCGGCGGAACGAAAAAATAATGAAAACCATAGTTGCAATTTCAACCCCGAGTGGTTCGGGCGGCATCGGCATATTACGAGTTTCCGGGAAGGAAGCCGTGAAAATCGCGGATGCCGTTTTCCTTGTAAAAGGCAATCCGTGTGCGGAAGTGCTACGCTCTAATCCGCTCAAAATGTGCTTCGGCGAGTTTGTCGGCGAGGACTTTTCGGACAAGGGTTACGCAGTATATTTCCCCGAAGGAAAATCTTTCACGGGGGAAGATACGGTGGAGTTTTATCTTCACGGCGGAGTGCGTATTATGCGTGGAGCGTTGCGCAGCGCAATCTCGAAAGGTTGCGTGACTGCGGAGGCAGGTGAGTTTACCAAGCGTGCCTATCTCAACGGCAGAATGTCCCTTGCGGATGCGGAAGGCGTTGCGGATATGATAAACGCAGAGAGCAGTGCGGGACTTCGTGCGGCGTACAGGCTTATGCAGGGCGGTGTGTCCGCCAAGGTCAACGAGATAACGGACGATCTTCTCGACGTGATTGCAACTCTTGAAGCCTCTCTCGACTATCCCGACGAAATGGAAGACGAAGTCATCCCCACAATCGAAGACAGAATTCCTTCCATTCTCGCGCGCATACATGCGCTCGCGTCCACGTCCTATATAGGAAGAATGGCGAAAAGCGGAATCAACGTCGTCATCGCAGGGGAGCCAAACGTGGGCAAATCGTCCTTGCTCAACGCAATTCTCGGAGAAGACAAAGCAATCGTTACGGATATAGCCGGCACGACGAGAGACGCAATTTCTGGAAGTGTGGAAGTGGACGGAGTCCTCATCAACTTCACGGACACGGCGGGGCTTCGCAACAGTGACGACACGGTCGAAAGCATAGGCGTTGAAAGAGCGAAAAAGGCAATAGAAGGTGCGGACGAAATAGTCTACGTTTTCGACGGCACCAAGGGAGGAAATCTCCCCGCCGAAGTGCAGGGAAAGGACAATGTATTCGTCGTCTACAACAAGTGTGACAGAGAAGATTTCATCGCACCCGACAAGACGGACAGAGTGTATTGTGTGTCCGCAAAGACGGGGGACGGAGTTGAAAATCTCAAGTCGGCATTGTCCGCAATCTACCGCGACGGAGAAGTTGACGGAGCGGACGTGATAACCTCCGAAAGACACTTATCGGCACTTTATCGTGCAGAAAACGCACTTGAACACGCTGTTCTTGCAAAAGATGAAACAATCGACTGCGTGCTTATCGACCTGCGAGAAGGCTACGATGCCCTTGGTGAAATCACGGGTGCGACCGCAGGAGAAGACGTCGTGGACGGCATTTTCTCAAAATTCTGCGTGGGCAAATAAAGTCGAGCGACGGCGCTTTTCAAAGGATAATTATGTATGACGTTATCGTAGTAGGTTTAGGTCACGCAGGTGTCGAAGCCGCCCTTGCGTGCGCAAGACTCGGGAAGCACACTCTTGGGGTGTGTACGGATTTTGCTACGATTTCTTATATGGCGTGCAACCCTGCTATCGGCGGCACTGCAAAGGGACATTTGGTGAGAGAAATCGACGCACTCGGCGGACAGATGGGACTCACCGCAGACGCAACTTTGTTGCAAATCAAAATGCTCAACACCGCCAAAGGTCCGGCGGTTTATTCTCTCCGCGGACAACAGGACAAAAACCGCTATCACGAAGAAATGCTCTCCGTGTTGCGCGGGACCGATAACCTTGAAATTCTGGAAGGGGAAACTTCCGAAATTCTCACCGAGGACGGAAAAGCGATCGGAATACGACTTGCGGACGGCAGGGAGTTTTCCGCGCGTGCGGTCGTGCTTGCGACGGGTGTTTATCTCGGCGGGAAAGTCATCATCGGCGACTACGTGAAGGAAAGCGGTCCGAGTGGTTTTGCTCCTGCAAACAATCTCACGAATAACCTTATAAAACTCGGTTTGCCTATTCGCAGATTCAAGACGGGTACCCCCGCGCGTATCTACCGTGACAGTATCGACTTCGACAAAATGGAAGTCCAAACCGCAGAAAATACGGATAGATTTTCTTTCATGTCCGATCATTCCACGTTTGAAAGCGAAGACTGCTATTTGACCTACACCAATGCGGAAACCCACAAAATCATTCTCGACAACATATCGAGAAGTCCGCTTTACAACGGCTCAATTCACGGAGTAGGACCGAGATATTGTCCGAGCATTGAAGACAAGGTGGTCAGATTCAAGGACAAAGAACGCCACCAAATTTTCGTAGAGCCCGAAGGACTCGGAAGTGATGAAATGTACGTGCAAGGAATGTCAAGTTCGTTGCCCCACGACGTGCAGGAGAAGATGTATCGCACTCTTCCCGGATTTGAAAATTGCAGATTTGCAAAATACGCATATGCAATAGAGTACGATTGTTTCGATCCGCTATCCTTGAAACCGTCCCTTGAAACGAAAGTCGTTGCAAATTTGTTTTCCGCAGGACAGGTCAACGGCAGCAGCGGATATGAAGAGGCGGGCGCGCAAGGACTTATGGCGGGCATAAACGCATGCTTGAAAATAGACGGGAAAGAGCCGTTTATTCTTCGTCGCGACGAAGCGTATATAGGTGTGCTAATCGACGACCTTGTGACAAAAGGCACCAACGAGCCGTACAGAATGATGACAGCAAGAGCGGAGCATAGAATCAAACTCCGTCAGGACAATGCAGACTTGCGACTTACAGAGATTTCCTACAATCTCGGACTTGCCACGCGTGAAAGATACGAGAGAATGCTCAAAAAGAAGGACGAGATTGCAAGGGTGTTGAAAGAGAGCGCAAAAACCATAGACAGAGAAAAGGCATTTGCGCTCTTGGACGGTTGGGGAGAGCCATTACCGTCGAAAACTCCAACCCTTGCGGATATGATGAAACGCCCCTACGCAAAGGCGGAAGACCTTGCCGAGTTTATCTCTTTCGACTGCCCTAAAGACAGTCTTGCGGCGGCGGTTATCGAGATGAAATATGCAGGTTATCTTGAAAAAGAAGACAGCGCAATCAAAGAGCAAAAGCGACTTGAAGAAAAACTGTTGCCCGAAAACATCGACTATTCCGACATAAAGGCACTGCGTATCGAGGCGCGTCAAAAGCTTGACAAAGTGCGTCCCTTGAACCTTGGACAAGCGTCGAGAATATCGGGAGTATCTCCGGCGGATATTGCAGTATTGATAGTTTATTTGCAGAAAAACAAACTATAAACCACCGTTTATGACAAAAATCACAAAAAGCGACGATAAGTCGCTTTTTTCTTTTGCGCAAACAAAGCGCAATCGCAAGTTTTGTTGGCGGTTGTTTTTTTGTCGAGTATTCTTGTGACAGTGCCATGTGATTTGACAAAACGCATTTTCGTTTTTGCACCGAAATCAAACGGTAAGCATATACTCTCGTGTGAAAGTTTTCGGAACGGACGGTATCAGAGGATTGGCAACGGAATTGCTTTCGGCGGATTTGCCTTTTGCGCTCGGTGTTTCTTTCAGCGACAAAAAAGTTGTCGTCGGGAAGGACGTGCGCACGTCGTCGTCGGCAATCGAAAAAAGGTTGATTGCGGGGTTGTTGTCCGTGGGTGCAAGGGTTGTCGTTGTCGGCACTTTGCCTACCCCCGCACTGTCTTACGCAGTCGCAAAAGAGAATGCGGATTTCGGGGTTATGATAACCGCAAGCCACAATCCGCCTGAATTTAACGGATTAAAGGTTTTCGGTGCGGGCGGAGAAAAACCGCCTTTCGAGATTGAAAGAGAATTGGACGAACGAGTTTCGGCGGGGAAGCGGGTGCGAGGAAAAACCGCTCCCCCTGTCGACGTCAAGGGCGACTATGCGGGCAAATACCTGCGCCACGCAGCGTCGCTGTTTTGCGGACTGGATTTGCGCGGTGAAAAACTTGTGCTAGATTGTGCGTGCGGGTGTATGACGGTGCTACCGCCTTTGTTTGAGAAGTTGGGTGCGGACGTCAGGGTGATTGCGGGCGTGCCGTCGGGGGAAAGAGTAAACGTCGGTTGCGGTGCGCTCTTCGCGGATGAGTTTGCAAAATCAGTCGGAAAAGACGAAGTCGGTCTGTCTTTCGACGGGGACGGCGATAGACTCATCGCGGTCTGCGACGGAAAAGTGTATGACGGCGATAGAATACTTTGCGCCCTTGCCGAAAGCAAACTCCGTCAAAACGAATTGAATCCGCCTATCGTCGTCGGTACCGTGATGACGGGCAGTGAAGTGGAAAGATATTTTGAAAAAAAGGAAATAACCCTTCTTCGCACCGAAGTCGGGGATAAGCACGTGTCCGAAAAAATGCAAGAGACGGGTGCGATTTTGGGCGGGGAAAAGAGCGGACATATCATACAAAAACGCCTTGCGCCAACAGGAGACGGACTGCTCACCGCATTGTCCTTGCTTGAGGCGAAACGTATTCTCGGGAAATTACCCTACGTGAAACCGAATGAATTTTTCGATTTTTCTTTTCCGAGTCAAAATCCGAAGGCGGAATTTGAAAAAGCGGACTTTCGTTTGAAACTTGACGAAATCCGCAACGAAATAGGGGATAAAGGGCGATTGATAGCCCGTCCGAGCGGAACAGAACCCCTCGTTAGAATAACGGTTGAGATATTAGAAAGTGAATTAGAATGCCGAAAACGCATCGAAAAAATACTTTTCACAAAAAATTGACAAAAATGTAAAAACTTTTTCAAACAAAAATCAAAAAATGTAGGTTTTTTGGCAAAATTTCCGAAATTGTGCAAAAAAACTTTACAAAAAAGCATTGACAGCAACCCATAGCGGTGTTAATATCTAACCGTAATCACGAGATTACAACATCTCGCTCATAATTTTCCCCCTTATCATAGCAGAGGGCGTCGAACTTGTTTCGACGCCCTTTGCCTTTTTGCGGCGACATGATAAAACTTCGTTTTTCTGATCTGCCGCTCACGGCACCGAATGTCGATGCGTTGCATCGAGCGCCGATACACATCGCCTGTTTGCTCTGCCACAAACGCGATAGCGGTGCATTTTGCTTGAGGCGGCTCGGCGCATAGAAAGCCGTCGCAGAGAGCATAGCGCAAAGTGCCTTGTGACGTGGTGGCAATCTTCGGGGGCGGTGCCTTAATAAAAAGTGTGTGTGTAAAAATAAAAAAACTCCGCCGGGCGGAGTTGGGATTATTGGAGAGATCTGACGATTGAGTCGGCGGCGATTGCGCCGTCGGCGCAGGCGGTTACGATTTGCCGTAGGGACTTCGCGCGGACGTCCCCGACGGCGTAAATTCCGTCTACATTGGTTTTCATTTCTTCATTGGTCAGGATATAACCGTTTTCGTCTTTTTCGACTTCTTCAAAGTTGTCGCTTGCGGGGATTCTGCCAACTGCAACGAAGAGTCCGTTCACGTCGAGAGTGGAGATTTTTCCGTCCTTTACGTTCTTGATTTCGACTGCGGAAAGGGGAGTGCCGATAAGTTTTGCAATCGTGCTATTCCAAACGATTTCGATGTTTGAACGTGCGATTTCGTCGGATAAAGCTTTGTTTGCGCGAAGTGAGTCCCTGCGGTGAATGAGATAAACTTTGCTTGCGAAACGATTGAGACAGAGTGCGTCTTCGACTGCGGTGTCCCCGCCGCCGACGACGGCTACGGTCTTGCCTTTGAAGAATGCTCCGTCGCAGGTTGCGCAGTAACTGACACCCGCACCAAGAAGTTCGTCTTCGTGCTCGACACCGAGTTTTCTTGCATTTGCTCCGCTTGCGAGGACGACGGTTTTGCTTTCGTATTTCACACCGTTTGCAACGACCGTTTTGACCTTGTCCGTCAAGGAGATTTCTGTGACGTCTGCGGTCAGGATTTCGCAACCGAAACTCTTCGCTTGCTCCGCCATCGTGCTTGTCAAAGAAAAACCGTCCGTCGATTTGACACCGGGATAGTTGACGATTTCGGGGGTGGTGGTCGCCTGTCCGCCCACGAAAGTCTTTTCGATGACGAGAGTTTTGAGTCCGCCCCTTGCGGAGTAGATGCCGGCGGTCAACCCTGCGGGGCCCGCGCCTAAAACGATGACGTCGTACATAAAGCCTCCAGACACAATAATTCGTCTAAATTATATCCTTGACCGCAATATTTAGTCAACTTTTTTGTGAAAGGCAAAAAACTCTTTACAAAATGGCAATCTAAACTTATAATAGTCAAAGTATAAAGGATAATAATATGGAAAACATCGACATCATTGAAATTTTGACAAACGGCAAAAATTACGAGGGCAAAACCGTGACCGTAGCAGGTTGGGTTCGCACCGCTCGCGACAGCAAGACGATGGCGTTCATCGCACTCAACGACGGAACGTCCCTTCGTCATCTTCAACTCGTATTCGACAAGGCGAAATTTGAGGATGAGGCACTTTCCAAGTGTCTTAAAAACGGCGCATCCGTGCTTGCGACTGGCGTAGTCGTTCCCGCAATGAACCAAGGCGACCACGAGATCAACGTCGAAACGGTTGAACTTCTCGGCGATTGTCCTTCCGACTATCCTCTTCAAAAGAAGTATCATTCGCTTGAATTTTTGCGCAGTATTCCCCATTTGCGCCCCCGCACGAACACTTTCAATGCAATGCTCCGCGTGAGAAGCAAGTTGAGTTTTGCGATACATCGTTTCTTCCAAGAGAACGGCTACACCTACGTGCATACTCCGATAATCACCGGCAGTGACTGCGAAGGTGCAGGCGAGATTTTCAGAGTTACGACGAACGGTTATGCGGATGCAAAGGTCGCAAAGGATGAGGCGGAATACATAGCCAACGACTTTTTCAGAAGAAAAGCGGGACTTACCGTCAGCGGTCAACTCGAAGGCGAAGTTGCGGCGATGGCGATGGGCAAGATTTACACGTTCGGACCTACTTTCCGCGCTGAAAACAGCAACACTCCTCGTCACGCGGCGGAGTTTTGGCAATGCGAACCCGAAGTTGCGTTTGCACGTCTTCCCGACATTATCAAAATTGCGGAAAGCATGATCAAATATATCATCAAAGCCGTTCTCGACGAATGCCCCGAAGAAATCGCTTTCTTTGAAAAGGCGTTTGAGGCGGGTTTGAAAGAGAAACTCACGAAAGTGGTTGAGAGCGATTTCCAAATTCTCGACTATGCAGACGCAATCAAAATCCTTGAAAAAGCGGACGTAGACTTTGTCTATCCTGTCGAATGGGGTCTTGATTTGCAATCCGAACACGAACGCTATATCACCGAAAAGGTGTTCAATAAGCCCGTTTTCGTCATCAACTATCCCAAGAAGATAAAGAGTTTCTACATGAAACAAAACGACGACGGTTTGACGGTTGCGGCGACGGACTTGCTCGTCCCCGGCGTCGGCGAAATCATCGGTTGCAGTGAGCGTGAGGCGGACTTCGACAAACTCAAACAAGCAATGGTCGAACGCGGTATGAATCTCGACGACTACACCGGTTATATGGACCTTCGCAAATACGGCACCGTCCCCCACAGCGGATTCGGACTCGGTCTTGAACGTATCATGATGTACGTCACGGGCATCTCGAACATCAGGGACGTACAACTTTACGCACGCACCGCAGGCGACCTTATGGCGTAGGTCGCAGATAGATAAACTACTATGTACAAATTGAAAATCCCCGACGGATACACCCCGAAAATGTCCGTGCGGGAAACCGAAAAAGCAATAAAATTCGTCAAGGATTCCTTCCAACGCAACTTTATCAGACACTTTGGATTCGAGAGAGTTTCCGCACCCTTGTTCGTCAAGAGCAAGACGGGCGTGAACGACGACTTGAACGGAGTGGAAAGAGCGGTGCGTTTCGACGTCAAGGAACAAGGCGGCGTGGAAGCGGAAATCGTACATTCCCTTGCGAAGTGGAAGAGAATCGCTCTCGACAAATATCACTTCCAATGCGGAGAAGGATTGTATACGGATATGAACGCAATCCGCAGGGACGACAACTGCGACAATACGCACTCCATATACGTCGACCAGTGGGACTGGGAAATGGTGATTTGTCGGGAACAACGCAACGTTGAATTTTTGAAGAAGGTCGTTTGCAGAATCGTCAATGCGATATGCGACACCCTTGAAGAAACCAAAAAAGCGTTCCCCGTCATCGACTTGGAACTCAAAAGGGAAGTCACTTTCATCACTACGCAAGAACTTCTCGACATGTACCCCGACATGACGGGACACGAGAGAGAAACCGCAATCACGAAAAAATACGGCACCGTATTTTTGATGCAAATAGGGGGAGCGTTGTCGAACGGTCAACGCCACGACGGGCGCGCACCCGACTACGACGATTGGACCCTCAACGGCGACATATTGTTCTACGACAAGATTTTGGGCGAAAGTCTTGAAATCTCGTCGATGGGCATAAGGGTAGACAGTGCGGCACTTCTTCATCAACTCGAACTTGCGGACGCACTCGACCGCCTTGCCAACGACTATCACAAACGTATCGTAGCGAACAAACTTCCGCTCACCATCGGCGGTGGTATCGGACAATCGCGACTTTGCATGTTGATATTGCAAAAGGCGCACGTAGGAGAGGTTCAAGCGTCGATATGGCCCGACGAGATAGTGGCAAAATGCGACGAAGCGGGCATCCGTCTTCTCTAAAACGAAAATAAACTAAAACGGCAATATATTATGGAATTTAGAACTCATACTTGTGGTGAACTCAACGAAACAAACGTCGGTCAGAAAGTCAAACTTTCGGGCTGGCTTTCATCGACTCGCGATTTAGGCGCGGTCATCTTCTTCGTGCTCCGCGACTTTTACGGTTATACGCAAGTCGTCGCATCCACGGACGAGATGAAGGAACTTGTGAGAAGTATCCCTCGTGAATCCACCGTATCGGTAGAAGGCAAGGTCATACTTCGCTCCGCTCCCAACCCCGATATGCCTACGGGACTCATCGAAATCGAACCCGAAAAGATTGAAATTCTCGGTCGTTGCTACGAGCAACTTCCCTTTGAAATCGCAACCAGCACGCAGTCGAGAGAGGATACGCGTTTGAAATATCGCTTCCTTGACCTGCGCAATCCCGAAGTCAAAGACAAAATCGTTTTCCGTGCGAAAGTCGTAAGTTGGCTCCGCAGAAAGATGACGGATATGGGATTCCTTGAAATCACGACACCTATTCTTACGAGCAGCTCTCCCGAGGGCGCACGCGACTTCATTGTGCCGTCGAGACTTCACCCCGGCAAATTCTACGCCCTGCCTCAAGCGCCGCAACAATACAAGCAGTTGCTTATGGCGTCGGGTTTCGACAGATATTTCCAAATCGCACCCTGCTTCCGTGACGAAGACGCAAGAGCGGACAGAAGTCCCGGTGAGTTTTATCAACTCGACACAGAAATGTGTTTTGCAACACAAGAGGACGTATTCGCAGTTATGGAAGAAGTGTTGACGGGTGTGTTCACGGAATTTAGCCCGAAGGGCTACAAGGTTGACAAAGGACCTTATCGCAGGATTAAATATCTCGATGCAATCCGTGATTACGGCTCTGATAAACCCGACCTGCGCAACCCCCTTATCATCAAGGACGTGACGGATATTCTCGAAGAGAAAGCACCTTTCTTTGAAAAGGGTAAGACGATAAAAGCGATTGCGGTTGACAACTTCACGGGTGCAAGAAAGTATATCGACGCACTCACCGAAAAGGTCAAAAACAACGGCGCAAGCGGTATGTACTGGTTCAAACTCGACGAAAAAGGCGAGATGGCGGGCGGTATCACGAAGTTTGCAGTGGATGCAAAAGACGCTCTCGTCGAAAGACTTAATCTCAAAGCGGGCAGTTTCGTCGCAATC
Source organism: uncultured Bacteroidaceae bacterium (assembly GCA_964637515.1). Taxonomy (GTDB): domain Bacteria; phylum Bacillota; class Clostridia; order Christensenellales; family CAG-917; genus RGIG4097. Next base: position 164,438 of record CAZWUI010000001.1, on the reverse strand, counting down.
GTAGCGGAAACCAAGGACGCTTGGAAACAAGCGGGTTATCTCCGCACCGAACTCGGCACGAGCCTCGATTTGCTCGAAAAAGACGCATTCCGTTTCTGTTGGATAGTGGACTTCCCGATGTACGAACTCGACGACGAAGGCAAACTCGGTTTCTGCCACAATCCGTTCAGCATGCCCCAAGGCGGACTCGACGCACTCAACAATATGAATCCGCTCGACGTGCTTGCATATCAATACGATAGCGTTGTCAACGGTGTTGAACTCAGCTCGGGCGCAGTCAGAAACCACGAACCCGCCATTATGGAAAAGGCGTTTGAAATCGTCGGCTACGGCAAGGAAGTCATCGAAAAGAAATTCTCCGCACTCTACAATGCGTTCAAGTACGGCGCACCCCCTCACGCGGGTATCGCACCCGGCGTAGACCGCATAGTTATGTTGCTTGCAGGCGAGCCGAGCATCCGTGAAATCATCGTATTCCCGATGGACAGAAACGCAAGAGATATACTCATGGGCGCACCGTCCCAAGTCAACGAGCAACAACTCAAAGACGTTCATATCAAACTCGACCTCACCGAAGAAGAGAAGAAGAACGCCGAACAAGAATAGTCAACGTCCGCAATCGGACCACCCGAAAGGGAATAAATGAACATCGACTCTCAAAGGAGTAAATTATGAACAAAAAACACGTCATCAGCACCATCGCAGTCGCGTTGATTCTCGTCCTTGTCCTCGGCGTACTCGTTGCATGCAACAAGTACGAATGGGAAGGCACCGGTCCCGCCGATAGCTCCAAACCCGTGGAATCCAACGGCGGTTACTACGTCAGACAAGGCGACTACGCCTTCATCGTCAACGGCTACGACACGAACGAAAGCATCGACAATTCGTGGGGTACTCCCGTCAAAAACGGCATCGTCAGAGTGAAAATCAACGCAGACGGCTCTTTGGACAACTCCACCGCAACGGTCATCGTGCCCAAACAAGTCTACAATTCCTACGCAAACGGCGGAATAGCGGTCTACGGCGAATGGGTTTACTATGCGACTCCCAACACCGACAGCGACAAAAACGGCACCGCATCCACCACGCACACCGATTTCATGCGCACCAAGACCGACGGCTCCGTCACCCAACTCATCATCACCGTCAATTCTCGTTCGAGCGAATATTTCTTCACCGAATCCAGAATTTTGTTCTATCAAAACAGTGCGATCGAATACGTCGATTTCAGCGGCATGAGCGGCAAGAAGTCCTCGGATAACATGAAGGGCGTCACCACCGGCACTCTTGCAACCGACGTATCTTCGGTTCAATGGAATTACGGCTCCGACTACGTCGTCTACACCAAGAACGAAACCGGCGATACGAGCTATGAATTTTGCAACTATATCTACACCGTCAAAGCAAACGGCGAGGGCGGAGAAAAACTCGTTGCGGACAAGTACACCTACTTGACGGATGCCGAAAAGGCAAATTACGTGGACTACTTCCCGACCAAAGTGTTCAGCTACTCTCTCAAAGGCTCCTACGTCGAGAGCGACGGCAAGACTACTATCTACTACACCAAGTCCAACTATATCAATAGCACCACCGAAAGCACCGGTCTTTACTGCACGACTATCGGCTACGGCGAGAAACTCGACGCCACCCGCGAAAAACATCTCACCTTCACCGATCCCACCGCAATTTACGCTTTGGGTTATGAGAAAGGCGCACTCGTCACCATGAGCAACAAGAACGTCTATCTCGTGTCCGACAACGCAAACGATGCAAGCGACGTCTACAAAAATATCGTCATCGGCAAGAGCGTGACCGTGCAAGCAGTCGCAGGCGGTACCGTGTATTATTCTGACAGTGACGGCACGAAGATTTACGCAATCAATCTCGTTGCAAACGAAGGCAAATACACCAACGAAACCGTCGTGCTCAATGCGAAATTCAACGCATCTTGGCTCAAACTCGATTTCGCAGGCAACAGACTCTACTTCTTCGATAGCAACGATTATAACTACGTGCATTACGTTGACCTTGGCTCCTATGCGGGCAAAGCAATCGACGAAACCACTTTCGTAGGCATAATGAACCAAGCGGACCTCGATGCAAAAGAGGCGGCGGAAAAATAATTAACACCACGTCCCCGTATAATGCGGGGACGTATTCTATTTTTATGAACGTACTCGTGACCGGCGGGGGTAGGGGGATAGGCGAAGCTATCGTCCGCACCCTTGCAAAAAAATATAAAGTCGCTTTCACTTACAACCAAAGCGAAGAAAAGGCTCTTTCTCTTGAAAAAGAACTCGAAGGGAGAGTCAAGGCTTTCAAATGCGACGTTTCTTCTGCGGACGACGTGAAAAGAATGGCGGAAGAAGTTCGCTCCGCTTTCGGCAAAATCAATATGCTCGTCAACAATGCGGGCGTATCCATGACAAAACTCTTTCAAGACTTGTCCGACGACGACTGGCGCAAGGTTATGGGTGTCAATCTCGACGGCACTTTCTTTGTGACGAGAGAGTTTGTCCCCGACATGATAAGTGCAGGTTTTGGCAGAATCGTCAACGTGTCGTCCATGTGGGGTATTAGCGGCGCAAGCATGGAAACCGCTTATTCCGCATCGAAAGCAGGGGTGATAGGGTTGACCAAAGCACTTGCGCAAGAGCTTGCTCCGTCGGGCATCACCGTCAACGCAGTCGCTCCCGGTGCAATCGACACCGATATGATGCACGAGTATTCTCCCGACGAAATCTCCGATTTCGCATCCACAATTCCCCTTGGCAGACTGGGCACTCCCGACGAAGTTGCCCATGCGGTTGATTATCTTCTCTCCGCATCATACGTGACGTCTGTCATTCTGTCCGTCGACGGAGGCTTTTAGACGGCGCTATTATTTGGCGCATAACCGTGTCAACTGCAAAATCCGACACCCTAACGTACGCAAGTACGCATCGGTCGTCGGATTTTTTGTTTCCTTGTTCTGCATCCAAATATCGCCGTCTAAAACTTTTCCATTTTTCTCGTTCGCAATCGGCATTCCCCCTTTTTATATATATTTACTATGATAGATATACTAAATTTCCTTATTGACACTTTTTGCGCTATAGATTATAATGAATACGTATCAACTTGAAGCTCAAACACAAACTAAACAAAAAAACACAACAAAGCATTTTTCATAGGAGGATAATTATGAAAAAGTTTGACATCAAAAAATTGTTGGTTTTGGTGCTCGCACTTGTTCTCGTGTTCGCACTCGTCGCATGTAACGGCGGCGGCGGTGACACCGACACCCCGAATACAGATGACAGCGGCAGCTCTAAGCCGAAGCCGAAGCCCACTCCCACTCCCACCCTTAGCGAAGGTCAAATCACGACCGCAGATTTCTTTGAAAAACTCTGGAACGGCGCATCCGTTATCGGTTCTGAAGAAATCGGTGCCAACGACGACATCGGTCTTGAACTCGGCCTCAGCATTGGTGTGACCAACGACAAAAAAGAAATCGTTGATCTCGGCATTGATATTTATGCAATCCTTGACAGAGACACCAACGCGAACACTGCGATAAAAGTCAAAATCCACGACCTCACCGGCTCCACGGATAACAACTGGCTCGCAATCTATTTCTTCTTGGATGATCCTTACAAAGCATACGTTGATTGGTCCTACGGCGCCAATGAACAACACTTCCAAGTCGGTTTCGATGTAGGCTTCAACGGCACTTGGGCATCTGTCATCGACGGATTCTTCAATAACACCAAACTCGGCGGCCAGAACATCGACCAACTCATCACCACCTTCACCAAAGACATGGGCGATGAATGGGGACTCACCGGTCTCATCAACTCTGTGGCCAGCGTCTTCGAACTTGACCTCGACAGCCTTATTCAAACGGTCGTCGGTATGCTCGGCGTAAAAGATGCAAACACCAACGACGGCATCCTCGCGCTCTTGAAGAGCATCGGCGGTATGCTCACCGGCGAACAAGTCAAGAACAACATCTATCCTTGCACGGTTAAAGACGGCGTCTACACCGCACCTCTCACCACCGCATGGGGACTTGTCGGCATACTCCTTGGCGATAGCGCAAACGACATCTACGTTGACGCAAACGAAAACGGCAAATACGATAAAGGCACCGATACCGAATTCATCCGTCACGAAGAAAGCTATATCGGCACTGCACTTGGCGGACTCAACGTCAGCGAACTCGCTCTCCAATACAAACTCAACAGCGACAACGAACTTGACGGCTTGACCATCAAAGCAGGTATCGGCCTCGACAATAAGAAAAACGGTAAATCTTTTGATCTCGCGATCAACATCAACAGCCTTAGATTCCACAACCTCAACACCGTCGCAGACCAAGCGGCGGCAGCAGAAGTCTTCGGAATCGACGTTGAAGATTATGCAGAATTCTTCGAATTCAACCTTGGCATTGGCGCAACCCTCGCAGGCGATGCAATCGTGATGGGCGACTATAACTTCAATGGCGCATATGCAGTTGAACTCAAAGGCACCATCGACCTTCTCAACCATACAAACAACAAGACCGCTCTCAAAGCAGTTGTGAAGTACAACAACAACGCAATCATGCAAGCAGTCTACTCCGCACAACCCGACTCCAACAACTACGGTCAAATCATCCTTACCGTTGACAACAGCGTGAAGTTTACGGACGGCGGAAAACAATCCATCGTTGAATCTCTCGCGGCAAACGTGATGCCTTTTGCAGTCAAAGCGCTTATCGGCAAGAACGTTTGGTACGTCGATGCAAACTCCAACGATCAGTATGACGAAGGCGAAGAAAATGGCGTAACCGAAGAAACTGAAAACGCGGTTGAAACTTTCGTTTACAACAGCGAAGCACTCCGAGATGCAGGTTTGGCACTTGCAAACGCACTCTACACCGAATCTTTCGCAGATGCAACGGCAGTCGTGGCTGAAAACGCAACCTTCAGCTATAACACCAACTTCAAGGGCGCAGTCATCCAACAAATCGATCTCGTCGATCTCTTCACCGGTCTCTTCGGTGGCGAACCTTCCTACGCTGCACCCTCTGCGGCAGAAGCGGAAACTGTGAAAGAAGTCTCCAACAAAGGCTCTCTCACCTACAAAGATGAATACGGCAACAGCGTCTGGATCGCAAACGTCCAAAAGATCGTAGTTGCAGTTGCAAACGCACTCAGCAGAAACAATGACGGCGCAGTCGTTCTCGAAGTCAAAGACGTTTCCAAGGTTATCGGCGCAATCTTCGCAGACAATCACGGTCCTACGTCCGTTAATGAATTTGTCAACGGCAACGATAAGGGTATCAAAGGTCTCTTCGATGCAGAAAACGAAGCATGGATCGCAAACACCTTCGCAGGCAGCGCATGGGTTGACGAAGATAGCTCCATCATCAACCTGTTCAAGAGCGGTGTGAAGATCACGATCACGGATGCACCCACCATCGCAATCGACGTTAAACTCGCAGGCAATGCAAGCATCTCCCTCAACCTCTCTGCAGGCATTACCGCCGAAGAAAATGCACCTACCTACAGCATTGACGGCGTAACTCGTCCCGACGGCATTCACGGATACTTTGATGCATCTCAAGGTGCCTTCACCGATGACGACGACAACGTGTGGTGTGTTCTCTCTATCGCAAGACAAGAACAAGCATAAGCACACAATAGCTTAAACAAACGACAAGCACTCCCTCGGGAGTGCTTGTTTCATTCTGTAAAGATTGCCGGAATGAAACAATGATATATCAACTGTCGTTGATATGATAATTAGGGTGTGAGCGCTCACTCTATTTCGCTTTCAAAGAAAGCGACGATTGTGCCGTTCCGGGAGATTGCCACGTTGCTTTGCTCCTCGCAATGACATAATGGGCGGCACGTGCTTGTCTTGCCATTCCGAGCGGAGCGTGGGAATCTTGCGGGAGCACACCATATCCAAGCAACTGCGAAAGCAGTTTGTTATCCCGTTTCAAATAACTTGAAATAACGGGACGGATGTTGTATAATGTGTCGTATGGAAGATTTAACGCAGAAAAAATCCGAAAATGCCGTGTTTGCAAGTGCGCAAGACGTTGTCGATGCGTGCGATTTCGCCGAAGAGTTTTGTGCGGAGCTTGCAGAGCACAAGGCAAGGCTCACCGGCACGAAGGAAGAAACCGCGACTGCGCGTCTTATTCGCGACCGTTTGCATGCCGAAACGGATGCCAACGTGCGCCTTGAAGCGTACAAATCTCGTCCCCTTGCAGGCAGGGGGAGTGCGATTTTGCTCGCAGGGTGGTATGCGCTTTGTTTGGTGCTATATCTTCTTTCCTTTGCGTGCGACGGCATAGGCGGAATAATCATCACTCTCGTATCTCTCGTGCTGTTTATAGCGGGGGTGGTGGTGTTTGGCGCGCTATTCTTCGGAATGGGCGGACGGCTTGAGAAGTTGCTCCCCGTCAAAGTGTCCTACAACGTCGTTAGCGAGCGTTGTCCCAGCGTATGTGAAAAGGGCAAGGAGCGCACCTTAATCATCGCCGCAGGGCACGACAACGTCTACGGCGCGCGTGTTACCGACTTCGACAAGTTGAGAAAAGTCGTGCTTGCAGTCGTGCCTATCTCTCTTGCTATGTTTGTATTGTTTGCCGTATTGAGAATGGCAATTGGCATAGACACCGTTGCAAAGACGACTTCCTTCATCGTGATATGCGGATTTTCGTCTGCGACGGGAATATCGATGCTTGCGACTTTCTACTCTCGCTCCCCGAAATACGTGCGCGATAACGGCGGAATGGCGACTTCGGTTGCGCTTGCGACGTTTGCATATTTTGCGGAAAATCCGCATTTGCTCCCCGATGACGTGCGACTCGTATTCGCATCGTTTGGCGGAGAAAATTCCGCACACGGCGGAAGTCGTGCATTCGTCAACGCTCACCCCGAATTTGAAAACGCACAAGTCATTACGATAGGGGAAGTGGTCGGCGGAGATTTCACCATTCCCGAAAACGACGGTTTGCGCAATATCAAAACGTCCGAAACCGTCAGAAGTGCGCTCGTGCGCTCGGCGGAGTTGCAGAATATCCCAGTGGTGGTGAAACGCAACTCAACCATAAAAGACAAAATCGGCTGTTTACACGGCTTTGTATCAAACTCATTTTCCAAGTCAAACGTTTCTTCGGCTACCGTATTTGCAAAGGACTTCGATGCAAGTGCGGAAGTCGTCCGCAGAGAGGATATCGAACGGCTATTTTCGCTGAGCGTGACCGCTGCGTCTTTACTCATGGAGGACGATTTTGGAGCAAAACAAACTTAACGAAGAAACGGAACAAAAGGGGGTTTTGGGCTATCTAACCGATTCAAACGCCCCGCTTACTCTTTCACAAAAACTCAAAAAAGTGTTCAAAAGATATTTTATCGACGCATTCACGGGAATGGCGCAAGGGCTTTTCTGCACCCTTATCGCAGGCACCATACTTGCGCAGATAGCGTCTTGGTGCGGAGACAACTCGTTTGCACACGTTTTGGGCTATATCGCAAACATAGCGAAAATGCTCATGGGCGCAGGAATCGGCATTGGTATTGCGAATAAACTCGGCGCAAAACCGCTCGTGATATTCACCGCGGGTGTGACGGGTATGATAGGCGCATTTGCGGGCAATCTCGTCAATTCAATGGTATCGGACACTGCATTTGCGCTCACTTTCGGTGCGCCCGGCAATCCTATCGGCTCTTACGTCGTTGCGGTCTTCACCGTAGAAATCGCAGGTTTATATGCCGGAAAAACCAAGTTAGATATAATATTGATCCCTCTTGGGATGATGCTTTTGTCTTTGGGCGGTATCTTCATCGCATGGCCGTTTATTCGCCTTATCGAGCTTCTCGGAATAGGTATCGCACTTGCCATTCAAGCGGGCGTGGCGGTCAAAATTATCGTTGGGATTTTCGTGTCCGTCATCATGGGAATTTTGCTCACGATGCCCACGTCATCCGCGGCAATTTGGATTTCCGTTGCGGCGGCGGTCCCCGTGGAATACGCAGACGCTCTCGCTATCGCAGGCGGAGCGGCGGTCGCAGGTTGTGCCGCACATATGGTAGGTTTTGCGGTGGCAAGTTTCCGCGAAAACGGCGTAAGCGGACTTATCTCGCAGGGTATCGGCACTTCAATGCTCCAAATCCCCAACATTATGCGCAAACCGCGTATCATGCTCCCTGAAATCATCGCAAGCGTATTCAGCGGACTCGTCGCAGTGCTTATGGGACTCCGTTGCAATGCGTCGGGTGGTGGCATGGGCACGTCGGGACTCGTCGGCGTTTTCGGTGCGATAGACGCATCGACGGGCTTCATCCCCGCTTGGCAAATTGCTCTTGCGATAATCCTCACCATGTTTGTGATACCCACGGTCGTATCTCTCGGTGTATCCGAATTTATGCGCAAGAAAGGGTACATCTCGTTCGGCGACCAACAATTGTAAGAAACGAGAGAATTTTTTGTTAGATTACAAAAAGCACTGCAAAACGCAGTGCTTTTTCCGTCATATGACGTGCTCCCGAGAGATTGCCTCGTCGCATTGCTCCTCGCAATGACAGGGGGACAGAGGGCGCTTTCTCGTTTTTCATCATTTTTTTGAAAAATGTTTGTTATTTTACACTTTTTTAGAAAAAGTTAACTATTGACATATCTCCAAACTTATTGTATTATTATTTATAGTATAGTATTTGTAGCGTAGGCGATCACCCGTTTGCGCATAAAGGAGGAAATTATGGACAATGTCACTAGAGCAAAGATAAATCTGTTTGCGATACTCCGCAACCTCGAAGATCTTTGCGAATTGGATCCCGTATCCAAGGAGATAGCGAAGAATATCAAACCCATCGCGGTTGAGTTCAACGTTCCCGAAGTCGGTAGCGCGGTGATCGCGTTCAAAGACGGCAAATGCACCTTCACCAGAGGCAAAGGCAAATCCGCTTTGAAACTCTATTTCACCTCTCCCGAACACTTCAACAAACTCGTCGACGGCGAAAACACCATTCCGCTTTTCTACAACGTATTCAAAGTCGGTTTCTTGCTCAAAGAGTTTATGCAACTCTCTGACAGATTGAGCTACTATCTCCAACCGAAGCCTGAAGAGAAGGCAAAACTTCTTGAGGATCCTGCTTACTTTGAAACCAGCACCATTCTCACCGCATACACCGCATTCTTCGCAATGGCGGAAATCGCAAACAGCGACTTCGTCGGCAAGGCGTGCGCAAACCGTATGGAAGACGGTACTATCCTTTGCTGCATCGGCGAAACCGGTCCCGCAATCAACTTCAACGTGCGCAATCACAAACTCTATGCATCCAAGGGAAGCTTGGCAGAACCCAAAGCAACCATGAGATTCTCTTGCCTCGAATTTGCACACAAGATCCTCAACGGCGAAGCGTCCAGCTTCGGCGGTATGGGCAGCGGTGACTTCGCAGTCTTCGGCGCAGTCGATATGCTTGAACAAGTTGCGAAACTTCTCAACGTCGTCAGCGAATATCTTGCATAAGGAGTGTTATTATGAATCTTATTTACGAACCTAAAAAAGTTATAGACGTAACAAAAAGCCAAGAAACCTTCAAACGTGCGTTGAACGTCATTCCCGCAGGTATATACGGTCACCTTGGTCCGTCCGAAGGTTGTATGATCCCCGTCCAAAGCTATCCGCTTTATATGTCCCACGCAAAAGGCGCATATATCTATGACGTCGACGGCAACCGCATCATCGACTGGATGTGCGCATACGGCCCCAACTATCTCGGCTACAACGATCCCGACGTAGACGCGGCAGCGGCAGAACAAAGAAAGAAAGGCGATTGCACCACTCTCATCTCCGACGTCACTATCGACTTCGCAGAAAAAATGTGCGAAACCATCGAAATGGCAGACTGGGCGTTCTTCGCAAAGAACGGCGGCGATGCAACTCAATTCGCAGTCATGATCGCTCGTGCATACACCCATCGCAAAAAAATCGTCCTCACCAAAGGCTACTATCACGGCGTTGCTCCTTGGATGCAAAAACTCGGATATAGCGGTGTCACCGAAGAAGACCTCGTCAACAACCTCTATATCGATTGGAACCATCCTGAACAATTCGAAGCACTCTGCCAAAAATACCCCGGCCAAATCGCAGGCTTCATCTCCACGCCTTACATGCACGGCAACTTCACCGACAACGTGCTTCCCGAAGAAGGCTACTGGCAAAAGATTCGCCAAATCTGCGACAAGTACGGCGTAGTTCTCATCATCGACGACGTCCGCGCAGGCTTCCGTATCGACTTCCAAGGCTCCGCACACAAGTACGGTTTCCAACCCGATATCGCTTGCTACTGCAAAGCAATCGCAAACGGCTACAACGTGTCCTGCCTCTGCGGTAAGAAACACCTTCTCAACGCAACGTCCGACATCGCATACACCGGCAGCTACTGGCTCTCCGCTGTTCCTTTCGCAGCAGGTATCGCAACGCTCAACAAAGCAAAAGCAATCAATGCAACCGAAGAAAACGCGAAGAAAGGCAAGAAGCTCACCGACGGCCTCAAAGAAATCGCAAAAGACAACGGCTTCGATTTGTCCGTCACCGGCGAACCCGGCATGTTCTATCTCCGCTTGAAGAATGACTTCCCCTCCACCATTCTCCATCAAGAATGGGTTGCGGAATGCGTCAAACGCGGTGTATTCTTCACTTCCCACCACAACCACTTCGTCAACTCCGCAATCAGCGACGAAGACATCCAATACACTTGGGAAGTTGCAGACGAAGCATACAAGATCGTCAAAGCGGCACACCCCAACGCGAACTTCATTAAATAATGAAAGAGAAATGATAAAAAAGCACTCCACATGGAGTGCTTTTTTTTATGATATACTAGCGCTATGCTTTGAGCGAGCGTTCTTATATAAGCACTTGCTTTGAAACAAGAGAAGTTTTAACGTATGGCACCGTCCCCGGAGATTCCCACGGTTCGCTCGGAATGAAGTATAGTGCGTACACACTTCAATCAGCGTAAATAAAAACACCGTCCAAACGGACGGTGCTTTTTGTTGTCGTTTGTCTTACTTGACAAGTTTGGACGGAACGAGCATGTTTTGGCAGGTGGTCATGATGCTGTTGAATTGAACTGCATAGCTGTCGCCTGCGCCAACGATTTGCACGCAACCTCTTTCAACTGCTCCAACGAAACCGTATTTGTCGGTGAGAACAGCGATACAATCGTCGGGAGTGGGGAATTTGAAGAGAACGAAGGGGTACTTGACGTTCTTCTTGCCCGATTTGGTGTTTCCGTTTTTGACGCGGAGGCTTGCGTAGATAGCAGGATAGATTTCGTTGCCGTCTTTATCTTTGGTAGGACCGACCTCGAAGAGATAGGTTCTATCGGGTTGTTTCAACGTCCAATCGCTCATGGTGGGCCAACCGAGCTTGTTTGCTACGGAAAGTGCTCTGGTGATGAGGTAGAGGGACAATTTGACTTTGAGATATTGTTCCCAAGGTTGATCCGCTTCGGGGACGAAGTTCGGCATGGTCTTCATCAGCGTGAGCATGAGGAAGAGGAATTTGAGAGTCGCGGGCTTCGCAATGTTCTTGAGAAGGGGAGCGACGATGCCGAGCATTTCGAGAGGGGAGTTACCTTTGAAGACACCGAGAAGGCTCTTGATGGATTTGAAGTACATTTTGGTGACTTTGAGACCTTCGTACTTGCTGCCGTCTGCCATTTCGATGAAGCCGGGGTATTCGCCTTGATAGACTTTGAAGCGTTTGCCTTCTTTGGATTGTGCCGCCATATCTTCGGTGAGGAAGACGATGTAGCAGGCGAGAGGGTGTTCGTCATCCGCCGCACGGAATTCGACTACCGCGTTGATTTTCTCGAAAGCTTTGACTTGTTTGGGGTCTTCTTCGAGGGGGACGCGAAGGGCGGGGAACGCCGCTTGGAAATATATCTGTGTAGTCAAGACATCTTGTTCGCTTGCTTTCATACTACACCTCCATTAGTCTTCGTCAGTCCAATCGTCTTCTTCGATTTCCTTGCCCATGAGTTCCATAACGGTTTCCATGATGCCTTGGCTGGAAAGTTTGTACATTGCATACAAATCTTCGGGTTTACCGATAGGACCGTATTCATCGGGGATACCGATCTTGGTGAGGATGCATCTCTTGCCGCTTTCTGCGAGAGTTGCCGCAACTGCATCGCCGAGGCCGCCGATGATGTTGTGTTCTTCAACGGTGACGATACGACGAGTCTTGACTGCCGCTTCGACGATTGCTTCTTTGTCGACGGGTTTCAAGGTGTGCATGTTGATAACTTGAGCAGACACGCCTTGTTCTTCGAGCATTTCACCTGCGATGAGAGCGTCACGAGTAGGAACGCCGCATGCGATGATGGTGATGTCGTTGCCGTCTTTGAGCTTCATTGCTTTGCCGATTTCAAATTCGAATTCGTCTTCGCTGTTGTGAAGGAGAGGTTCCATACCTCTGCCGACGCGGAGATAGAAGGGACCGTTGACGTTGACGCAGGCTTTGATTGCTCTGGAGCATTCATATGCGTCTGCGGGGATAACGACGGTCATGTTGGGGATAGCGCGCATAATTGCGAAGTCTTCGATACAGTGGTGGGTGGTGCCTGCCGCGCCGAAGGAAAGTCCGCCGTGAGTTGCGATGACTTTGACGGGGAGTTTTTGATATGCGCAGTCAGTTCTGATTTGTTCACCGCCACGGAGGCATGCGAAGATTGCGAAAGTGGACGCGAAGGGGATAAAACCAACTTTTGCAAGGCCTGCTGCCACGCCGAAGAGGTTTTGTTCCGCGATACCGACGTTGAACATTCTGTCGGGATATTGTGCACCGAACACGCCGGTGTTGGTTGATTTAGCAAGGTCGGCCGTTACAGCAACGATACGAGGATCATCTGCCGCGATTTCGGCGAGTGCTTGTCCGAAGGCTTTGCCTGCAGACATTTTGTTTGCATCATATGCATTCCATGCAGTACCCATAGTGTTCCTCCTTATTTCATGAAGTCTGCGGAGTCGGTCTTGTTGATGTAATCAATGATCGGCTCGAGATCTTTGTGGTTGTCGCCAAACGAGATGTAGTGGCTGGTGACTTTTCCTTGATAATCGGGGACGCCTGCGCCCTTGGTGGTGCTGGAGATGATGCAGATAGGACGATCTGCGCCTGCCCATGCTTCCGCGAGTGCTCTGTCGACGTCTGCCATATCGTTACCGTTGCACTTGATGCACTTGAAGCCGAACGCTTCCACTTTCTTGTCAAGGGGTTCGAGTCCCATAACTTCTTCGGTGGGTCCGTCGATTTCGAGTTTGTTGCGGTCGATAATCCAGATGAGGTTTTTGAGTTTGAAGTGTGCTGCTGCCATTGCTGCTTCCCAGTTGGAGCCTTCTTGGCATTCGCCGTCGCCGGTCATAACTACGACTTTGCTGTCGACGTTCTTGAGCTTGAGTCCGAGCAACATACCGACTGCCATAGGAAGTCCGTGGCCGAGAGAACCGGTGGATGCGTCGCAGCCTTTGATCTTCTTGCTGTCCGGGTGCATGCCGTATGCGGAACCGGTCTTGTTGAATTTGGTCTTGACTTCTTCGATATCAAGGTAGCCTCTCATAGCAAGACAGGGAACGTATCCGAGTGCGCAGTGACCTTTGGACATAATGAAGCGGTCTCTTTCAAGCATATCGGGATTCTTGGGATCTACGTTCAAGTATTTGAAGTAGAGAGCAACAAGCATATCCGCTGCAGAAAGCGATCCGCCGATGTGACCGGACGTGGCGTTGAACGTGGTTTCAATGATGTTGATACGCAGTTCTTTCGCCTTTGCTTTCAATTGGTCAATAGTGACGTTGTTGTTTGGCATTTTTAGCCCTCCTACATAATTTTCCTTTTTTGCTAACTATATAATAGTTTACAGTTTAAGTATATATTATAAATAGCAATTAGTCAATACCAAATTTTCAAGAATAGCGGTATTTTTTTTGCACAACATATCTGCGGAGGAAATATGGAAAATAAATACGTCAAAATGCCATTTATATTTATTATATCTTTCTTGCTTTTTACGGCGGCGTTTTCGTCGCTTTATACCCCTGCGCCCGCCCACGCATACACACTTACGGATATGGTAGGGGAGAAAGTCGTGCGGTTTTACGAAGAAGATATAGCGGGTGAAACGTTCATCTCGAATATCAACCCCGCAAGAAAAGCGCGTATGTGCGAAAATTACGGCGTGAACGAAAACAAACTTAACGCAGTACTGATTTTGCAAGATTTAGGCGCGCGCGTCGGCATACCGCAAACCGCAAGCGACCTAGCGAAAATGACCGACAAACAACTTTTTTCAACAGGTAAAACCATAATCACCGCTTATATCGACACCCTAAACGACTCCCAAAAATCCACCCTAAAAGACAAATTCAAATCCGCAATTTCAGGTTGAGTCGTCTCTCTGTTAGCACGTAGAAACGACGCCTTCGGACTCTACTCAAATACCCGATTGCGCTTTGCGTTTTCACCGTCTAATTATCAATGGAGAGAAACAGTTTCTTCGTGTAAGTCGGGAGGAAAATGCAAGGTGCAATTTTGTGTTCGACCGAAAGCGCCTTATTTCTTGTTCTGCCGTCAAGAAGTGCAACGGACTAAATGTAGTGGCGCGCAAAAAAGTGTTTCGTTTTAATTGAAAAATTTTGCGGGGGATGATAATATTGTAGCAAATTATCTTTGTGGAGCGGATATGAAGAAGGTTCTTTGCCCTATTTGTGGAAACGTTATTCGATTTGAGGACGGTGCGACTTCGGTTACCTGTCCCGTTTGCCACTCTCTCATAAAAATCAAAATTCAAAAAGCGGACGATACCATGCTTTACGGCGGGTACGGCATGCCCACCGAACAGTTGTTTTCGGAAGACGAAGTCATCATAGCGGAACTTGACAGCAGTGCGCCTCAATTTGAGAAGACGGAAGGTGCGTCCTTGAAACAGGAAAAGGCCATACCCCCTCATCTTGGCGTAAGAAAGGAAAAAGTGGAGACTCCCGTCCTTGCGCACGGCAAGGAAACGAGCGTAACCGCAAACATAATTCACGTCGATCTCAACGAAGTTAAGGACGATAAGTCGGACGAAAAGAAAGTCGAAAAAGCAGTCAAAGAAGAACAAATAAAAGAAGTCGTAAAACCCGAAACCGCGCGCGAAAAGAAGGGCGCAGAAAAGGAAATCGAATGGGTGAATTGGGACAATATCGAATGCGAGTCCGAACTTCTCGAAGACGACGAGTTGACTTCTCCCGCCGACGTTGCCAAGGGCAAGAAACGCTTGCGCGTGCCGACGGACTATCGTCTTTCATATTTGCCGATTTACTCAATCGTGGGGTTTATCAGTGCAATATTGATGTTTTATACCCCTGTTTTGTCGATTAACGGTGTGTCTATCGGTGCGGGTATCGGTGCAAAATTCATCGGTGCGGTCTTGTCGGGCGGTGCGTCTGCGTGGACGATTGGATATGCGGTGCTTGAAGTTTTATTCTTCGGCGTGTCGGTGTCCTATGCCTATTTCACTTTCAAACATTTCGGGGAATATGACCGTCATACGCTCACCGTATCCGTAATTCATTCTGTCTTGCAGACAGTGCTTGCGTGCGCCTATCTTGCGAGCAGTTTATACTACGCATTTACGACCGCCTCCGTGTCATCGATTTGGACGAGTGCTTTCGTCGTTTTCGTTTTGCAGGCGTATTCCTTCATCTCAAACGTGGACAAACTCCCCAAGTACAACGAGTCGAAGAGAGTGCTGCTCTCCCCGAAAAGTTCCCAAAAGAAAGCGTACGTTTTGCTTGGATTGTCCTATTTCTGCGTGTGGCTTATGGTCATCAAAGTTGCGCTTTCGCTTGCGGGTAACATAGCGTTTTCCGTGGGCGGAAGAATGGGTGCGACTGCGGAATATCTCGACAAAGTTTCTACGCTTTCGGTGGGTATATTCGGCGCACTCTACCGCCTTGTTCTCACGGATGCGAGCAGTGTTGATTTCGTATTCGGCGTGAGAGAAGGCTTTGCGCTCTATTCTTATATCGACTATGCGTCGTCGGTTGCGCTCGTCGCACTCATCGTGATATACGCAAGGCACGCATCCAAGACTTCGGCGATATTCCTTGAAGAAATCAGACCGAAAGGCAACGAAAATCTCTTCCTTGCCGAAGAAGAAAAAGAGAAAAATCTTGCAAAATTCCTCAAAAAGTCAGGCACTCTTACTTTCTTGATTTATGCGGTTGTCACCACTCTCAACGTGGCAAGTTACGCAGTGCTTTATAGGGGTGCGGGACAGATTTATCTTGCGATATTTACGATGATTTCGTTTGCGCTCGCATGCGCGGTATCTTGTTATCCTTATGCGATACTATCCCGTGAACAATATATGCGCGCGTACGTAGAATACGAAGAAATGAGCGCGGAAATTCCGCCTATGAGCAAGAAACAAAACAAACTTCTCGAACTCATCCCTACGCTTCTTGCAATCGTCGTCAACGTGATATTCGTCGTTTTCGTGATGATTTAGGGGAAAGATTAAAAGAATAATAAAATGAATTATTTTTATATTGTTCGTTGGCTTTGGCGTATAGGGGTGGTATAATCCTAATAGTATTAATCGGGAGAGTTATGGACTACTATTCCGGGTAGGACGAAATCAGAGAGCTTTGTAAACCTGACGGACGAGAAAATCAAAACGTTATTTTGTCTCGTGAACAAATTCCGTGCATGATAAAAGCAGATGAAAGTCTGCTTTTTTTAGAACACAACAATCTAGCGGTGTGACGAGCCGCTTGTGAACGATAATAAAATTTGTGAGGTATAGATATGGATTATCAAAAGGCAGCAATCGAAAGACACGCAGTCAGAAGTTATCTCGACAAACCCATTGCCGAAGACGTGAAAGCACAACTTCAAGCGGCTGTTGACGAATGCAACAAACAAGGTGGATTGCATATCCAACTCGTACTCGACGAGCCTGAAGCGTTCGATTCCATGATGGCACACTACGGCAAGTTTTCGGGAGTGAAAAACTACGTCGCTCTCGTGTGCAAGAAAGGAGACGAAGAAAAGGCGGGTTACTACGGCGAGCATATCGCTTTGACCGCTCAAGCACTCGGACTCAATACCTGTTGGGTTGCTATGAGCTACAAGAAAGTCAAGACGGCGTTCACCGTTGCGCGCGGAGAGAAATTGCACGTGGTCATCGCTCTCGGTTACGGAGCGACTCAAGGGGTACAACGCAGATCGAAATCCATTGATCAGGTTATGGAAGCGCAAAATCCGCCCGCATGGTTTGTGAACGGCGTAAATTGTGCGTTGCTCGCTCCCACCGCAATGAATCAACAAAAGTTCACGTTCACCTATTCCGACGGCAAAGTCGGCGCAAAGGCGGGAATGGGCTTTTACACGAAGACGGATTTGGGCATTGCGAAATATCACTTTGAACTCGGCTCCGGCAAAAAAGACATCAACTGGATTTAGTTTCTTACTCATTCGAAGACGGAACACGAGCCGCAACGGCGGCGAGAACCCCGAGTGTCGAGCTTGACGGACAAGTACAAGCGACTGCGCGCACTGTCTTCGCGTAGCGGCATGCACAAAGCGAACGAGATGGTTGCCCTTGGCAAAGCCCGAAGTGGAAACACGTGAGGAAGGGGGAACTGTGACTAGACATGTTCGCACTTGCTATGAGCGTGAGTGAATACGCACATACATTGAAGAGGGTTTTATTTAGTTTAAGCGGCACCGTCCCCGGAGATTCCCACGCTCCGCTCGAAATGACAGAAAAGTTGCGTGATTAAAAAGAAAAAGCGTGGCGGTTGCCACGCTTTTTGTATTGTTGTTTTTGTCAGCCCAATATCGCTTCTTTGGCGGCGGCGCAGTCTTTATATCCGTCGGGGGATGCGTCCGCTTCGTCATAACTGAAAGACCAGTTGTACACGGATTCGGTGCTAAAACCAAGGAATTTCATACCCATTGCTTGTGCGTCCCAACGCTCACCCACTCTGATTGACTTGAAATAGCCGTTGTCCCAGAGCTCAAAGTCGTATTCTATCTTGGAATAATAGGCGTTATCGTCCATTGAGCCTTCGCGAATAGAGCCGATAACTCTTTCGGTGAGGGCGGTGTTGGAGGGATCGCAGACGAGTTTGACGGAGTAGTAATTGCCGTCTTCGCTTTCAACGTATTCGATTGAAACGGTCGAGATTGCGTCTGCGCTCAACGTGTATGCGATGACTTCGAATATGCCGTCCTGCGTGCTATTGTAAACGGGGACCTCGCGTTGTTCTTCCTTTGAAATTACGCTCCAATCTGCCGAGGGAGAATCGTTCTCGTCGATATGGGAGTTTTGCACTTTTTGATAGGCGAGATAGTCCATATCCGTATTGGTGTAGAATCTCTCTGTCAAGACCATATCGAGAGAGTCTGCGAGTACGCCCAACTTCTCTTTGAAGGGCAAATCTCTTTCAAGGCGGTAGTCGATACGGAAAAATTCGTCCTGTGTTTTGATGATGGACGCATCGATGTCAACGTAGTTGAGAATGTTCATAACGTCCATTTTCATTTGGCAGGTGCAGTATGCGGCGAGAGCGGCGGCGTTTTTAGCATTCGTACCGCCGAGCATATACAGTTCGTATGCGAATTGTTTGAGATCGTTCGCGTCGGTTGGGATCTCGTCGAAAGTCAAAGCGTCTTCGTCGGGGCGGACGCCGAGAGACCGGAAGGACGTATAAGAACGCACTGTAAGGTCCACGTCCCTGTCCGCGAGAGAGAAAATCGCGATAGACGTTGCGAAAATCGCTATGACAAGTATGGATACGAAGATGCCTTCAAATGCTTTCGTTTTGTCACTGGTATGCATCAATAGTCCTCCTTGTCGAGATAGTATTCGTCCACTCTGTCGTACTTGTAGATGAAGCGGTTGAGTTCGTACACCACGTAGAACGAGATGAGAATGATGAGCGCCATGCACACGTAGTAGACGGGTTTATACGCAGAAGAGGTCAACCAATCGGGGTGAGTGGTTGACCAAACGTTGATTTCGGGATTCCAAACGTTGTTGAAAATGGTGCCTTCGAGAAGACGGACGGTGTAGATTTCGCTATCGTAGCCGATGAGATACTTCGCGATGAATGCCCAACCTACGAATACCGCAGCACCAAGGGGCAGTTGCCACGCAATTTTTTTGTCGAATTTGAAGTTGCCCATCATGATGAGAGAGCAAAGGAAGAGTGCGTCGTGGATGAGCAGGTTGAGCAGGAGCCACAACTCACTTCTGCGCAACGAGATGAAAGTTTCTTGTCCGATGAAGAAGAACAGGTTGAACAAAACTCCCGAAATAAACGCCGCATACGCAACGAAAGGATAGGCGACGTGCTTCTTGTCCGCAAACACGACTATGGGCAAAACGATACAGGTAAGCGTGCTAAATTCAACGGGGTAGTGACCACCGCCGGTCGTAACTCCGTAGTATACAAACTGAATGACTTTCACCACAAGTATGAGTATGGAAAGAAGAAGCAGCAATCTATTTGCGATCAAAATACGACCGCGCATCAGATAAATGCCCAACGTGAATACGCAAAGGAACAAAACGGTTACGCAACCTAAAATGAGCATAGGACTCCCCCTAATTTTTTCTTGACACGATTATATAACAATAAGAGTTTAAGCGCAACCGAATTGACTGGCGCTTTTGTATTTTATTATACAAAATATGTCGAATGTGTCGTTAAACCGTTGGAATAAATCCGTAGAGCAAAACGCCCAAGGCGGCGGATATGATTATTATGATAATAGGACTGATTTTTTTCGGGGTTTGACTCTTCGTTTTGAAGCGGATATTTGCAAGCACCATCAAAAATGCGAACAAACCTATTCCGATATAGTCAACTTCGACTCCGCTTTCCCACACCGAAGTTATGCCGAAAAGGACGGTCAAAAGGAGGGTCAGGAATACGGACAACAGAAGTCCCGAAACAGAGGAGCGCACACCCGTGAAAACCTCTTGTACAGCGGGTTTTTGCATGTGTTTCGCGAAGAGTTTCACGATGAAAACGATGATGATAACGGAGGGCAAAACCACACCGAGCGTTGCGCAAATTCCGCCGAGAACAGAGCCTGCGATCCCGCCTATTCCGTCGCCTACCGTCGTGCCGACGTAGGTTGCGATATTGACTGCGAAAGGACCAGGAGTGCTTTCTGAAATTGCGATGAAGTCAAGGAGTATGTCTTGCGAAATTCCCCACTCCGTGCGAGCGACAACGTCTTGCATGATAAGAGGTATCATTGCGTGCCCGCCGCCTATGGTGAAAAGGCCTATTTTGAAAAACGTCCAGAAGAGAAGAAGATAGGTCATTTATTCCCCTCCTTTTCGCTTTCCGCGCGATGTTTTTCATATTCTTCGACGAGTTTTCTTTGATATTCGTCGGGATTGTCGATTATGCCGAGTTTTTTCTTGCGTTGGTTTTTGAGCGCTATCGCAATGATGCAGATAAGCATAGTGCCGAGAATGATATACACCACGCTGACGTCGGTGAGAAATGCTATCAAAAACGCCCCTATCATGAATGCGAAGTCATACCAATCTTTGCGCATATCCCTGAAAAATGATGCGACCGCCTTTGAAATCAAAACCAATACGCCGACTCTCACGCCTTTGAATAGGCAAACCACCCAGAAGTTGTCCTTGACCAAGTCGATGACGAAAGACAGTGCGAATATGATGAGAAAAGACGGCAAAACCACGCCGAGAGTTGTGAAAATTCCGCCGAATATTCCCGCTTGTTTCGTGCCTACGAAAGTTGCGGTGTTGATTGCGACTGCACCCGGGGTGCTTTCCGCAATTGCGAAAACGTCCATAAGCTCGGAGTGAGTGAGATAACCGCGCTTTTCCACCACTTCTTTCTCGATAAGCACGAACATTGCGTATCCGCCACCAAACGAGAAAAGACCTATCTTGAAGAAGATAGCGAACAGGGTGAGAGCGTCTTTGAGTTTTTCTTTGAGAGTTTTTTTCATGCTTTCTCCGTATTTCCGCGCCTATTATATTACAAATTTTGCCTTTACACAATTATTTTGTCGTGGTAATATATTTTTATGGAAATCTATCAAATCATTCTTATCGTTATTGCATGCGTCGTCGTATTTGCACTTCTTATGCTCGCTATTGCGGGACTAGCGTTTTTCCTTGGAATTTTCAAGCGCAAACCGTATAGCGAACTAGGCGAAAGACGACACGAAACCGAAATGCGCAAATTCGTCAAAGAAGAGCGCAGAAAAGCGATTGCCCACGCTCGCACACTCTCCCCGAAATGCCTTGAAATCAAGTCTTTCGACGGACTGACTCTCAAAGGCAAACTCTACAAAACGAGCGGACAGAACGCCGAAAAACGCCTTATCATATGCGTTCACGGTTTCACTTCGCACTCCATGAGAGAATGCGCCGCCTATATTCCTGTTTTCGACGAGATAGGCATTGATGCACTCCTTGTAGACGACCGCGCTCACGGCGAAAGCGAAGGCAAATATACCAGTTTTTCAGTCCTTGACAGAATTGACGTAAAGGGTTGGATCGACCTTATGAAACCGCGCTACGACAAGATTTATCTTCTCGGCATTTCTATGGGTGCAGCGACTGTCGCTATGGTTGCGGGCGAAAACCCCGACGACGTGGAAGGCGTGGTTTTCGACTGCGGATTCACGTCTCCCGAAGAAGAGTTCGAAGCGATGGCGAAAAAGCATTGTCCGCATATCTCATGCAAACCCATATTCTTCTTCGGAAGTTTGTGGTGCAGACTGATTCTCGGTTTTGATTTCAGAAAGGTCAGTGCGCTTGAAAAAGTCAAAAATGCGAAGTGTCCGTTCTTGTTCATTCAGGGCGACAACGATCCGACCGTGCCGAAATTCATGTCGGATAAGATGTTTGAAGCCTGCGGAAGCAATGTCAAACGCCAAGAGATTTTCCCCGGTGCAGAGCACGTGTCCTGTTTCTATGTCGACAATCCGCGCTACGTAAACTTGCTTAAAGAATTTTTTGATGAAACAAAATCAATTTAATACTATACAAACCGAAACGTTTGTGCTATCATAGTATAAACGAAAATAAACAAGGAGATTATGACAATGGCAAGAGTTATCAGTGACGAATGTGCAATGTGCGGAGCGTGCGCAGACGTATGTCCCGTCGGAGCAATCAGCGAAGGCGATGGCAAATACGTAATTGACGCAGGTGCATGTGTAGATTGCGGAGCATGTGAAGAAGGCTGCCCCGTCGGAGCAATCAGCGAAGAATAAGCATCAACCAAATACAAGCAAAAACTCTCCATTTAGGAGAGTTTTTCTTTTGCCAAAACAAATAAGCAATCGAAATCATCTCTTTTGCGGCTATTGCGTTTTATGCTTGAAATGGGGGAGAAGGTGTTGTATAATGGGGATAGGTGAAATATGAAAACAAGAATTAAGAAATTGAGTGATAGAGCAATCGTGCCCACTTACGGGACGGAGTTTTCCGCAGGGGCGGATTTGTATGCGTGCGTTGAGAGCGACGTGAAAATCGGCGCGGGGGAGACGGTGTTTATCCCGACGGGTATCGCAATGGAAATCCCTGTCGGATATGTGGGACTCATCTATGCGCGTAGCGGGCTTGCCTCGAAAAAAGGACTTGCGCCCGCAAACAAGGTGGGAGTTGTGGATAGCGACTATCGTGGAGAAGTCATCGTTGCGCTATACAATCAATCTCAAGAAGAAAGGGTTGTTTCCTACGGTGAGAGAATTGCTCAAATGGTGATAGCGCCTTTTGTGCAAGTGGAATTTGAACAAAGCGATACGCTTGACGACACCGCACGCGGCGGCGGTGGTTTCGGTAGCACCGGGAAATAAGAGAGAAAAACAAAGCACGCCACCTTGAGAGTGGCGTGCTTTTTTATAGCCTTTTGTTATCGGTTTGTTGTCATATTTGAAAGTGTGTTTGGAAAGATTATCTTCTGAAAGAGAGAAGAAGTTGTTTGTCATCCGGGGTTACTCTGAAACTGTCCCGACACTTGCAAATCGCTTTATTCACTATGAAATCGTTTGTGGTGGTATTGGTGAAAAAGGACAGAGTTTCCTCTCTGCGTTTTATGAAACACTCTGCGACAAGCCACGCCGCTGCCATATTGACGTAGTATTCATTTTCGCAAGAAAGAGAGTTTATTCTGTCGAAAATGCCGTTTAAACTATCCGTTTCGACAAAAGAGAACATTATTATGATTGCAAGTCGTCTTGCGAAAGGTTTGTCGCCGGCAAGGAGTTCGCCCGAATATTTCCACCAATCTTGTGTGTCCGTCTTTGTGATTTTTGGACGGAAAGAGTCCGTCGTTGACCAGTTGTCGCAAACGGCCAAAACTTTGGGTAGGTGTTTTTTCACGACGTCGAAATCGGATATTCCGCCAAGCGTCGCAACGTAAACGACGGTGTCTTCATAGCACCTAAATTCCACTTTTTCAAGGAACGTTTCACAGTCCCCCGCAAGCACCGACTTTGCGATTTTGCGAAGTTCGGGCAGGGGGATTGCCAACACAGGCATAGAAGTGTTTACAATCCGTTTCGTCCATTCGATTTTCTCTTGAATGGACAATGACCGCATATATTGATAATATGCGGTCATCGTTTCTTCGTTTACATGGGTGAAGTTCATTTTTTACACACGCTTTTTCAGGACGATTTCGCCTGCGGTGTGAGTCTTGTAGTCTCCCTTTTCCACGACCGCTTCGCCGTTGACGAAAACATATTCGATACCGTCGGGGTTTGCGTCGGGGCGTTTGACGTCCACTTTTACGCCGTCGTAGTCGAAAATCGTAACATCTGCGTAATATCCTTCTTTGAGATAACCGCGCTCGGGAATTTCAAATCTATCCGCCGTTGCGCCCGTCATCTTGCGGACCACGCTTTCAAGGGGTATATTATTGTTGCGTGCGCGCACGAGGAAGTAGGGGAAGCATTGGTAGGTCGAGCCGTTTTGAGTACCGCTTTCTTCAAGCCAAGCGTCCGTCATGAATATGGACAAGTCGTCTGTCATAAGGCGGTTGATGATTTCGTCGTTGTAGTATTTGTCGAGATAGAGTCTGCCTTGACCGTCGCTCAAATCCACGAGTTTGAGATACATATCGAAGTCTGAAAGTCCTTCTTCTTTTGCGATATCGGACACGATACGGCCTTCGTATTTCTCATAGCCTTTGCCGATATATGCAACCGTGAAGTCGCAGAAATCGAGTCCGAGAAGTTTCTTGGTTAGATAGGTCATTATGCGCAGTTTGAGAAGATTGATAGGCTTTTTGCGGTCCTTTTTGTCGAGTGCCATATACCAAGGGGGCATGACTATCGTGATGACGGATGCGCCGTAAGTGAATGCGTAGTTGTCGTATGCAATCTTATATCCTTTCTTGTTGTAGTCGTGGAATTTTTTGAGCATAGGTTCGACGCTGGGCCAAGACGCAGTGCCCGTGAAGATAAGGTGACTATATTCCATTTTGCACTTCGATTGCTCCATGATGTCGATGACTTCGTCGAGAGCGATTTCGATATGCGGTTTCGAGATTAGGGGATAGCCGAGAGCGACTTTCGAGCAGGCGCGGGGGTGCACCGTAACGATACCGTCGTACTTTGCGATTTCGGATGCAAAGGCAACGAGTTCGTCTTTTTTCGCATACATACCGGGTTCGTACATGAAACCGAAACTTCCGCCGAAAGCACCGTTTTCCATTGCTTCGTCCACTAGTTTCATTTCTTCCGCGATTTGTTGTTTGGAGAGCGGTTCGGGGTTGTAACCGGATATGCTGATTCTCGTTGTGCCGTGTCCGACAAGGGGAATCATATTGACGTAGAGTTTGCCTTTCGCCTCGTTCACAAATGCCTTAAAAGAGCCGGGGTTTTTCGCGTGGAATAGTCCACCGCCGACCTTGTCTTTATACTTGCTATCGTCCGCAATTCCGAAAGGAGAAAAACCGCAGTTGCCTGTGATTTGGGTGGTGATACCCTGTCTGATGAAAGGCTTATAGTAGTCTTCCGCATTCGGATAATCGTAGAAGAAGTCGTTGTGAGAGTGGGCGTCGATAAATCCCGGCGCAATGGTCAAACCTGTACAATCAACGGTTTTATCTGCTGAAACGTCAAGATTAACTCCTATTTTTGCAATTTTGTTGCCGTCAATGAGAACGTCGCCAACGTAGGGTTTTCCACCCGTGCCGTCAACGATGAATCCGTTTTTGAGAAGCGTAGTCATAGTTTTTTCTCCCTTATATTATTTTATTATAAACGCGGCAACCGCGTCTTTTTCAAGCGTTGCGCGGGCGGTCGTGCCGTCCAAACTCACGTTCCCAAGGACTTGGATAATCGTGGGATTTGCGCCGAATTTTGCGTTGACGTAGTCGTCGGATTTAAGCGTTGACAAGTCGAAGCGCACCTTCTTTTTTCCGCCAACTTTGTTGAAGAAACACACTGCGGTCGAGCCGTCCGCAAGGGGTTTTGCAAGCACGTCCACGAAACCTTTTTTCACACGTTTTGCCTGTTTGCCCGCCTCGTCCTGATTGATTGCGATGAGTCCTTTGTTCGTCACGATTTCTTTCACGCTGTCCGACATTTTGCGCAGGTCGTTGCCAAGCACGAGCGGTGCATTCATGAAACACCACAACGCAAAGTGCGAAGAGTTTTGCGTATGTGTGAGTTTGCCGTTGCCGACTTCGAGCATATCCGGGTCGTTGAAGTGCGCGGGACGAGAGTATTTGTATAGTTTCACGTTATGCTCGTAGATGAGTTTTATCCATATCCATATCGGGCGTATGTCGGGAGTGGTGCGCCACATATTGCCCGCCGTCCGTCCCCATTCGTACGGTTTGTTGAATCCCCATTCGCAGATTGAGAAAAGGATAGGTTTGTTTTCGGTGTCGTTTTCGTCCGCGACTTTTCTCGTTGCGACTTTGAGAGCGTTTGCCATACGGCGATAGAGAAGTATCGTGCTATCCTGCTTGTTTGCGACGGGGTTGTAGAGTTTCACCGTATTCGCGCCCTTTTTGAGATTGACGACCGTTTGGAAACGCGCGGTGTAGTTGTAGTGTTTTTGGGAGGGGAATTCGATTTCGTGGGTTTCGCCGTTGACTTCGACCACGAGATATTTTTCATATTGTCCCTTTTTGAAGATATTGACAGTCAAGGAATACTGCCCGTCCTTTTCTGCGACGACGTTTTGGAAAGTGAGAGTGCCTTTGCCTGCGTCGAGACCGGAAACGTATCTTCCGCCGTCCACGTGCGAACAGTCCATAAACCTTGCAAGCCCCGAAACTATGCCGTTCGAGCAGGAGTAGAAAGTGCCATCCTTGCTCCCGAGCGGTGCGACGGTTATGCCGTAGACAAGGGGTGCGTAGATAGGCAGGGGAACATTGTGGCAGAAGTCGTATTTGAAATATTCCGCGCCCCACTTTGCGATCGTGTATGCGTCGATATTTTCGCGGTTTAGGGATGCGGGCAAATCTTCGCAAGTCAGAGTGCCGTTCGACGAATAAAGTCCCAATTTCAGACCGAGAGAGTTGACTTTTTGAACGAGAGCGGGGATGCCCGATGCAAAATTGATATAATCCCCGACGAGATTTCCGTTTTCGTCGCGGTTGTTCGACTGCCAACAATCGTCCACGTTGACGTATTGGTATCCTGCATCCGCAAGACCTTTATCCACCATCGCTTTTGCGGTGTCGTAGATAAGGTCCTCGGTGATATTACCCCTGAAAGTATTCCAACTCGACCAACCCATAAGGGGAGTTTTTCGGACTCCGTTGTCGTAGTCGGGGATTTCGGGGACGTCCGCGACACGTTTCGCGCCGAAGAGTGCGTTGCGGAGATAGCAAATAGGGCACATGCCGTTTCGTTTCATAGCGACCTCTCAATGATTTCTAATATTATTTTACAAACTTGACGGCGGTTTGTAAAGACTGAAATTTTCAAAAAGAAAAAAGCGCCCGCGAACGGACGCCTTTTTCATAGGGATATTATTATGGAGAGAACGTTATTAGTTTTGCATAAGTAGATTAACGTTTAGTTAAAAACTCGTGCGTTTTTTCTTTTATTCGATGTCAATGCCGTGTTTTGCGGGCTTCTTGCGCTCTTCCTTGGGGATAGTGACCGAAAGAATACCGTTCACGTAGCTCGCTTTGATTTGGGTTTCATCGATGTCGCCCACGTAGTAACTTCTTTGGCAAGACACGCTTCTTTCTTTGCGGATATAGTTGTGTTTGCTTTCTTTTTCATCCTTTTCCGCTCTGATTGTTACGTATTCGTTTTCGTAGTCGAGAGTGATGTCCTTCTTTTCAAAGCCGGGGAGTTCGACTTCGAGAGTATAGTCGTTGTCGTTTTCCTTGATGTCGGTCCTCATGCTGTCGAACTTCTCGTCGTAGAAAAGGGGACGGAAGAAACCGTCGAGCGCATCAGAAAAGAAATTGTCGATAGCGTTATTGTTATTGTATTTGGTGATATAGGTTTTCATAGTCATACTCCTTTGCGTCAGGGTTTTAGCACTTTTAGCGGTTGAGTGTTGGCAAACAGTCTTATCGTTTGTTAGCACTCTCGCCCATCGACTGCTAATATAATAACACGTCTGTGGCGAATGTCAATAGTTTTTGCAAAAATTTTTGAAATATTTTTTGATTTCATAACAAATTTTGGATTTTGTCGACTATTTCCGACAAACCGCCGAAAATTCCTTATTTACAACTAATAAAGTATGTCTTATAATATTATTATTCAAAATGTATACGAGAGGTAGATTATGAGCAAATACGTCGTCGCATATGACATTGGTACAACCGGCGTGAAAACTTGTCTTTTTGAAATCGACAAGGATATTAAAATGCTTGCCGCGGCAAGCGAAGGCTACAACCTTTACGTTCTCGACAACGGCGGAGCGGAGCAAGATCCTGACGAATGGTGGGAGGCTATGCGCTCGACAACCGCTACGATTTTCTCGAAAACCGACGTAACTCCCGACAAAGTCGAAGGCATTTCTTTCTGCTCTCAAGCACAAGGACTCGTTCTCGTTGACAAGGACGGCAACGCAATTCGTCGCGCTTTCAGTTATATGGATCAACGCGCAGTTCAAGAAATAAAGGAAGGCATCCAATTTGGTCTTCAAATTCCGGGACTCGGCAACATTCGCAAAATTATTCCTGCACTCATCGTTACTAGTGCGGCGCCCGTGTCCGTCAAGGACCCCGTTTGGAAATATAATTGGGTGAAAAAACACGAACCCGACAACTTCAAGAAAGTCCACAAATGGCTCGACGTCAAGGAATATCTCATCTGCAGAATGACGGGCGAATTTGTCATGACTTACGATAGCGCATTCGGCACTCTCATGTACGACTACAAGAACAAACGTTTCTCAAAGACCGTTTGCAAGTCCTTCGGCGTGAACGTCGAACATATGCCCAGACTCATCTCATCCACCGATTGCGCAGGCACTCTTTCCGAAAAAGCGGCGAAAGAGCTCGGACTCGTCCCCGGCATCAAGGTGTACGGCGGTGGTATGGATGCAAACCTTATCGGCGTCGGCGCAGGTAGCACCGCTCTCGGCGATACCCACGTTTATAGCGGAACTTCCGGTTGGATTGGCACGATAACAGACAAACCCGCCGTTGACGTAACGACTATGATTGCGGCAGTCGTCGCAGCTCAACCCGGCAAGTATAACTATTTTGCGGAACTCGAAACTTCGGGCAAGTGTCTTGAATGGGTGAAAGACCATATCGCTCTCGACGAAGTCGGCATCTATATCGAAAAGAAACATATCACCGACGACATCGAAAAGAGATACCTCAATCTCTATCAATACATGACCACCATCGTTGACGATGCACCCGCGGGAAGCGGTGGTGTTATCTTCACTCCGTGGCTCCACGGCAACAGATGCCCATTCGAAGACCCCAACGCACGCGGAATGTTCTTCAACATTTCTCTTGAAACGGGCAAAACCGAACTCATTCGTGCAGTCCTTGAAGGCGTATGCTACCACAAACGTTGGATGCTCGAAGCATCTGCGAAGAAGGTCAAACCCTCCGAAAAGATTCGTTTCGTAGGCGGTGGCGCACTTGACGATTTCACTTGCCAACTCCTTGCGGACATCACGGGACACACCGTTGAAACGGTCAACAGTCCTCAAAACGTCGGTGCAGTCGGTGCGGCGGCATGTGCGGGTATCGGTTTGGGGCTCATTCCCGACTTCGAGAAAGTCAAAGAGTTTATTCCCGTCCGCAAGACGTTCACTCCCGACCTCAAAATCAAAGCGGAAGTCTACGACAAGGGCTTCGAAGTGTTCAAGAGTTTGTACAAATCCAACAAGAAAAACTTTGCACTTCTCAACTCTTTGAAGTAAAATCACCAAATTATAAAGCACGCTACTCCGACCGAGTAGCGTGTTTTTTATTGTATCAAGAAAACCACCAAAATCAAAAGACTATTTCTTTCCCTTGCAAAAACGCGCGGATGATTCCGCCCGTGTTTATATCCACTCCGTCGAATGCGCAAATCAAGTCGTCCGCAGTCGCGATTTCATAAGCGTTGTCGCAGTAGTATGCAGATAGGGCGGAGAGTAGTTTTTCATCTCCGAGCAGGGTGCGCAGGGTGTCGAAGAGCATAATCCCTTTGACGTAGGCGAGCATAACGTAGTCGTTTTCCTCCTGCGAATATACGTCGCTTGTCATAGATAGCGTAGGTGCGGACGCTTTCCATTGAGAGTATGTTTTCCGTGCGTCCGCGACGAAGTCCGAATACAGATCGTCCCGACCAATCAGGGAATAGAAGTACGCAGTTGAAAATTCCGTCAAGCCTTCGTCGAGCCAACTCTCTCTGACTTGGTCGTTTCCGACGACGTTATACCACCACTGATGAGCGGTTTCGTGGACTACGACATCTGCGTTTGCAAGGGGAGATAGGATAGCAAACGCCCCGTATTCCATGCCCCCAGAATTTATGGGCGCACTAACGATAGTATAGGTGTCGTAGGGGTATTCCCCAAAGGCGGACGAGAAGGTTTCGATAGCCTTGACCGCCACGTCGAGAAAACGAAAATTCTCATCCAACGAGAAACAATTTACCTGCACTCCGCCCGTAGTCGTTGCGGATGAAATCTTGAAATGCGGGGAGAAAACGAGTGCGAAATCTCGTATGCGCTCCGCAGTTATAACCGTAGTATTCACTCCGTTTTCGGTTGTTGTTTCGCTACGTGCGGGAGCTGCCAAAACCAAGGACGACGGATAGTCAACCGCCACATAGTAGTCCGCAGCTTCAAGACAAAAAGGGTCTCCGACAGGCGCGTAACCGTCGTCGAGCCACTCACCGTTTTTGCGTGCGCACAGAACGGGATAAAATCCGGTCAGGTTTGTCGTCAAATCGTTTTTGCCAAAACGCGCGGTGCAGTCGGGAAGAGATACGACACCCGAAATCGACAAGTCCACGCTTTCGCCTTTCGTTACCGTACGCGGTATCGTCAAGATAGTATCGTCTTTGCCTGAAATTTCAAAATCGTAGTTTATCCGATTAATTTTGACTGATAAAACCGTTATTCCGCCAAAGACCGTAACTTTGTCCCATTCTTCTTTTTGGATAGGGGCGGTTGCAGTAGACGAAAAAGCGTTTGGGTATAGGTGCAGTTTCACGTCGTCTGCGTTGTCTGTCAAAGTGAAAATCACGGTCTCTGAAAACGTAACGACGTTGCCGCCGTCGTAGGATAATTGCAAGTCGTAACAGGGGATAGTAGTCGTGGATATCTCACCGCCGTCATTGCAAGCGGTGAGTGCAAGCAGGCAGGCGGATAGGCATATCGCAAGTGAAAGAAGAAGAGCTTTTTTCATTTTGAGTTGAGCGTCAAGTCGAGAAGTTTGCCGTTTGCTCTTGCTTTTTCGACAACGTCGATTGTGACGAAAGTGTTTTTGTTTGCAATCAATTCACCCGCATAGGTGGTCAGGTCGTTTGTCAAAGTCCGTCCCAAAAGGAAGTTGTAGTCCGCGATAATACGCGGAGGGATAAATCCGCTCCCGACACTCACGTTGATGGTTTGCTGCGGAATGACCGCTCCGCCGTCGTTTTCCATTTCGGCAGGAGAGAGAGAAATACCGCCGTTTTCGTTTCCCGATTGCGTAGAAGAGCGGACGACTATACCGCTCTCATTCTTTGCAAGGTTGACGGAGCCGCCGAATATTGGCGCACTCTCAACGCCTATTCCGCTTGAATTTGAGTTTTTTGTTGAGTCGTCGTCCGTGCTGAGTGCGGTGACGGTAACGTTTTCGCTTGCAAGAGAAGAGAAATCAACTTTTTTCTTGCGAGGTTTTTTGTTTTCTTTCAGGACGACTACGTCCCCGACTCCCTTGATTTCGACGGGAGAGATTTCGCGCGAATCCGTTTGAAAGGTTGCGATTTTGCCTTTCTCATCGAAAACGCAGTCCGTGATTATTCCTTTTGACACTCCGAAAGGGGTGTATACGCATTTACCAACCGCAAGAATCAGAGTTGTCGCATCCACGTCTCCAAGGGTTTGAAGGGAAATCCTATCGTCAAGGACGACGACGTCGCGGACGCATTTTACGTCGCACGGTGGGATGAGAAGGGGGGTATCTCCGTCGGTTGAAAAATATGCAATTTTTTTGCAATATTCGTCAAAAAATACGTTCTTGATTTTGCCGACGAGCGAGCAGTCGGATTTTGCCAAAACGGTTTTGCCGTGTAAATCGGAAAAAGAAATCATAGTAGCCACCTCTCGAAAATATATGCCCGAAAAAGCGTGTGTATGAGCGGAAGTAATCGCAAACGCAGTTTTAACGCTAAAAATCGGACGAAAATACGCACTTTTTTGCGCACGTGCGCTTGGATTATATGATTCTATTGTCCCAAAAAATTCGCGTTAATCCACAGAGTTGTCCACAAAATCCTCGAAAAATGTGGATAACTTTGTGCACAACTCTGAATTTTTATACCAAAGTGAATATATTTTCGCTTGAAACAATATTCATATTGCGTTATGCATAAAATCAAGGTCGGCGAAAGGGGAATAGCGGTAATTTTGGCGGTCGCAGCGGTGATTTTGTCAGCAGTTGCGCCGGTCGTAGCAAGCGTTAGCATGAGTAGGGCACAGGCAAAAGTCGTCGTCGTAGACGCGGGACACGGCGGTGAGGACGGCGGTGTCATCGGTGCGAAAACGGGGGTTAAAGAGAGCGAAATAAATCTTTATATGTCGAAAACCGTCGGTGAGTATTTGAAGGGTATGGGTTTTGAGGTCGTTCAAACAAGAAAAAACTTCGGCGCACTTGTCGGCGGAAAGTTCAAAAAACGCTCGGATATGGAAGAAAGGTTGCGTATCATCAAAAAGGCTAATCCGCTTGCGGTCGTAAGTTTGCATATGAATACTTATTCGTCGTCGTTGCGCAGAGGCGCACAGGTTTTCTACGCCAAATCGTCGGATGAGAGCGCACTCTTTGCCTCCGTTGTGCAGTCGCGACTAAACGAACAATTCAATCTCCCCGACGTGAAAAGGGAATATTACGCACTCACCGCCGACAAGTATATTCTTCGGGAATCCCCCGCACCCGCAATCATCGTAGAATGCGGATTTTTGTCCAATCCCGACGACGAGAAAAATTTTCTTGACGACGAATACCGCCACCGCATCGCTTACACAATCGCAAAAGCCGTCGCCGAATACGCCTACCAATCCCCCACCGCCTGACGACTTTTGTCTATGAAAAAACTTATGC
The DNA here is from genome assembly GCA_964637515.1 of uncultured Bacteroidaceae bacterium. Taxonomy (GTDB): domain Bacteria; phylum Bacillota; class Clostridia; order Christensenellales; family CAG-917; genus RGIG4097. Next base: position 131,654 of record CAZWUI010000001.1, on the reverse strand, counting down.
AATAAGCATAAGTTTTTTGGGTTGATTTGAGTTGTTTTTTATGTTGCCGGTTGGTTTTGACGTTGGTATTGATTGTTTTAGTTGATTCTTGTATTGTTGGTGCGGTTGCCGGTTCTTGGGGTTATAGGGTGGCGAGCAGGGTGCCGTCGGCGGAGAGTAGCACGAAGTCGGCGGATTCTCCGATTTTCAGGGATGGCAGGGATAAACCGATATATTTTCTCGGGGTTTCGCTTGCCATATAGGTGGCTTCGGGTAGGGGTATTCCGTTTTCGACGAGAAGTTTCACGCTGTCGGCAAGAGAGATTACGCTCCCTGCAAGACCGCTTTTATCCGCGCGATAGCATGCTTTGCCGTTTGTGTAGACGTCGTCGTCGCCGAGTTTGTAGACTCCTTCTTTCATGCCCGCGCAGGACAGACTGTCGGACACGAGCATTACTCGGTGGTAGCCTTTGCATTTGAGGACGAATTTGATGAGGTCGACAGAGAGATGAATTCCGTCCGCAATGACTTCGACGAAAAGGTCGGTTGACAGTGCGGTTTCGACGACACCGGGAGTTCTGACGAAATCGGCGTTTCTTTCTGCGCCCGAGCAACCACAGTAGATATGAGTAACACCGTCGAGTCCTTCTTCGACGAGCGGGATGATTTGGTCGTAGTTTGCATTCGAGTGTCCGACCTGCGCTTTGATGCCGAGAGAAGTGCAAAGAGCGGTGAGTTTATCCGTACCTTTGACGGCGGGGCAAAGGGTGACTATGCCGATTTTGTCCGCATTTTCGGTGAAGAATTTTTCATCATCCGCCTTGTATTCGTCGTAGATATTTCTTTCGGGTTGCGCGCCCTTGAAACGCTTCGAGATATACGGCCCTTCGAGATGCGCGGGGAGCACGGTAGCGTCGTCTTCGGTGTAGGAGTAGAGCGCGGAGAGTTGAGCGCAGAGCGTAGGCAAGGGAGTCGCGACGAAGGTAGGGGAAAAGTGGGTTACGCCGTGCGCGCGATACCAATCGGTCATCTCGTCGAAGTCCGCTTTCGAGCAGGACGAGAAGTCGTGACCGCTATTGCCGTGAGTGTGCAGGTCGACAAAACCGGGGGCAAGATAACCGCTTGCGACTTTTTCGCTTGATAGTTTGACGTCGGTGATGATTCCGTCCGCGACTGCGACGTCGTACAATTCCGCACTTGCACGTCCGCCGAGAAGAAGGGAAACACCTTGATAAAATGCTGTTTTCATACGCTACTCTCGATTTTGGCGATATACCGCCGAATGATAAGTTTAGTATACGCTTTTGCCTCGATAAAGTCAACAGTGCGGTTTTTGCGATTATTTTGAATTTCACGAATAATAATCTTGAAAAGATTAAGAAAATAGTATAAGATAGTTTTAGGAGGTTATTATGAGCAGTTTCAAAGATTTACGTATCGTTGACAATTTCTATCAGACTTCGGCATTTTTCCCGATGCCCACAATTCTTATTTCCACTCTTGCCGAGGACGGCTCGACGACGGTCGGCGCATACTCTCTTTGTTTCCCGTACTACATTGCGGGCAAGGACTATTATGCGATGATTTTGGAGTGTCGCAACTCGTCCAACACTGCACAGAATATTCTTCGCACGGGCAAATGCGCACTCAACTTCCTTGAAGACAGTCGCGCGGATTTCAAAGAAACGGTACGTTTAGGTTTTCCCGGAGAAACCCCCGCGGAGAAGATGAAAAATTGCAAGTTTGAATTTGAAAAAGGTATCGCAGATACGGCGGACGGGGATAGACCGCTCGTCATCGGCAATGCGTATCAAGTGTTTGAATGCACGTGGGATGACTCCCTTGAAAACGCCTACGAAGACAAGGCGCGCGCAGGCATTCTCGACGGAGTCGAACCGCCGTATAGAAACTTCAACGGCATAACTTCCAAATTCGGTTGCCACTTCATTTTGAAAGTGGACAAGATTCTCATGAAAGAGAAATTCTACAACACGATAATAAACGGCGTATCGGCTGGTGGATTCCCGAAAGTCCCCGTGGACTACGGTTATCGTGACAGTACGAATTTCTGGTATACGCGCTTCCGCAGACCTATCGCAGAGAAGATTCCCGCAGGCAAAGAAGCGGATATAAACAGTGTCAAATACGCAGCAAACCGCATTGACGACAAAGTCAAATTCAGCGACGACGCTTGTCAAACTCTCGTCAAAGTGCCGAGAGTGTTCTTGAAAGTTGTTTTGCAGGGTTGCGTGGATTGGGCAAAAGAAAACAACTGCACTCTCATCACCGCAAAGGAAATGCAAATCATCAACGACAAGAGAAAACAAGAAAAACAAAAACGATAGGATTATGAAAAAGAAAATCACCCTTTCCAAAATCGTAAATTTTTTCGTTGCGCTCGCACAAAAGACGGGCGGTGAAATTCTCGGCGAGAAAGGCTCGTCCCCTATCCTTGCGGAAAAGGCGCGCGCACTCGCGGGGGAAGGTATTGTACTTCTCAAAAACGACGGAGTTTTACCCCTTGAAAAAGACGACGTGGTTTCCGTATTCGGCAGAGTGCAAAACGACTATTTCTACGTGGGTTACGGCTCGGGCGGTGACGTCAAAGCGCCTTATAAAGTCAATCTTATGGATGGACTCCGCGGTGCAAACGTGACTCTCAACGAAAAACTTGCCGCGGTTTATGAGGATTGGTGTGAGAAAAACCCGACGGACGAAGGATTTTGGGGACATTGGCCACTCTGCTACGATGAAATGCCTTTGACCGACTCTTTCGTTGAAAAACAGGCGGAAAAATCCACCGTCGCAATCGTTGTAATCGGCAGGGCGGCGGGCGAAGATAGAGAACAAAAACTCGTCAAAGGCGGTTATCTCATCACCGACGACGAAAAAATTATGCTCAATCTCGTCACCGCAAGATTCAAAAAAGTTGTCGTGATTGTCGATGCGGGTAACGTGATGGATATGTCGTGGGTGAAAGAATACGGCGACAGACTCTCCGCAGTCGTCTATGCGTGGCAGGGCGGTATGGAAAGCGGAAACGCAGTCGCGGACGTGTTGACGGGAAAGGTCAATCCGTCGGGAAAGCTCACGGACACCGTCGCAATGCGCTATATCGACTATCCGTCAGCAAGCAACTTCGGCAGAAGAAAGGCAAACAACTATGTAGAAGATATATACGTAGGTTACCGTTATTTTTCGACTTTCGGGAACGACTCCGTGGTCTTCCCGTTTGGTTACGGACTGTCCTACACGACCTTTGAAAAGTCGTCCGAACTCGACCAGGAAAACGGCGAATTTACCCTTACGACAACCGTCAAAAACGTTGGGGACAAAGACGGCAAAGAAGTGGTTATGCTCTACGTCAATCCGCCGCAGGGAAAACTGGGCAAGCCGTTCAGAAATCTCGTTGCGTTCAAAAAGACGGGTATCATCAAGAGCGGTGAAAGCGAAACCGTCACAATCAAATTCCGTGAAAAAGATATAGCGTCGTATGATGATAGCGGACGGACGGGCAACAAGAATTGTTTCGTCTTGGAAGGGGGAGAATACACCTTCTACGTGGGCGGTGATTATATTTCTGCGGAAGAAATCAAGAAGATAGAAATAGAGGGCAAAGTCGTCAGCGAATGCGAAGAAGCATGCGCTCCGAAAGTGTCGTTCGACGTGGCTCACCCCCACGTGTCGAAGAACGGCTCGGTGTCGAAAAAATATCATCAAGTCGCGACCGAAAGCGTGTCCGTCAAGGATAGAATTTTGGAACGACTCCCAAACGAAACTCCGCAGAATAAGGACTTAATCTGCACGTTTGACGATGTTAAAGCAGGGAATTTGTCGGTTGAAGAGTTTGTTTCGACACTCACCGACGAAGAACTCGAAGTGCTTGTTCGCGGGCATTTCAGAATGAACAGTCCGCTCGGTACAGAGGGCAACGCAGGTGCATTCGGCGGGACCGAACAAAGTCTGCAAGACCGCGGAATACCCGCCGTCATCACGACGGACGGACCGTCGGGAATAAGACTTGCGCACTATGCGTCGTTGCTCCCTTGCGGGACTGCCATTGCATCGTCAATGAACGAAGAATTGATCAGGGAAACCTATGCCGAAGTCGGCAAGGAAATGATCACAAAAGGCTCGGACGTATTGCTCGCTCCCGGAATGAATATCCACAGGGACCCCCTTTGCGGGCGCAACTTTGAATACTTCTCCGAGGATCCGGTCGTGGCGGGGAAAATCGCATCGGCAGTCGTGCAAGGCGTGCAGTCGGCGGGTGTGTCCGCTTGCCCCAAACACTTCGCTTGCAACAATCAGGAAACAAACCGCAACCATAACGATTCGAGAGTGTCCCAACGTGCGTTGAGAGAAATATACCTGCGCGGTTTTGAAATCTGCGTGAAAGAAGGGAAACCCCTTTGTATGATGACGTCGTACAACAAAATCAACGGCGTTTTCTCCTACTACAACTACGACCTTGCAACGACTATCCTACGCAAAGAATGGGGATATAAAGGCATGCTCGTGACAGACTGGTGGACGGTCGCGGAGAAGTCGCCCGATTGGAATAATCTCAAACACCACGGTTACCGCGTGCGCGCACAAGTGGACGTGGTCATGCCCGGCGGAGATAGGATAAGGGGAAAATACGACGGCACCGCACTGAAAGGGTTGAAAGACGGAGTTTTGACTCGCGCGGAACTGCAAAGAAGCGCATGCAACGTTTTGAATTTCATCCTTGCAAACGAAAGCACGAGAAAGAGAATTCAGTGATTAAACCGAAACACAATCTGCTATGATAGCGTAATGTGATACGACTTGAAAGAATTAGACGATCGGTTATGAAAACAAAAAGCAAAACTATTTGAAAGATAGATAATGAAAAGCACGCAATTTGCGTGCTTTTGTTTTCAACGGGATTTTGTCGGAGAATTATCAACGTTTATTCGTAGTAGACTTGTTGGAGCATAAGCCCTTCGGGCGGAAGTGTTTTTCCCATTTTCGTGCGGTCCTTGTTATTTAGAGCGTCTTTCACGTCGTCAACGGTGAGTTTCCCCATGCCTACGTAGACGAGAGTGCCCGCAATTATGCGCACCATATTATACAAAAATCCGTTTCCGCAAACGGTGATTGTGATTTCTTTGGGTTGAAACGCAAGTTTTTCGGGGAAGGGAATTTCCTTTTCATCGACGACGACTGAATAGAGAGTGCGGACGGTGGATTTCACGACCGACCCGCTTGCTTCGAAGCACTTGAAATCGTGCTCGCCTTCAAGGACGGCGGCGGTTTTTTTCATCTCGTTGACGTCGAGCGGACTCGTGATATGTGCGTGCGTTGCGTTCAATACGGGTATACGGTGGGGGGAGGAGTAGATTTTGTAGACGTAGGTTTTTCTCTTTGCCGAAAAGCGCGCGTTGAAATCGTCCGTCGTTTCTTCGCAGTAGAGCATAGACACGTCGTCGGGCAGGGCGGTGTTGACCGCATACGGAATTTTATCGGTCGGGATAGACGTTTCCGCATCGAAGTGGACGACTTGTCCGAAAGCGTGCACCCCGGCATCCGTGCGACCGCTTGCAGTGCAGGCGGTTTTTGAATTGAAAATTTTTGAGAGAGCGTTTTCAAGCACTTCTTGTACACTCAAACCGTTGAGTTGTCTTTGCCAACCTACGTAGTTTTTGCCGTCGTAGGAAATTATCGCGGAGTATCTCATAGCAGTCCTCCTAAAACTAGCGTATCGATATAACCGCACCAGTAATAGCGGTCGAGAAGAACGACGACGAAATACAAGACGATGATAAGCCCTGCAACAAAGTCGCCGACTCCCACTTTCGATACTTTCATTTTCGTGCGGTTGGGTGTGGCGTTGTAGCACCTTGCGTCCATTGCGAATGCAAGTTCGTCCGCACGTTTGAACGAGTTGACGAATAGGGGAATAAGGACGGGGACGAGTGCTTTTGCACGAGCAAAAATCCCGCCCGTATCGAAACTTGCGCCCCTTGCTTTTTGAGCGGAAATTATCTTGTTGGTTTCTTCAAAAAGGGTGGGGATGAAGCGGAGTGCAATGGACATAATCATCGCAATATCGTGGACGGGGACCTTGATTTTTTTCAAGGGAGAAAGCAAGCCTTCGAGTCCGTCCGCAAGCGCAACCGGGGTGGTTGTGAGAGAAAGCAAAGATGCGCCCGAAATCAACAAAACGAGCCTTAAAATCATCTTTATGGTGGTATGAACGCCCGATTTGGTGATTTTTAGCACCCACGCAGACCACAGAATTTCACTGCCGTCGCGACTGCCGAAAAAGAGATTTATCACGGCAGTGAAGAGCACGATGAAGAGTATTCCTCTCACCGATTTCAAGACGGACATCATGGGGAGTTTTGCAATCAATACGATCAGCACAAGCACCACCGCAGTGAGCAAAAATCCGAAGTACGAATTGACGAAAAATATCGCTACGACAAAGAGCAGAGTGAGAAGAAGTTTCACTCTTGCATCCAAGCGATGTACGGGGGAATCCGCAGGGTAGTATTGTCCGAAAGATATATCTCTAAACATCCGCTCGTCCCCCTTTCAAAAGTTTGAGCGCAGTGGACAAGTGGTCGCGTTTGATGATACCGTTAGGAAGCACGACTCCCTTCGATTCGAGATTATCTCTCGTCGTTGCGGGGAAGGGCAGGTCGAGTCCTATATCTTCGATGAGTTTTCTATCTTTGAAGATTTCGCCGGGCGTGCCGTCCGCGACGAGTTTTCCGTCTTGGAGTGCGATGATTCTATCCGCGATTTCCGCCACCGCATCCATGCTGTGCGACACCATGATGATAGTCGGGCATACGGTGCGTTGCAGGTTGACGATGAGAGAAGTCACGTCCTTGATGCCCGCAGGGTCGAGTCCTGCAAACGGCTCGTCGAGAATGAGAATTTTCGGATCCATAGCGATGACGCCCGCGATTGCCGCTCTGCGTTTTTCGCCGCCGCTCAACTCAAAGGGACTGCGCTCGGCAAACTTGTCGTAGGGCAAACCCACAAGGTCCATAGCTTTGCGGACTCTTTCATTCACTTCGTCGGATGAGAGTTTCATATTTTTCGGGCCGAAAGCGACGTCCTTTGCGACGGTATCTTCAAAGAGTTGATATTCGGGATATTGGAAAACCATACCCACGGTGTAGCGCAAATTCTTGAGATTTTTCTTTTCTTTTGCGGACTTGCCGTAGATTTTGACTTCACCGCTTTGACATTTTATGAGACCGTTAAGGTGTTGGATAAAGGTGGACTTACCGCTCCCCGTTTTCCCGATGAGAGCGACAAACTCACCTTCGTTTATCGTGAGATTGACGTTGTCGATAGCGACTTTTTCGGACGGGGTTTTCTTGGAGTAGACGAAAGAGAGATTTTCGATTTCGACCGCTTTTACACTCTGTTTAGCGGTGGAGAAATGCAAATCAAAATCCACTTGTTGTTGACCTACGTTTTCAAGGATTCCGTCCGTCAATTCGTCGATTGACACAACGACGTCGTCGAAAGAATAGCCGAAATTTTTTGCAGTCAACGCAGTTTCGGTAGGCGCGGGGAGAGAAAGTCCGTATGCGGACAAATTCCCTTTGCCGAAAACTTCTTTGGGGGTGCCGTCCAAAACGATTTGCCCTTTGCTCATCACGATGATTCTATCCGCAAGGGACGCTTCGTCCATATTGTGCGTGATATTTATGACGGTGATACCCTTGTCGTGCAGGGATTTTGCGATAGCCATAATCTCTTTGCGGCCGACGGGGTCGAGCATAGCGGTGCTTTCGTCGAAAACGACCACTTCGGGACGCATTGCAAGCACGCCCGCTATTGCGACTCTTTGTTTTTGACCGCCCGAAAGTTTGCTGACGGGGCGGTTGCGGTATTCCGACATACCCACGGCGTCAAGAGCGGAAGACACTCTTTCGATGATTTCATCGCGGGGCACGCCGATATTTTCGGGACCGAAAGCGACGTCGTCTTCGACCATAGTTGCGACCGTCTGATTGTCGGGGTTTTGGAAGACCATACCCACTTTTTTTCTTATTTCAAAGGTGAATTTTTCGTCCGCTGTGGACATACCGTCCACGACGACTTCCCCCGACGAGGGCAAAAATAAACCGTTGAGAAGTTTGGCAAGAGTGCTTTTACCGCTGCCGTTTTTTCCGACCAACGCGATAAAGCTGCCTTTTTCAACGGAGAAAGACAGGTTTTTGAGGGCTTTTAGACTGTGGCCCTCCCCTAACGGATAAGAATAACTTACCCCTTTGAGGCTTATATACGACATAACGCGGTGATTATAACACGACTTCGGGATAAATGCAAAACAATTTGTACACAATGGATTTTTTATGATTTTGCGGCACCCAATTCCACTATTATGATTTTTGCCGTTGACAAAGATAGATAAAAGCATTAAAATCATAATACTATGTTAACGCTCGCGTACGCACAAGATAACACGCTCACGGACGCATATGCAGTCCTTGGTTTAGACATTCCCCCCGTCGGATGCAATTTTTTGTTTCTCGACGACGGACGAGTTGTCGGACTGATAAGACTACGCTTCGACGATTGCGCGGTTATCGACCTTGTCAAATTCAAGGACGGAGTGGAAATAGGGGATAAGACCTTTTTCATCCACGCAATTTTCTACAAACTCAAAATCGGCGCGCCCGTCCGCCTTGCGATAAAAGGACTGCACGACGAGTTGAAGCCGTATGGTTTCGTTGAGGACGGAGAGGGTATGAGCGTTATGACGAACGAAATCAATCTGCACGGCAGTTGTAAAGGAATATGCTAATGGAAGAAATCACTTCAAGAAACTTTATCGAAGACATCATCGACGAAGAGTTGGCGGCGGGGAAGATGAACAAAATCATCACCAGATTCCCTCCTGAACCCAACGGCTATCTCCATATCGGACACGCAAAGGCTCTTTGCATCAACTTCGGTATGAAAGAAAAATATAACGGCGAATGCAATCTGCGCTTCGACGACACAAATCCCGCAAAAGAAGACGTCGAGTATATGGAGTCTATCAAAGAAGACATCGCATGGCTCGGTTTCAAGTGGGACAGAGTGTTGAACGCATCCGACTATTTCGGCAAAATGTACGAATGTGCGTTGAAACTCATCCGCGACGGAAAGGCGTACGTATGCGACTTGACCGCGGAAGAAATCCGTCAAACGAGAGGCACTCTCACCGAAGCGGGCAAGGAAAGCCCTTATCGCAATCGTTCGGTGGAAGAAAATCTCGATTTGTTCGAGCGTATGAAAGCGGGCGAATTTGAAGACGGCGCAAGAGTTTTGCGTGCGAAGATCGATATGGCTTCCCCCAATATCAATATGCGCGATCCCGTCATATATCGTATTTGCCACGCAGAGCATCCGCACACGGGTAGCGAATGGGTTATCTATCCTATGTACGACTTCGCGCACCCCATCGAAGATGCGGTCGAAGGGATCACGCACTCCCTTTGCTCCCTTGAATTTGAAAACCACAGACCTCTTTACGACTGGGTCACCGAGAATTGCGGATTCCCCGCGCCTCGTCCCCGCCAGATAGAGTTCGCAAGACTCAACCTGACTCACACCGTCATGAGCAAACGTTTCATCAAACGCCTTGTTGACGAGGGTATCGTGTGGGGTTGGAACGATCCTCGTCTTTCCACCTTGAGCGGTATCAGAGAAAGGGGTTATCCCCCCGAAGCAGTCAGAGATTTCTGTTCTCGTATAGGCGTGTCGAAAGCGGATAGCGAAGTGGATATTGCCATTCTCGAACACTGCGTGAGAGAAAATCTCAACCAAAACGCAACGAGAGCAATGGTCGTCACGAAGCCCCTGAAACTCATCGTTGACAACTATCCCGACGGAAAGACGGAAGATTGTTTCATCGAAAACAACCCCCAACAAGAAGGCGCAGGCAACCACGTCGCGACTTTCTCAAAGGAACTTTATATCGAAGAGAGCGACTTCGAACTCAATCCGCCCCCGAAATTCTTCAGGCTCAAACCCGACGGAATCGTGCGACTCAAAGGCGCATACGTCGTGAAGTATAAGAGTTGCGACCTTGACGATAACGGAAACGTCGTCGCGGTGCACGTGGATTATCTCGAAGGCACGAAGTCGGGAGAAGAAGGCGCGAATATCAAAGTCAAAGGCACGATACATTGGGTGAATGCAAACGACTCTATCGACGTCAAACTCAATATGTTCGATTATTTGATAATCGATGGTCCCGAAGACTATATGGACAGAGTCAATCCCAACTCTCTCACCGTGCTCAACGGCAAGGCGGAAAGTTTCTTGAAAGACGCCAAGGCGGGAGATAGATTCCAATTCTTGAGAGAAGGCTACTTCATCAAGAGAAACGTGGACGGCGAAGAATATAATTCAATCGTCGGACTGAAAGACAGTTACAAAGCAAAATAACCGCTTATGCGGAAATGAGGATATTATGTTCACTTGTAAAATTTGCGGAAGCGAAGTGGTCCCCGGACAAGCATTCTGCACCACGTGCGGTGCGGACGTAGCGGACAACTACGAAAGCGAATGCCCGTCTTGCGGAACGAAAAATAGCGCAGGCAGTCGTTATTGCGCCAAGTGCGGCAACATACTTGGCGTGTTGGCGAAACCGGTCTGCGTGATTTGCGGTGCGAAAAATCTCCCGGGCGCGAAATTCTGCGTATCTTGCGGTGCGCCGTTGCAACGCAACGAAGAAACCCACGATAGCCTTGACGTCATCGAAATGAGAAAGACGAAGATGAAACTCGACCTTCTCGTCAAAGAGAGAATGAAAGGTATCGACAAGGAAATCGCGGACAAGCGCGCAAAAATGCTCGACGACAAGGCGAAGAGCATCCAAGAAGTCGACGACTACCGTGAGCGCACCAATCAGGAACTCTCCAAACAAGCGAGAATCCTTGACGCATATCGTGAAAAAATCGACGAAATGGGATCCGAAGACGTTGCGAAACTTCGCAAGGCGGCGGTCAATCTCAAAGAACTCGTCGGCTATTATTCTGATCCGTACTCCGAAATCGACGAGGACGAAATCGAAAGCGAAACCTACGTTTGTCCCGCTTGCGGAACAATAAATCCGCTCACCGTGACCGCATGCTTACATTGCGGACGCAATCGTGCAAGAGCGACTCTGCTCCTTGCAAAAGGCAAAATCAAGCAATCTCCGCCCGTGAAACGCAAGGCGAAGAAAATTCACGTTGACGAAATCAATCTCGACACTCCCAAGACTCCCACTTTCGACGAGTTTGCGGGCAAAGAGTTTGAAAAGGCGCAAACCAAGACCATAGAGAAACCCAAGACGGAAGAACAAAACAACTTCACGCAACCCAACCAATTCCCGAACGGTTATCCCTATGCGCCCTATCCCGCGTATCCGCCCCAAGCGTACGCCGCGCCTCAATATCCTTACGCACCCCCGGTGCTCTACAACAAGGAAACGGGAGAGCCTTATCAAATGCCTCCCATCGTGCAACCTGTAGCGTTTGTGCCTTACGTGACGCAGGATCAACCCCTTATGCAATACACCCCGGCGGACGTCTCGGTGACACCCGTTGCGAAACCCGTGCAGACTGCACCTGCAAAATCGGATAAGAAGATTTAGTATGGAAAAATCCAAAGCAAAAAAAGTCGATGATATGGGGATTAGGCTTGCGCCGACTCCCATGCGCGGAAACGACGTGAATCAACTGCCGTCGGTTAGGCAGGATTTCGTGTTGCGTCCGTCCCTTGAAATCGACGAACCGCAAGACGTAAGTCAAGACTATTCCACCGTTGACGACTTTCAACCCAAAGCAAAGGACGTCGGGAAAACCTGGAAACGTCGCAAACGCGGTAAAAATTTCATATGCGGACTTCTGATGCTTTTGACAGAGGCAATCGTTGTTTTGCCGTATTTGTTTGCGGTATTCGGCGTGAAAATCGACTTCTTGCCCTTCAAGTATGTGCTTGACGACTACAATGCGATAGGACATATCGTTGATTTTGCGACAAGCGGCGGAAATTTTGCACTCATAGTCCCCGATCTTATTCTTGCGGTCGGACTGCTTTTCGTTCTCGCCAATATAGTGAAATCGTTGACGGGAATATGCGGTGCGGTGAAAGTGAGAAAATACACGGCATGTTCGGTATTGTATTTCATTTTCGTCGCGATACTTTTCGTGATTGCACTAGTCGGTGCGGACTCTCTCGGAATCGGCAAAATCGACTTTATGCAAGACGTAATTCACGGCTACGCAACGAGCGAATGGTTCACTCTGTTTGTGACTGCGGTATTCGGAATAATAATGAGCGTCATCTGCTCTTTCATCAACCCCGACAAGTCGGGATATACACGTTGAGTTTAAGGAGAAACTTATGGCTAAAAAAGATAACGTGCAAAAATTCACCCCAGAGGTAGAAAAAAATCTTCAACCCGAAGAAGTAATGTATGAAAGCGAAGCGTACGGCTCTCCTCAGCCCGACGCAGGTATGGAAACTACGGTTATGAAACCCGTTGGAATGGGCGGTCCCGTGCCTATCGTTGCGCCGAAACACAACACCGTACAACTTCAACCCATAATCGTGCCTCTTGCGGTCGTGCCTTATATGACGCAGGATAGCGACGTCTTGCGCACCGACGGCGCAAAACCCCAAAACGACTTCTACGGCGACAGTGTTTCGGATATGGAAGAAACGCGTGCGCACGCTACGGACAAGGCAAAATCAGGCAAGGGTAAGGCAAGAGTCGCATCTTTGTTCTTGTTCATTTTCTCCGCACTCACCGTCGTATGCTTCTTGCTTGCGCATTTCAAACCCGTGGTGTTCGGATTCGATTTCTCCGACTTCGACGTCATCGGCATTATCTCTGCATGGGTGGGCGGAACTGCTCCGCAAAACCTTGCAATCGCACTTCTTTATATCATCGGTGCGTGTTTCGCCGCAATATGCGTGATAGTCACTCTCATCTCTTTCTTTGCGGGGAAACTGCCGTCCGCATTCGCAACCGTATTGTTCCTTTGCTCTGCGGCGACGGTCGATGCGGGACTCATCTATCGCATCATCGCGAACGACTTCGTGCTTGCGCAGGATAAAGGTGCAATCGTCGTATGCGGTCTTGCAACGATAGGGTTTATTCTTTCCGTCATTATCGCGATTGCGCTAGGCAAGTCGGACAAGAAACAAACGAAATCAAAGTCAGTCGGATACTACAACGACATGATTTAATCGACCGCGCCCAAAAGGGCGCGCGTCTTTTTAACGATAGATTAAACTTCAAAAGGTAAGTTTACTTCAACGGTAACAATGGGAATAAAAATCTTGCCTATTGCCAGCGGTAGCAAGGGCAATTCAACACTCATCATGACGGACAACACGGCAATTCTCTGCGATGCGGGGGTGTCGTGCGCGCGTATTAAAGAAGGTTTGCGCACCGTGGGATTGACTCTAAACGATTTGAGCGGAGTCGTCGTAACCCACGAGCATAGCGACCACATTTACGCTATTCCGAAAATCAATCCCATAGTCCCGCTCTACGCACACGGCGAAACCGTCAAGGCAATCTATAAAAAACAGGGTGAAGTGAAAAACTATCGTAGCGTGGATTTCTATGAAAACGGCTTTTCGATAGGGGATATATCCGTCACTCCCTTCCGCATACCGCACGATGCGGCGTACCCTTTGGGATACACCTTCTCAAACGGCGGACGCAGCGTGAGTGTCGCAACAGATATGGGCATTCCCATTAGGGGAGTGTTGAACAATATCAAAAACAGCGAAGTCGTGTTGCTCGAATCCAATTACGACGTCGATATGCTCAAAAACGGGAGTTACACTCCCGCACTCAAAAAGCGTATTCTCGGCAATCTCGGGCATTTGAGCAACGACTCTTCCGCAATTATGGCGGAAAACCTGATAGGTACGAAAGTGCAAACCTTGATTCTCGGGCATATCAGCGAGAATAACAATCTACCCGAACTTGCGCTCGGAGCGGTCAAGGGCAAACTCGACTCTCACGGTGCGGATATATGTGTGAAAATCGCACTTCAACACGAAATAGGAGAAATTGTAGAGGCGAAATGAAAAATAGACTGAATGCAAACGAAAGCGGTGCGTCCTATCTTATAGCGGTGTGCGGAGCGTCCTTGCTCTCCACTGTTTTCTACTATATTCTTCATGGTAGGACAGGTGCGTTTGCGGGAGTTGACGCGGCGAATTGGGTGAACTATTTCGTCATGGAACTTGCTTTTGTCGGCATATCCGTCGTGTATTGCCACGTGAGAAAGGCGGATTTTGTTTCGGTTGTGAAGTTGAAACCCTCCAAAAATCCTTATCAATATCTCTTGCTTTTCCCGATAGCGTTTTGCACCATTCTCGTGTTTTATCCGCTCGCATTGCTATTCTTGCAATTCTTGGCGGTCATAGGCTATCCCGTGACGAGCGTGATAACCATCAATTTCACGTCTGTCGGCGTATATTTCCTTGCTCTTCTCTGCATGGCTATTTTGCCCGCAATCGGCGAAGAAATCGTGTGTAGGGGTATGCTTCTCGGCGGCGGTCTCAACACGAGAGATATAACTTTTGGCATCTTTATTTCAGCACTTTTGTTCAGCCTTATGCACGCAAACCCCATGCAAACCGTGCATCAATTCGGGCTGGGTATCGTGCTTGCGTTGTTGTTCATTCTGTCCGGCTCTATCGTGCCGTGTATGATAGTGCATTTTCTCAACAACTTCATCACGCTCACCGTGACTGCCTACGTTCCCGAAGTGGATCAAATCGTAGCGGATTTAGGCTATTGGAATTTCCTGACGGGGACGGTCAGCGTAGTGGTCGGACTCTTTCTTCTTGCGATATTGTTGTATGCCTACTATAGAATCGGCAAGGGCAAAAACGCAGAGTTCAGTTTGTATGAAAACAAGGTGGACTACGGCGACTACACCATCACGGTGACCTACGACGCACCTGCGAAAAACAGGTCGAATTTCATCCTTAATTGCGCGCGATTTATCCGCTCGTTGTTCACGAAACACGGTTGGAAAAAAGTCTACTACACCCTTTATGAATCGGCGGGAGTCGAGTGTTTCGGAAAGGCGCAACGTATGCCTAACGTATGGATTTCAATCGGTTTTGCCGCATTCTATTGGGCGTTGAATTTCCTTTTGAATTTGCTATGACGAGAACGCTTTCAAAACGGACGGTCGGTGAAATAACCTACCTTATAGTCATCGTATTCACTCTATTATTAAGGGTGGCGATAGGTGAAAATTTGCCCGAAAAAATGGGTGCGGACAGTAGCGTTTTCTTCACTTGTATCGTGCAACTTATATGCTTTGGAGTGGTGCCTTTTTCGCTTTGGTATCTTCTTCGCTCAAAACCGTCAAATCACACAATCGGCACTTTATTATACGAATTTAACTTCAAGAAACCGTCTTTTCGCGATTTATTGCGTTCTTTTGGCATTGGTGTTGCAATGATATATCTTGCGACTATGCTCTCGGTTTTTTGGTCTATGGTGCTCCGTCAAATAGGTTTTGTCTACTCGTCGAGTCAGACTGAATATACGTCCGTAGGGGTGCTAATATCGGAACTTGCGTTGACGGCTTTGCTCCCCGCGGTCTTTGAAGAGTTTACGCACAGGGGGCTTCTCTTTGCGTGCTACCGCGACAGTGGTTGGAAGGTGGTTTTGTTGTCCGCCTTGCTCTTCTCGCTCATGCATCAAAATATCCGCCAAACCGGGTACACCTTTTTCGACGGACTTGTGATTGCGCTTATCGTCTATTACAGCGGTTCGATTTTCCCCGCTATGCTCGTCCACTTCCTCAACAACGCCGTTTCAGTGCTTTGGGGATATGGGGATTACACGGGCGGTTGGCTCTCGTTTATGGGGAAGATTTCGGACTGGTTGTACGGCTCCCTTTTCGGCTACGTCGTTGGTGCAATTCTTGCGGTTGTAGCGGTGGGGGTTATGGTGTTGCTGTTTTACCGTATGCGTAAAGATGCGGTCGCGGAGGGTAGACTTGAAGACGCCCTTTTCGCAGGTGGGGACGTTGGCGCACGTCCTATATATAAAAGTGCGCTATTCTATATCACGGTTGCGGTCGGCGTAGCGGCGACTGCATTCACGCTCGCATGGGGGCTTATGCGATGAAAATCAATCTTATTGCAATCGGCAAAATCAAAGAAGACTACTTTTCAAATGCAGTCAAAGAGTATGCAAAACGCATTTCGAGATTCGCAGATTTTAGCGTCGTTGAAATTCCCGACGCTCCGCAGTCTAAATCGGCGGAAGAGCAAAGCCGTATCGAAGGTGAAAAACTCCTTGAAAAGGCAAAGGGATATATCATTCTCTTGGACGGCAGAGGAAAGGAATTGTCAAGTGAAGAGCTTGCGTCTCTCATCGACAAGAAGTGCATTGACGGTGAATGCGAGTTTAGTTTTCTCATCGGCGGTAGTCACGGACATAACGACGAAACGAGAAAAAAGGCGGATTTCATCCTGTCTTTCGGCAAGATGACTTTCCCTCATCAAATGTTCAGGGTTATGGCAAGTGAGCAGATTTATAGGGCGCTCACCATAAATGCGGGCTTGCCCTATCACAAGTGAGGTCGTATGGAAAAAAAATTTATGTTGAGAGCGATTGAATTGGCAAAGCGCAGTGCGGATGCGGACGAAGTCCCCGTCGGTGCGGTTGTTGTCAAGGACGGAGTGATAATCGCGGAAAGTGAAAACAGAAAAGAAAGAGATGTCTCGGCAACGTCCCATGCGGAAATGCTCGCTCTGAAAAAGGCAAGCGAAGCGGTGGACAACTGGTGGCTTGAAGACTGCGACGTCTACGTCACGCTCGAGCCGTGTGCAATGTGCGCTATGGCAATGGTGTTGTCAAGGGTGCGCGCAGTGTATTTCGGCGCATACGACGAGAAAACGGGCGCTTGCGGTAGCAAAATCAATATCTTCCAAGACGGACTTTTCAATCATACCGTCGAAGTCGAAGGGGGAGTTATGCAAGAAGAATGCTCCGCTATCGTCAGCGACTTTTTCAAGAGAATGCGCACTCGCAAAAAATCGTGCAACGACTGAAAACGAAACAAATTATTACGGGACAAAATGAAACGTATCGTGACAAAATGAAACAAAATGCGGCGGTAAAAGCGCAACAATTATTTTGTGATAAAACAAGAAGATAACGAAAAACGCGGTGGAAAAATCCACCGCGTTTTTCTGCCGCAAAGATCAGTTCTGTCCGTGCGCTTCGTCGGATACGTCTACGACGTATGCATCGTCGGGAAGTACACCGTCAAAATCGACGTCTATCCCGAATACGCAGCCCAGAACGGTTGCAAGAACAGTCAAAAAAGATACCAAAGTGCATACGATTTTCTTTTTGCTCATAGACATTCTCCTTTACGGTTTATTTGCCCGCATCGGACAGCCTGCGACGATGAGAGAATAGCACGGCGGGAAATCGAAATTCAAGGATTTATGCCAAAAACTTTGCAACTTTTTCTTATTCGCCGCATACGCTAGGATATGTTGGATTTTTTCGTGATAATCAAAAAAGGCAAATTCGAGAATGAAATTCTCGGCAGAAAGACGGCAGAGTATATAGACCGCGAATTTTCGTCGGCGGATAGGATATGCGTCGAAAATTTTTCGGTTGCTGATATTCCCGCAGACAAAACGGTCGTCGTGCTAAATACGGATATGCCCCTTGTCTGCATAGACGATATAAAGCGGCTTGTCGGTGCAATGAAGCGAAAGGGTGTGCGCACTCTAAATTTCGGGGACGGTGACGAAGGAATATATACGGCGGGCGGTAGCGGAAAGACGGAAATCGTATATTCCGACGTTTTTTCAAAACTCGGTAGTGCAAAATCTTATAATATAGTGTATAATATGTTAAAAGGGCGGATAATCGACGGATTGCTAAACCGTGGGGTATTCATTCCGTCCCCCGAAACCGTGTTCATCGACGACACCGCACGACTTGCACAAGGAAGCGTAGTGTTGCCGTTTTCTCGTATAATCGGGGAGTGCGAAATTCACGGCACGGTTGAAGGTTCGCATTTTGAAAACAGCGTACTTCTCGAAGACGGAATATGCTCTTATTCACACGTCGTCGGCTCGCGTATAGGCGCACGCACGTCGGTAGGCCCTTTCGCAAGACTCAGAAATGCGGTCGTAGGGGACGGGTGTCGGATAGGGGATTTCGTCGAAGTCAAATCGTCGTCGATAGGGGACGGAACAAAAAGCGCACACCTGACCTATATCGGCGATGCGGAAATCGGCAAGGGTACTAACGTCGGTTGCGGGACGGTGTTTTGCAACTATGACGGCAAGAATAAGCACCGCACCACGGTCGGCGACGGATGCTTCATCGGTGCAAACGTAAATCTCGTTGCGCCACTGAATATAGGCAACTCCGCTTTCATTGCGGCGGGCACCACCGTCAGTGAGAGCGTGGATGACAATACGTTCACGATAGGGCGCACACGCGCCACTTCCAAAAAGAGGGAATGACCTCAAAGGAGAAATATGTATCTCATCGTAGGACTCGGAAACCCCGGGGCAAAGTACAAAAGCACCTATCACAATATCGGATTCATGGCGGTTGACGCTGTTGCGAAAAAACTCGGCGTGAAATTCGTCAAGCAAAAAGCCACCGAAGCGCACGTTGCAGAAGGGGTGATAGACGGCGTGAAATTCGTGCTTGCAAAACCCGATACCTATATGAATTTGTCGGGCAATGCGGTGCATGCGCTTGTCAAAAAATACAAGGTTGACGTCAAAGAAGAACTCGTCGTGGTCTATGACGATGCCGATCTTCCCGTCGGCAAAACACGCATGAGAGAGGAAGGAAGCGCAGGCACTCACAACGGTATGAGAAACATAGTAGGTCGTCTCGAACGCACGGATTTCAAGCGTATGCGCATAGGTATCAAGAACGGTGAACTTGCACAAAAGGATGTTCAACTGATTGATTTGGTGCTTTCAAAGGTCGATTATGCTGACAAACCCGCTCTCGATGAAGGTATTGCACTCGTTGCGAACGGCATCATCGACCTAATCAAAGGCAAAGACGTTCAACGTATTGAAGAAGTCTTGAACAGAAAGAAATGATCCCCGAACATTTGACACTACCACGCCTTGGCGGAAAACTTTCTTGCCTTTCCGCACTGGGCGACAAACGGCTACCCGACGGCAAACTTTCATCGACCGCCGTGTTGCGACTGACCGAGGGTGCAAAAGCACACCTTGGGTTTGCCATACCCGCCGTCAAACTTTACGTCACCGCAGACGCATTGTCTGCGACTAGCATTTTCAAAAAACTCGACTCTTACGAAAAGGGTGAAACCATTTATTTTCCCCATCGCGACGACGTGTTATTCCACAGGGGCGGAGTGGGGAACAAACTTTCCCGCGACCGCATAGTTGCGCTTTCGTCTTTCGTTTCGGGGAGTGCGGAAACTCTCGTTATCTCTGCGGACGCACTCGTCCAAAAACTTCCCAACCCCGAACTTTTCGACAAGTATTCTTTCACCGTCGCAAAGGAAGACATAATCCCGCCACAGACAGTTGCCGAAAAACTCGTAAATTCGGGTTACGTCCGTCAGGACGTGATTGCGGAAATCGGCGACTTCTCTTTGAAAGGGGATATTATCGACGTCTACGCAGTGGACGGCAAGGCGTATCGAATTGACTTTTTCGATGAACTTGTCGAAGAAATCAAACAAATCGATGTTGAAGAAATGCGCTCCGTCTGCGAAGTGGACAGAGTATTGATTTCACCCGCAGGGGAGATAATCTTCGATGAAGACGAAGTCGAGAAAATAAAGAAAAAACTATCCGCATACCCCGAAAACGACAACGCAACGAAGTTTGCGGACTCCTTGCACGCCGGCGCAAACGAGCCGTCTGCCGTATGGGTTATTCCGTTTTCCGACAAAGCATATTCCGTGTTCGATTATATCGACTACGTGGCGGGAAAAGCGGGCAGACAATCCGTCGTGATTTTCGACGAGCCAAAGGCAATTAACGAAAAACTGGCGGTGCTGGGCAAGGAGTTTTCGGGCAGAATCAACGCTCTCGCAGAGAGCGGAGACGTGCTTCCCGAGCATAACAAAGCGGTGTATTCCTATCACGAATTCAAGCATGCGATTTTGCTTCGCAGAAAGGTGAGTTTCACCTCCCTTGCACTCTCAAATCCTATCTTCGAGCCGACCTTGACGCTTGAGCCTAAATGCCTTCCCGTCAGCAAATATTATCTTGATGCGGGGAGCATATATAACGACCTTCGCGGATTCCGTCAAAGCGGTTATAAAGTGGTGCTTGCGTGCGGTAGTGCGGAGAAAGCGAAAGCAATCGCAAGAAGCCTGAATGAAGAAGAAGTTTTTGCACGTTTCAGTGAAGACGGCAACGCAACGGGGGAAGACGGAGAAGGCGTGCTTGTCACACCTTTGGGGATTGAAAGCGGTTTTTGTTATCCGCATTTGAGAATACTCGTAGTCGGCGTGTCGGAGTGTATCGGCAAACGCCACGGCGAAAGCGCTATTTCACACAAAACGCAGTTTATAGCACCAAAACAGGGTGATTATGTGGTGCATCGTGTTCACGGCATAGGAATTTGCGAAGGCACTCAAATGGTTAAAACGGGTGAGTTCGAGAAAGAATTTATCGTGCTTAAATACCGCGATGGCGACACCCTTTACGTGCCTACCGACCAGACGGATAGCCTGCAAAAATTCGTGGGTGAAGAGAACCCGCGGCTCAACAAACTCGGTGGTAAAGAGTTTGAAAAAGAGAAAGAAAAGGTGCGCTCGTCCGTCAAAAAACTTGCCGTCAATCTCCTTGAACTCTACGCTATCCGTGAGAAAAAATTGGGGTTCAAATACTC
Organism: uncultured Bacteroidaceae bacterium; assembly: GCA_964637515.1. Taxonomy (GTDB): domain Bacteria; phylum Bacillota; class Clostridia; order Christensenellales; family CAG-917; genus RGIG4097. The sequence goes on along the minus strand of CAZWUI010000001.1, from coordinate 110,785 downwards.
CGAAGACACCGTTTGGCAAAAGGAGTTCGAAGACGATTTCCCCTATGAAGAAACCGTCGACCAACTCAAAGCAATCGACGATATAAAAAAGGATATGGAGAGCGGAAAAATTATGGATCGAGTCGTCATCGGCGACGTCGGTTTTGGCAAGACGGAAGTCGCTTTCCGCGCCATGTTCAAGACAATTATCGACGCAAAACAGGCGGTGTTGCTCGCTCCTACGACAATCCTTGCAAGACAACACTACGAAGCGTTGAAACCACGTCTTGAAAAGTTTGACATAGACTGTGCTCTGCTCACTCGTTTGCAGTCCACGAAAGAAAACAACGAAACCTTGAAACGTCTCGAAGACGGCACCTTGCACGTCGTGATTGCGACTCACAAAGTGTTGTCGAGCAAGGTTAAATTCAACGATCTCGGGCTTCTCGTCCTTGACGAAGAACAACGATTCGGCGTTGACCACAAGGAAAAACTCAAAGAAAAATATCCGCAAGTCAACGTGCTAACTTTGTCCGCGACTCCCATTCCTCGAACGTTGAATATGGCGCTGTCTGGGATAAGGGATATATCCATGCTCGAAACCGCACCGAGAGGTAGGCTCCCGGTGCAGACCTACGTCACTCACTATTCGGATGCGCTCGTGAAAGACGCGGTCGCAAGAGAATGCGCAAGGGGCGGGCAGGTGCTTATACTCTTGAACGACGTGGACGGGCTCGACCTATACGCTCAAAAACTTCACTCGATTCTCGATGGCGGGGTGCGCATAATCACCGCTCACGGACAGATGAATCCCGTCGAACTCGAAAAGCGTATGAGTGCGTTTTATGACAAACAGTACGACGTACTCGTTGCGACGACTATCATTGAAAATGGCATAGACTTGCCCGATGCAAACACCCTCATCGTGCTCGATGCCGGGCATTTCGGGCTTGCTCAACTCTACCAATTGCGCGGGAGAGTGGGACGGCGCGGGGTTTTGGCGCACGCCTATTTCACGATACCCGAGAACGGCACTCTCTCCGAACTTGCCGAAAAACGACTTCAAGCTTTGCTTGACAACGTGGAAATCGGCAGTGGATTCAAGGTTGCACTCAGCGATTTGAGCATACGCGGAGCGGGCAATATGCTCGGTGCAGAGCAACACGGACACGTTGAAAAGGTCGGCTACGAAATGTATATCGAACTTCTCAACGAAACAATCGAAGAACTTCGCACCGGCACCGCAAAAAAGGAAGTCAAAGACGTCGTTATGCGCGTCGACGCTCCCGCCTATATCCGAGAAGGCTACGTGTCGGGTAGGGACAAAATGCGGATATACAAGGAAATCGCAAGCGTACAATCGCCGTCGTCGAGGGACGCGCTCGTCGAAAAACTCACCGACGTTTACGGCGCACCCGACAAACCGCTACTCAATCTCATCGGCGTATCCTTGCTCAAAAATACCGCCAAAAATTTCGGCGTATCCAAAATAACCATAGACAGAAGGGGAGCGGGAGCAAGTTTTTACGATGCGGACGTCTTCAAAAACGAAGGACTTATGCGAGCGGTCGCAACTCACGCTACGGACACCGTTTTGACGTCCACGATACCGCCTACGCTCGTCTTCGACGTGAACGGATTGTCTCCTGAGGAGCGGATAGATAAGGTGTTGGATTTCTTCCTTTCCGCTCTCGATTGAGCTTGAAATGCGCGCAACCTTGAAAAAACGCTTGCGTATGCGCGCTCTTGCGTGTATAATGTCTATACTATTGTAAAATTATATCCGCACACGGAGATAAATTATGAAAAAAAGACTAATCCTTGCACTCGTATTCGTACTCACGATTTCCTTCATAGTCGGCACCCTCGTCGGCTGTGATGAGATTTTCAAGAAAAACGACGAAAGAGATGCAAATCAAATCGTAGCCACCGTCACTTACGGAAATCAGACCGCAACGGTGTCCAAAGGTGAATTGACCGCAAGTTTCAACAATTATGCCTACACTTACGTGAACTACTACGGCATGTCCTATCAAGAAACTGCGGACTATATCGTGAAGTCCCTTGCACAACGTGAACTTCTTGTTTTGTTTGCAAAAGACGAAATCACCAAGGCGTACGTCGCCGCAGGCAAACTCCCCGCAGGCTCCGTCCCCGAACTCGTCACTTTCGAGCAACTTCTCACGAAGAGCGAACTATCCAAGGCAATCGACGAGACGAACGCCGATATGAATTCTTCCCTTGCGACGCTCATCGAAAACCTCGTCCTTGACGACAGTTACAACAACGCCGAAGAGGAAGAAATCGAAGAAACCGTCGAAGTCACCGATCCCGTCAAGGTCAGATACGAATCCTTGGGCGGCAGCGAAGTCGAAACCGTTACCATTCAAAAAGGTCAAAAAACCACCGCTCCCACCGCTCCCACTTATAGCGGTTATGCGTTCTACGGTTGGTTCACCAAAAACGGCTCCGTCGACGGTGATTGGGGCACGAAGTTCGATTTCGACAACACCGCAATCGACAAATCCGTCACCCTTTACGCAAAATGGGTTAAGAGCTTGACCGCAAGAGCGACCATGCCCGAAGAAGAAGAAAAAGACGACTACGATCCCGATAGCGAAGACGTCACCGTCAGCGAAAGATTCTTCGACAAGGACTTCAACGCAATCGAATCCTACGTCGCAAAAATCAAATCCAAAGAAATCGAACTCGATATCGATACCGAAATCAAGGACGAAGATTTCGCAACCTACGTTGATAGAGGCATCGCAGAACTCAAAAAGAATATCAAATCCAACTTCCGTGATTACGACTATTATCTCACTTCCGAGATGAAGACCATTCTCATCACGAAACTCGAACGCTATATCGGCAACGAAGTCAACGTGTCCGAATCCGAAGTCAATGCAAGATTTGCAAAACTCGTCAAGGACAACAAGGAAACTTTCAGTGCAAGCGAATCTTCTTATAGCTCCGCACTCACAAGCTCCCTTTCCACCACCTACTTCCACAAATTCACCGTGGACGAGAACAATAGTGGTTACGGTTTCGTGCAAAACATTCTTCTCAAGCTCAGCCAAGAAGACACCGATTATCTCGTCAATCTCGTGAAAGAAGGCACTTTGCCCAAAGAGAATATTCTCACTCTCCGTGACCAAAAACTCTCCGCAATCAAAGTGAACGTTTCCAACCCCGAATACGATCCCGAAGCCGAAATCAACTACGGCGAAGACGTCACCATAGTCGATCCTATGACCGATCCCGCCAACCCCTACAACGATTACACCGCGGACGGCAAAGGCACCAAAACCCCCGATGCGACCTATCAAAAGGAAGGCGGAAACAACTATGCAAATATTCTTTCCTTTGGAAAGGATGCGGACGGCAACTTCGCAATCACCTACAACGTCAGCGAATGCCCTTCGATGCCTTATATGATTGAAACGGTTTCTGCTCTCGGCACAAACGGTATCGTTGAACAAATCTACAACAGCTTTGAATCCGTCAAAGCGTTCGTCACCGCAGGCGAACTCACCTACGGTCAAGGCATCTACTGGCTCAACAAAGTCGCAACCGCTTGGGTATATCTTGTGGGCGACGACGGCGGTATGACTTCCTCTGACAGCAACAACGGCGGTCTTGGTTATCTCATCACCCCCGACGGCGAAGATAGCAGTTATCTCTCCGAATTTACCGACCTCGCTCGCGGTCTTATCAAGAAAGGCGCAGGCACCTACTCCGTGGACGGCACCGCAACTCAAGGCAACTTCTATTGCTTTGCAGACTCCTTCATCGAAAGCGGTTCGACCTCCAACGCATATGCGGGTATCTTCATTTTGATGTGCTCCTACAAAGCGTGGGATAAGGATGCATACAACGCCTGCACCGGCAACGTTTTGACCGCAAATGAAGACGGCAGCGGAGTCCTTCCCGGCGACTATATCCTGTCCTACGGCGCAACTGCGGATGACAACGTAACCGTCGGCGAACAAGTCAAAAACGACCTCACCGAAGGCAAACAATCCGACCTTTACAACCAAAGAGCCAACAACATGGGACTCAAATATGCGGACACCATTCAATATCACGAGAAGGTGTATAAGTCCCTTTGGAAAGACCTCGACTAAAACGGCGCTATTTGGCGCATAACAGTGTCAACTGCAAAATCCGACACCCTCACGTACACAAGTACGTTTCGGTCGTCGGATTTTTTGTTTCCTTGTTCAGCATCCAAGTTTCTTATGCGTCGTTGCCGTCGGCGGTTATCTGCGCAACCGTTCAGACGGCGCCTGTAACGCAACTTCTACCGCACGAAAATTTTTTGCTACAACTCGTGCATAATCTGTCACTCAATTCGTATTTCGCAAAATTTTCGTTTTGGTATTAAAGCGGGTGGAATACCCACGCCGGAAATTTTTTCGTGCGGTTTTTCACTCGCTATAAGCGAGAGTTAATACGCACTTGCTTTATGTAGCAGTCGATTTCCTCTTGGGGACGGGGACAAAAGCGAAAATAACAATCGCATATATCATTAAAAAACCGCTTTCGGATGAAGGCGGTTTTTGACTATTCAAGGTAGTATTTCGACCATAGGGCGATGCGGTCGGGGGTTATATCGTAGGTTTTTGCTAGGTAGTCTTCAATTGTGCCGTAGCGGGATAAAATCGTGTTGACGGCTAGGTCGAAGTTTTCTTCGTGGTTGGTGAGCGCATACATACACGCATTCACGGAGTGGGCGGGAGCGTGAAAGAATTTCATCAACTTGTAGAGTTTTCTATTCGTATCCGCTCGGTATTCGTTTGAAAGCATATACTCGTACTTGACGTCTTCGATTTTTCTGCCGAAAGCAAATTCGATAATCATAGCGCAAACGCCCGTCCTATCCTTGCCTGCAGTGCAGTGGAAAGCGATAGTTTCACCTTTGTCCATGGCGTCGAAAACTTGCTTATATCCGTCCGAAAACGGCATATCGACGTAGGTGTCGGATACGACACGAATGAGTCCTTGCATTTCTTCTTCGGTGGCGGTGAGCAGGTGCAGTTTTGACTTTTTGGTGAAGACGATAGTATTCTCGGTGTCTGCACTGTCAAGGATGGAAATCGCTACGTGCCTTGCGCCTTTCGGGATATAGTCGGGGGATTCTTCGATTTCGATAGGGGTGCGGAAGTCGAAGATAACGTCCAAGCCAAGACCGTCCAAGAAATGTTTGTCCGCAGCGGTTTTCGCTTTCAGGGCGGCGGAGCGGAAGAGTTTGCCTTCTTTGAAACGTCTGCCGTCCCCCGTCGTGAGCGCGCCGAAGTCGCGAAAGTTGTCTATGGTTATCTTATCTTTTCTCATAGTAGATATTATATAATAACGCGCACGCAACCGCAAGAGAAATTTTTCGCGGGCAGAACCCTTAATTTAAGGATAGATAATAATGGGTAGACAACAACCGATGAAAGTGATACAATATACAAAAATGCTCCGTCCGTGTAAAACTGCGGGCGCAAGGGAGAAAATATGAGCGATTATATCATCGTCACAGACAACGCCGCCGACCTTTATTTCGGCTATTACGAAGAGCACCCCACCACAAGACTTCCCATGCCTTTCACAATCAACGGCAAGAGTTACGAGTTTGAAGAGGAGTGCCCCGATTACCCCGAGTATTATCAACTTTTGAAAGAAGGACACCTTGTCAACACTGCACAAGTCAACCGCGCGACCGCCTACGATATGTTCAAAAAAGTCCTTGACGAAAGCGGAAAGGATTTGTTGTTCATCTCGTTTTCGTCGGGTATGAGCGGAAGTTACGACAGCATGTATGCAGTCCTGAACGGATTGAAAGAAGAATACCCCGATCGCCGTCTTGAAATCGTAGACACTCTGTCGGGCGCCGGCAGTGAAGGGCTTCTCGTTTACTACGCGAAGAAGATGCAGGATGCGGGCGCAAGCATGGATGAAGTCATCGAATGGCTCGAAGAAAACAAACTCAACTCCCACAATATCTTCATCGTGGACGACATAAAAAACCTTAAACATAGCGGAAGAATTTCCACAATCGCAGCTTTACTTGGCATGATTATGCAGGTAAAACCCGTTTTCGAGCTTGACAACAACGGAAAGGTCGGTTTGCTCGGAAAAGCGTTGGGCAGGAAAAAGGCTATTGCGGAAATGGTGCAACACTTCAAGGAATACTACGATGCGGACGCAAACGACTTCATTCTCATCGAGCATACTTGCAACCAACCCGATGCGGATTTGCTCGCGGAAAAACTGAAAGAATTTGCGGGCGGCGTGCCTATCAAATTCGGTTATATCAACCGTCTTGTATCGGGCAACGCAGGCTACAATGCATTCGTCGTCTTCTTCATGGGCAAACCCCGTCGCAAACGCATAACCGAAGAGGTTGAAGAAGTCATCTCCAACATCAAAATCAAAAAGAACTAAAAATTTCGGACACGGTTTGCCGTGTCCTTTTAGGAGAAATATGACGAACGAAATCAAAAATTACGTTATCGAACAAACTCACGCACTTTTGAACGCTCCGACCGCTTGCAGTGAAGTCAAGGCGGCGGCAGAAAAATGGCTTGCATCCGTCGGCACTGCGGACGAAAAAGCGGAAACAGAAAAATATATCCAAGAATTGAAAGAGGACGTCGAAACCATAGACGAACTTCTTGCATTCACATGCTCTCCGCTCTGCAAACAGATTTTCGGGGATAAGGCGGAAGGTTTTGCGCTCCATGCGGAACAGCTGAAAAAGGACGGCGCAAAATATTGTGATTGTCCCGCATGCACCGCTTGCGCAAATATACTTGAAAAAGAAAGTGAAATTCTTGCCTAAACCAAAAATCACAAAAGGAAAGCCCGTCTCACCGACGGGCTTTTTCATACTCTGCTTTTTGATTGATTATTTTGAATCGCAATCAATTTTGATAACTGTCGAAAAGTTCTTTGAAAGCGGGGATAGAGCGACGAATCATATCTCCGCTTACGCAGTAGGATGCACGCACGTAGCCCGGTGCAGAGAAACTGTCGCCAGGGACGAGGAGAAGCCCAAAAGTTTTCGCGCGGTCGGAGAATGCGTTGGCATCGTCTTCAAGTGCTTTGACAAATAGATAAAACGCTCCGTCGGGGTGCACGCAAGTGTAGCCTATTTCGTTGAGTGCGCCGTAGAGTAGGTCGCGATTTTCTCTGTATGCGTCCACGTCGGGACGGGCGGATATGCAGGCGGATACTACTTTTTGCATAAGGCTCGGCGCGCAGACGTACCCTAAAACTCTGCCCGCTCCGCAAATTGCGGGGTACAATTCTTCCTTGCCGTCAAGGGAGTCGGGGAGTGCGATATATCCGATTCTCTCTCCGGGAAGGGAAAGGGATTTCGAGAAAGAGTAGCACACGACGGTATTCGGGTAATATTCGGGCAGGAAGGGCACGACTTTTCCGTCGTAGACGATTTCGCGGTACGGCTCGTCTGCGATGAGAAAGATATTTGTCGAAAACTCTTCTTGCTTATCCTGCATGATTTTTGCAATCTTTTTCACCGTGTTTTCGTCGTAAACCGCACCCGACGGATTGTTGGGACTGTTGACGATGACGCCTTTCGTATTCTTGGAGATAGCGTTTTCAAACGCAGTGAAGTCGGGTGTGAAATCGGGCTCTACGAAAGGCACGACGACGACTTTTCCGCCTACGCCTTCGATGAACACTCTGTATTCGGGGAAAAACGGTGCGAATACAACAAACTCATCCCCTGCGTTTGCAAGTGCGCGTAGGGTTATCGTGAGAGAGGCGGCGGCCCCGCAAGTCATATAGACGAAGTCCTTGTCAAAATGTGCGTTGAAACGACCGTTCAAATCGTCCGCTATCGTCTTGCGCACGACGACGTCCCCTTGTGCCGACGTATAGCCGTGAATTGCGGTGCTGTCGGGAAGGGTGGATAGGCGACTGATTTCTTCGTTTACGCACGCGGGCGCAGGCACGTTGGGGTTGCCGAGAGAGAAGTCGTAGACTTTGTCCGCTCCGACTTCTTCCGCGCGCTTTTTGCCGTATTCGAACAACTCTCTGATGACGCTGCGATGAGAGCCGAGTTCGTACATTTTTTCGTTGAAAGTGTTTTTCATAGTTACCTCTCCATTATGTTATCACTTATCACACTATTTATCAAGCGTTGAATAATTTCACGAGTTGAATTATTTTAGAAAGGGTGGTATGATGGGAATGAGGTGGTTATGGATAAATCATACGAAAGCAAAATCGAAGAGTTGAAAGCGGTCGTCCGCGACATGAAATGCGGAGTGCTTTTCACGGGGGCGGGCATATCCGTGCCCAGCGGCATACCCGACTTCCGCAGCGCAGGGGGATTGTATAACACTTCCCATGGCAAATTCAGTGCGGAGTATATGTTGTCGCGCACCTATTTTTCCTACGACACCGACGGTTTCTACGACTTCTACAAGAACAAAATGATTTACCGAAACGCAAAACCAAACGTAGCGCATAAGTATTTCGCAAATCTTGAAAAGGAAGGGAAGTTGCTTGCGACCGTCACCCAAAACATAGACGGTTTGCACTCCGCGGCGGGTGCTAAAAACGTGTACGAATTGCACGGAAGCGTATATCGCAATCACTGCATGCGCTGTGGAAAATTTTTCAATCTTGACTACGTGATGAGTGCGGACGGTGCGCCGAAATGCGACGCTTGCGGTGGAGTGATACACCCCGACGTCGTGCTATACGAAGAGAATTTGGACAGCTTTGTTTTGGACGGAGCGATAAACGCAATCAGCCAGGCGGACGTTATGTTTGTGGTGGGGACTTCTCTCGTCGTCTATCCCGCCGCATCCCTTGTTGAATTTTTCGAAGGCAAGCATCTCGTGCTAGTCAACAAAGGGGAAACAAATGCGGACGGACTTGCCGAAATTGCAATACACGAAGACGTGACGAAAGTGGTTCGCGACCTACAAAAGTAGTAATAACGCAAACGTAATAATTATTCAAACACGGAGTTTATCTTTTGAAAATCAAACGATAAACCTCGTGTTTTGTATTTTATATACCATTGTTTCAGTTTGCAAAAACAACGGCATATGTGCTTGCCGCTCCGCCTAATTCGCTAAATCACTGTCACGCTTTTTGCAAGGTTTCGCGGTTTGTCGGGGTTTATCCCAAGGGACAACGAAGTTTCGAGCGCAAGTTTTTGAAGGGGTATTATTGCAAGAATCGGATAGAGAATTTCATCGTCGATAGGGGGTAGGTGTATTGTTTCGTCGCCGCCTAAATCACCTATTGCAGACAAAGTTACAACGGTTGCTTTTCTCGTTTTCAATTCCTTTATCGTCGCTTGTGTGCGCTCTTTGTCTGCTACGTTTGTCGCAATGGCAACGACGAGTGCGCTCTCATCGACTAGCGCAATCGCACCGTGTTTTAATTCCCCCGACGGATAGGCATCCGTCATCTTGTAAGTGATTTCCTTAAATTTCAACGCACCTTCTTTTGCGGTTATTCCGTCCGCACCCTTGCCTATGAAAAATAGTTTTTTGGCGGTTGCGCTTTCGGTGATTTTTGTTGATTGCACCATTCCCCTTGCGGATGCAATCATTCCCCTGACCGCACACGTGTTGTTTCGTCCGGCGACTTTTGACGATAGTAGATAGAGAGATAGCAACTGGCAATTATACGACTTTGTGGCGGCAACTGCAATTTCCGCACCCGCCCCTGTAATAATTGAATAGTCAGCATCGAAAGTTATCGTGCTCAATGGTGCGTTGGTGATTGCAAGGGTAGGGAGTCCTAGAGTTTTCAGTTTTTTGAGTGCTTGCAGAGTATCCGCAGTTTCCCCGCTCTGACTGATGAAAATCGCGAAAACCGTAGGGGATAGAAATTTGACGTCGTCGCTTTCGCTTGCAACGTAAACGTCGGTGGGTATTCCCGCAATCTTTTCAAAAACGCACTTTCCGTATAGCCCCGCATGGTATGCCGTCCCACACGCAAAAATCGCTATCCGCTCCGATTGCCTGATTTTCAAAACGCAGTCGCCGGGGATAGGAGTCGCAAAAGTGCTTTCAAGAGCGGTGGGAATTTCTTCGATTTCGCTTTTCATATGGCAGTCGCACTTTGCGGGCGGTTTTTGGAAGAATGGTATCTTTTCGCATTCTACCGCCTTGCCGTTTCGGTAAATTTTCACTCCGTCCGCACCGACGACGGCAATATCTCCGTCGGATAGCACACATTCGTTTTCGCAGTGGTTTTGAAGGGCGAGAGCGTCGCTACTTGCGAATCCCCCGAAGTCGTTTTCTCCGACGACGAGAGCGGTCCCCCTTTTGTGACAATAGACCTTGTCGTCTCCTTTTTTGATTGCAAGGAACGTTGCCGAGCCGACGAGCATATCCGCCGTATCTTTGACTGCGGAGAGCATATCCCCACGGTAGTTTTTTTCAAGGAGGTGAGCGATGATTTCGCTGTCCGTATCCGATGAAAAACTTTTTCCGCTTGATAGCAGAATTTCTTTCAATTCGTCGCAGTTTTCGACAACACCGTTATGTACTATCGCAAACTCTCCGTTTGGAGATAGGTGGGGATGAGCGTTTTTCGCACACACTTCGCCGTGTGTTGCCCAACGTGTATGCCCGATACCCACGTTCCCGTCCGACGATTGTGGTATGATTTTTGATAGCGCACCCACTCTTTCGCCGCACTTATAGACGTCGATATTCTCGCCGCCGAAAGCAACACCCGCACTGTCGTAACCGCGGTATTCAAGGGCGGAAAGCCCGTCTAAGAGTAGGGATTTAACCTTGCCTTTTCCTGAAATTCCGATAATTCCGCACATAATACACCCGAAGTATTCTATGAAAACTCATCCGCTATTGACAACGGTGGTTGCGTTTGCTAAAATACTTTATGAAATAAAGTAAGGCACTCCGTTGCCGTTTGGAGAAACGTATGTCAAGGACCGCAGAAATAGCAGAAAGACTCAAAGCATTGAGAGAAATCACCGAAGTTTCCGTCGAAGAAATGTGCGCCGTCACGGGCGTAGACGAGAAAACTTATCTCGAATACGAGAACGGTGAAAGGGATTTTTCAGTCACGTTTTTGTATAATTGCGCAGGCAAATTCGGAGTGGACGTGACCGCACTGCTCACCGGTCATACCCCCAAACTTTCGAGTTATAGTATCGTGCGTGCAGGGCAGGGCGTGCTCACCGAAAGGCGCCATTCTTTCAGATACGAACACCTTGCGCAAAACTTTCGCGGGCGCACCGCAGATCCGTTTTTGGTGTCCGTGCCGTACAGCAAAGAAGCGGAAGAACAACCCATTTCCCTGTCCACGCACAAGGGACAAGAAATGGATTATATCCTTGACGGTGAGTTGAAAATCATCATCAACGGCAAGACTGAAATTTTGCGTGCAGGGGACACTGCGTACTACGATAGCGGACAACCCCACGGCATGATAGCCGTCGGCGGAAAGGACTGCAAATTCATCGCAATAGTGCTTCGCGCAATAGAAGAATAAGGAGGTCGTATGGACAGATTCGGCGTATCTCTTGCCCCTGCAAAATCAGAAAATACGATAGTTGACGGGGATTTCCGCATCACCGTTATCACGGACAGAATCCTTCGACTTGAACACGTTGTCGGCGGAAAATTTGAGGACAGACCGTCGCAGTCGGTCGTTTGCAGAAATTTCGCAAATCCGCAGTTTACATACACAAAAACGAAAGATGAAGTACGTGTTGTGACGAAAGAAAAGGAATTTTTCATCAACAAACACACCGCAAACGTGCTTGTGAAAAAGGGGGACGGTTGGCGGGACGCTCGTCACGGAAGAAACCTCAAAGGCACCGCACGCACCCTTGATTTCAGTTTTGGTTGGATCAAGCTCGACACCCTTTTCGTCAGAATGGGAAACGGGCTTTTTTCGACTTCGGGAGTCACCGAGCTTGACGATTCGCACTCCTTGCTTTTGAATGCGGACGGCACTGTTTCCCCGCGCGAATACGGCGTGACGGACAAGTACGTTTTCGCTTTCGACGACGACTATCTCGGCGGGCTCAAAGAGTTTTACGGCTTGACGGGTTACACTCCGCTCATCCCGAAATACGCTCTCGGCAACTGGTGGTCACGTTACCACGCATACACCCAAAAAGAATATCTCGACCTTATGGGCGAGTTCGAAAAAAAGGATATTCCTTTCACCGTCGCAACAATAGATATGGATTGGCATCTCGTCAAGGACGTCCCGAAAGATGCAGAGTACAAAAGTTTTCAGGGTAGGGGCTGGACGGGCTACACGTTCAACGAAAAACTCTTCCCAGACTACAAGGCAATGTTCGATACGCTCAAGGGCAATGGACTTGCAATCACGATGAACTTGCACCCTCGCGACGGCGTTAGATATTTTGAAAAACAATATCCCGAAATGGCAAGAGCCAACGGCGTAAATCCCGACACCAAAAAGCAGATCGAATTTGACTTCACGTCTATGAGATACGTGAAATCGTATTTCGACGTTTTGCACCACCCATACGAAAACGAAGGTGTGGATTTTTGGTGGATAGATTGGCAACAGGGCACGAAATCCAAACTCAAAGGTTTTGATCCGCTTTGGGCGCTCAACCACTATCACACGCTTGACGCAGGTAGGGACGGCAGAAAAGCACTCGTGTTGTCGAGATACGCAGGCGTAGGATCTCATCGTTATCCGCTCGGTTTTTCGGGGGATACGAGCGTGACTTGGGCGAGCCTTAAAATTCAGCCTTACTTCACCGCCACCGCTTCAAACGTCGGCTATTCTTGGTGGTCGCACGATATAGGCGGACACCTGTTTGGCAAGGGAAATGCGGAATTATACACCAGATGGATACAATTCGGGGTGTTTTCCCCCATCAACAGGCTGCACTCCAACAACAAATCTTGGAGCAAAGAGCCGTGGTTGTACGGCGATAAGGCGGAGAAAATCGCGACAGACTTTTTGAGATTGCGCCATAGACTTTTGCCCTATCTCTACACCGCAAACGTAGCGACCGCAAAGGACGGCGTGCCTTTGATGATGCCGATATACTACCTTGACAAGTCCAAAAACGGCTACAAGGCAAAGGACGAATATTTCTTCGGAAGCGAGATGCTTGTCGCACCGGTCACGTCCCCGATGAAAAACGGAGTGGCGGTGACGAAAGTCTATCTGCCAAGCGGTGGTTGGACGGACTTTTTCACCGGAGAGCGCTACGACGGCGGACAGGTCTACGAAATCAAATCCCCCCTTGACCGCATACCCGTTTTCGTGAAAGACGGCGGTATCGTGCCTATGATAGCGGACAGAAGAGGCAACTCGCAATCTTTCGATTGCCTTGAAGTCAGAGTGTACGAGGGCGAGAATAGTTACGTTATGCGTGACGACGACGGAAGCGGTATCGAGTTTGCAAACCGCGGGAATAGATTGACGATTTCGCCCGTAGACAACCGCAAACGCACGGAGTTAAAAATCGCATTTATCGGACGTGACGGACGAGAGAAATTGTATTACGCCGTCCTTGACGGTGCGCCTGTCGAAGTGAATTTCGGTGCGTAGGCGTGGCGGCAACCGCTAAATTTCGGAAAAAACGAAAAGGTGTCGAAAATTGCTTGACATCTTTTCTGTTATTTTATATTATTACAAAGCTTATAGAAGTTTATTGCGGGGAGAACTAGCCCCTTGAACCGCAGTCTATATACAGGGACTCCGTCCCACGACCGCGATCGGTCAAAAGAAAATACTGAAAAATTTGGAGGTCCGCTATGGCCAAAGATTTGTCCAACATGGCAAACAACAATAAGTCTTATATGGCAAAGCCCGGCGAAGTGGAAAGCAAATGGTACGTCGTCGATGCAACCGATATGGTTCTCGGTAGACTCGCGTCCCAAGTCGCATCCATTCTCAAAGGCAAGAACAAACCCGAATATACCCCTCACGTTGACTGCGGCGATCACGTTATCGTCATCAACTGCGACAAAGTCGTCCTCACCGGCAAAAAACTCGAAGACAAATACTATCGTTATCACTCCGGTTTCGTCGGCGGTCTCAAAGAGATTCAATACAAGAAACTCATGAAAGAAAGACCTGAATTCGTCGTCTACAAAGCAGTCAAAGGCATGCTCCCCAAGAACACTCTCGGCACCCAAATGCTCAAGAAACTCCGTACCTATGCGGGAAGCGAACACAATCATCAGGCACAATGCCCTGAAACTCTCGAATTGAAGTAAGAGGTGAATTATGGCGACTAAAAAAGCAGCGAAAAAAGTTCAATATCTCGGCACCGGCAGACGTAAAAAAGCAATCGCAAGAGTTCGTCTTATCCCCGGCGGAGAAGGCACCATCGTCATCAACGGTCGTACCTTTGAAGATTACTTCCCCGTGGACACCATGAGAATGATCGTCGAACAACCCCTCGTTCTCACTTCCACCAAAGACAAGTTTGACGTCGCAGTCAACGTCTACGGCGGCGGAATGACCGGCCAAGCAGGCGCAATCCGTCACGGTATCGCAAGAGCACTTTGCGTGGCAGACACCGAAGCATATCGCTCCGCACTCAAGAAAGCAGGTTACCTCACCCGCGATCCCAGAGCGAAAGAACGTAAGAAATACGGCCTCCACAAAGCACGTAAAGCCCCTCAATTCAGCAAACGTTAACTTCACGTTATCACCAAAAATACCATTCAAAAAGCACCGATTTTTCGGTGCTTTTCTCTTATAGCGCAGACACGCAAAATATTTTCCGAATTGTTTTTCGGAAATCGAATGCACGGACGAGGTTGTGCGTGAGTTGTAGAAAAAAACCGCTTTCGTAGGAAAGCGGTTTTTTGTTTTGGTTGAATTGATAATTACTTGAGTTCTGCGACTGCGCCGGCTGCTTTGAACTTTTCGACGATTGCTTCTGCGTCTGCTTTCGGGAGTTGTTCTTTGACGGTCTTGGGTGCTCCGTCGACGACTGCCTTTGCTTCGACAAGGCCGAGTCCGGTGATTTCTTTGACGACTTTGATGACTGCAACTTTGTTTGCGCCGATTTCTTTGAGGACGACGTCAAATTCGGTCTTTTCTTCTTCTGCGGGTGCTGCATCTGCTGCTCCTGCGACGACTGCTACGGGTGCTGCTGCGCTGACGCCGAATTCTTCTTCAAGTGCTTTCACGAAGTTGTTGAGTTCGAGAACGGTCATGCTTTTGATTTCTTCCATAAGTTTTTGGATATCTGCCATTGTTATATACTCCTTAATTTTTAATAATTTTGGGCGTAAGCCCGACTTGTGTAGTGTGGCGTATTAGCCTTGTGCTTGTTCTTTTGCTTCCGCGATTCTGCTGAGCACGCGAGCAAGACCGGATATAGGTGCTTGCATGCTTCCGAGCATCT
Organism: uncultured Bacteroidaceae bacterium; assembly: GCA_964637515.1. Lineage (GTDB taxonomy): Bacteria > Bacillota > Clostridia > Christensenellales > CAG-917 > RGIG4097. The sequence goes on along the minus strand of CAZWUI010000001.1, from coordinate 95,436 downwards.
TGGAGAGAAGGATTTCTCTTGAAGGGATGGATGCGATTTCTTTGATGCCTTTATCGTCGAGGTATTCGCCTTCGACCATACCGCATTTTGCCTTCATCTTGTTGAATTTTTTGATGTTGTCGAAGATGACTTTTGCAGGGACGGTTGCGTCGCTATCAGAGAAAGCGATTGCCGTAGGTCCGTTGAGTGCTTCGTCGAATTGGGTGTAGCCGAGTTCATTGAAAGCGCGTTGGACAAGACGGTTTTTGAGGACTTGGTAGTGGATACCTGCGGTTCTCATATCCTTGCGGAAAGCGGTGTCTTCTGCGACGGTGAGTCCCATATAGTCGATGACGACGAGACCTTTTGCCGCTGAAATCTTGCTTTTGATTTCTTCAACGTGTTGAGCCTTTTGTTCAAGAATTTCTTTGGATGCCATTTTTACCTCCTATTTATTTCCGACCGCGTCGGATATTAAAAATGCCACTCCAAAGACGGAATGACACACGATACAAGTACGTATTCAGTTCATCCTCGGCAAGCGCTATGCTTACGGACGGAGTCCACTTGCTGTCTTTGGAAACGAGTATATAATACTCATTCGCGGGGTGGTTGTCAAACGATTTGACGCATTTGTTTTGAAAAATCGTATTTATTTTTATATATACGTATAGCGTATATGTGCGTATGCGGATATTTTGATTGCGTATGCGCGGGAAATTTCGTGTGAATTTTCGGCGGTTGCTGAGAAACAAAATCTCATCGCAAGAAGTTTTTCCAAAAAAATTTCTGAAAAAAGTGTAACCTTTTGCCGCTCAAAACGGTCTTATATACGAAATGCGCATAAAAAGAGCACCGTCTCGTAAAAAAGGGTAATGACAATGAAAAGAAAATCAATTATAATAATACTTGCAATAGCGATAATCGCATCGGCTACGATTGCTCTCGTCGCTTGCGACGGTGAAAAAGGCTTCGATGCCTACAACGTCACGGTGGCGCAAGCAAAAGAGATTGCGATTAAGCACTCGGGACTTCCCGCAGAGGACGTGCAGAATGCAAGCGTCGTCCCAGAAGAGAGAAAAGGCGGAACGTTCTATCAAGTCGAATTTACGGTGGAGGGCGTGAAATATACCTACCGTATCAACACCGCAAACGGAGACATAGAGAAAGTTGCGATAAACGACAAGGCAATCGACAAAAACGATGTCCCCGTCCCCCCGTCCAATCCCGCATCTAACTATATCGGCGCCGACCACGCAAGAGAAATAGCGTTTGAAGACGTCGGATGCGCCGCGCAGGACGTATTGGGACTTGAGAGCAAATTTGACTTCGACGACGGCAAATATCTCTACAAAATCGAATTTACTTACGGCGGAAAAGAATACGACTACGAAATCGTCGCAGAAAGCGGTGAAATCTACAAGGTCGAAGTGGACAACGTGACCACGAAACTTCCTGCGACTTCGGACGAAACAGTGTTCATCACCGTGGGCCGCGCAAAAGAAATCGCACTTGCCGATAGTGGCATAGACTCCGCCGCCGCAGTCTTCGAGAAAGTCAAGCTCGACACCGAATACGGTCAGTACGTTTACGAAGTGAAATTCGTTGCGGGCACCGTCGAATACGAATACGAAATCAACGCGGTATCTGGCACGATAATCAAGAAGGAAACCGAAACGGATAAGAGCGTGACCGCTCCCGCAGGCAACATAGGCGCAGAAAACGCTACCGCAATCGCAATAGCGCACTCCGCAGTCCCCGAATCCGCGATCTACGGAAAGGAAGCAAAACTCGAAGTCAAGAAAGGCGTGTACGTCTATGAAGTCGAGTTCAAGGCAGACGGCTACGAGTACGAATACGTGATTAACGCAAAAACCGGAGATATTCTCTCCGTCGAAAAGGAGATCGACGATTAAAGACTATGAGAAACGACGTTGTAGAGGAGTTGTTCAAGAAGTATTATAACGGCGCACTGCTCTACACGCTGTCTTTGACCGCCAACAAGCACCTTGCGGAAGAGATCGTTTCGACTGCGTTTTACAAGGCGTTGAGAAGTGCGGACGACGACATTAAAAACTTCAAACCGTGGCTCATCAAGGTGTGTAGAAACGTCTGTTTCGACACACTGAAAAAGCGGAAACGATACGCCGACCTTTCCGAAGACGTCGTCGACGAGAGCGAACAGGCGGTCGAGAAAATCATCCGTGACGAGCAGTATCAGGCACTATATAAAGCGATAGAGTTGTTGCCCGACTCGCAGAGAGAAGTTGTGTTGTTGTTCTACTTCGAGGACCTCAAAATCAAAGACATAGCAGCGGTCACGGAGAAGACTGAAGACAACGTGAAAGTCCTGCTTTACAGGGCAAGAGAAAATCTGAAAAAAATATTGGAGAACGAAAAATGAGTTTTGAAACCTTATATGAAAAGTATATGAATGGTACGGCGACAGATGAAGAAATCGCCTACGTAGAAGAAGAAATCGAAAAAGCAAGAAAACTCGGTGAAATCATCGAGGCGTCAAAAGCGAAACCCATAGAATTTGAAGAAGCGGACGACGATAGCATCAAAAAAGCGAAAAAACAACACAACGTAAAATCGGTGTTGAGAGCGCTCATCGTGTCCGTGGCGGTGTTGATAGTGGTAGCGGGTGCGGTGCTCGGCGGAGTGTTCGGGACTGCGATAGGCTCCGCAAAAAAACAAGCGACGATTGGTGCGGATTACGCAAAGGAAATCGCAATCGACTATTACAGAAACAACTATTATAGCGATAGCGGACTTGAAAAAATTCTCGTCACCGACTTCGACAAAGACGTCGTCTACGAAAGCAATCTTGCTCGTTCGTACTATAAGTACGAAATCGAAGTGAAACAACCCGGTGGATACGAACTTGAAATCGAAATCGACTCAAGGACGGGAGAAATCAGGGTGATCGACGTTGAACAGGCATAATAAACTTGTACGATAAAACGGGGAAACGCTCTATACGGAGCGTTTTTTCGTGGAAATTTCAAAGCGGTTTTGAAAAGATAAATCCGCGTAAAATACAAAAATAAAAATTTTCAAAAATACTGTAACCAAATTCGCACTCGTGCGTTTTTAGAGTGAAATCAACCTTACAAAACGAGGAAAACCACAATGAAAGAGAAATTCAAAAAGTATCTCGAAGAACAATTCAGGGCAATCCGTCCGACGTATGCGGCAATGCAACTGCGCGAAGAAACCCTTACAAACCTTATGGATAGAGCGCAAGAACTCAAAATCAAGGGTATCGACGACGAAGAACTCATCTATCTCACCTGCATAGACGAACTCGGCGACTTCGCGGAAACTCTCAAAGAATTTGACGAAAGAGAAGTCAAGACGGATGCAGTCAAGAGAAAAATCAGTCTTGGCGCAGTCATCTCTCTTGCGGTGGCGGCGGTGCTCACTCTCACCTATCTCATCGTAGGTTTTGTGGCGCACGTGTGGCATCCTACTTGGCTCATCATGGTGGGCGGAGTGTTCGCGGGCGTCATCACGATCATGGGATTCACCGTTCCCAAACTTATGAAGAACAAAAAGTATATTGTGCTTCGTCTGCTTGCGGCGGTGGCGGAGATACTCATATCCGTGTTCGTGTTTTTGATTCTTCAACTTGTCGTCAATCTTTCGGGCGCATGGATGACCTTCCTTGCAATGGTTGCTCTCGTGCTTGGCGTTGACACCGCAATCGCATTCGTGACCTCGAACAAATTCAGATATATCGAACTTCCTGTTTTTGTCGAAGTGTTCTCGGTTATGCTCTTCGTCATTCTCGGAATCGTGACTCACGTGTGGCATCCTTTGTGGTTGCTCTGCCTTGTCGGCGTGTTGTTCGGCATCGGTGAACTGATCGCATTCGTGGCAATCCGCAACAAACGCAAGGCGGAAAAAGAAACCGAAAAAATCAACAAGAAGCACGTCAAAGAAGACGAGTCTTACTACACGACTTGGAAAGACTAATCGTCGACTGAAATCGCAAAACTTATAGTTTAAGCGTGCAAAACGCAACGTTAAAGGTGTGTTATGGAAAAAATATTGAAAGCAGAACTTTGGGACAAGATGCAATATCTATTCCGCAATTACTACGATAGAATGGTGCACTGCGTGCAGTATTACGACGGCGCTTTGAACGTGTCCGCTTTGAAACAAGTCCTCATCTGGACGCTCGAAAAAGAACCCGTCTTGCACAGTGCTTTCCACGGCAATGCGGTCGAGCCGTACTGGACCGTCGAAGACTATTCCTTGAACGACTTCTTTCTCGAAAAGGACAGCGACGACCTTGAAAAAGATATAAACGCATTCATCTGCCAAAGCATACCGGTTGACAGCAACGTGCAACTTCGTTTTGCCCTCTTCCACTCGGGCGGAAAGGACACTATCGCAATCATCATCAATCATATGTGTTGCGACGGCGGGGACTTGAAATACTTCATGAAGAAACTTGCCGAAAACTACAACAAGTTGATCGCGGGGGATAGAAGTTTGTCAATCAAGACGGGTAGCCGTAGTTACGACGCGGTCTATTCAAAGCTCACCGGCGAAGAACTAGAAACCGCCAAAAAACTCTACAAAAATATCAGTCAAGTCAAGGACGAACATTTCTTCCCTCTCACCGAGCCGTCAAGCGACGACGTCACGAGAATAGTCCGTCGCAAGATCACGAGAGATAAGTTTGCAAAGGTCAGAAAAATCGGCAAAGCACTCGACGTCACCGTCAACGATATGATGCTTGCTTTCTATATCCGCTCTCTCTACGAAATCGGTATGTTCAAGGACGATGAAACTCTGACCATTCCTTGCATGGTTGACTTGCGCCGTCATATCGTTGGGGGCGGTGCGGAAACCGGACTCACCAATCACACCGGATTTATGCAGTGTTCCACCGAGAAAAAGGGCGCGACAATCAACGACACTCTCGTCGAAGTCTTGCGCTCCGTCCGCAAATCCAAAAAAGATCCGTATATGGGATTATACAGTTTGCCTTTGCTCAAACTTGCATATGCGATATTTCCCTATATCATCAGCGAAACCGCAATCAAAATCGGTTATCTCAATCCCCTTATCGGCATGAGCAATATCGGACTTCTCGACGACGGCGCATTGAAAATGGGCGATTGCAACATAGTGGACGGATTCATGACGGGCGCGGTCAAATATAAACCCTATATGCAACTTGCACTCACGACCTTATACGGTGAAGTGACGATGACGGTCGCAATCAGGGGCAACGACCGAGACGAAGAGAAAGTCAACGAGTTTTTCGACATACTCATCAAAAACGTGGACGATTTCATCGCTCTCAACGAAAGCAGAATATCCGAATAATATCAGTGGGAAAACGCCCTCGAAAGAGGGCTTTTTTCTTTACTCTCGCAAAGCGTGCAATTTTTGTTTGCCGAAATGCGGTTGCTATGCTAAAATTTGATTGCTAACGGAAATAAGTTTTCAGGTGTATATATGAAGAACAAACTCAAGGCGGAACTCTGGGACAAAACGCAATATCTTTTCCGCAACTACTATGACAGGATGATGCACTGCGTCTTGTATTTCGACGGTCGTATCGACAAGGACTTGTTTGCAAAAGCCCTGCGCTTTCAGCTTGACAATGTGCCCGTCCTGCACAGCCTATATCACAACAATCCGATCAAACCGTATTGGACGACGGTGGACTTCGACGTATGGGACGTGTTGACCGCAAAAGACGTGGACGACCTTGATGGCGCAGTCGAAAAATTCGTCACGCAAAGGATACCTATCGAGAAGAACGTGCAAGTGCAAATCGCACTCTTCTATCACGGCGACAAGACCGCTTTCGTTATGGTGTCGAACCATATGTGTTTTGACGGCGGGGATTTCAAATACTTCGTCACGACTTTGTGCGCAAATTACACAAAACTGACTTTAGGCGACCAAAACTTGCAGATAAAACACGGTTCTCGTGATTATGCTATGGTTTATTCGTCAATGAGCGACGAGGACGAAAAGACCGCAAGGGGACTTTTTAAGAACGTTAGCGCAGTCAAATGCAAGCACCTTTTCCCGCTCACCGAAAAACGTGACGGAGATTGCAATAGGGTGATAAGACGAAAGATTGACGGTGAAAAATTCGGTGCACTTCGCATGGCGGGCAAGCGTATGGGATACACCTTGAATGACGTTATGCTTGCCGTCTATTTCCGCTCTCTCTACGAAATCATAGGCTTGACAGACGGAGATTCTCTCACCGTACAAAGCATGGTTGACCTTCGTCGTCATATGAAAAACGGCGGTGCGGAAACAGGACTCACCAACCATACGGGGTTTATGTCTTGCACGGTTGACGGAGTGGGCAAGGACGTCGAAGAAACTTTGATGAAAGTCGCTCTTGCGATGAAAGACAACAAGACTGACAAGTTTTTGGGGCTCTACGGCATACCCCTTCTCAATCTTGCCTACACCATTCTTCCGCATTTTTTGAGCGAAACCGCAATAAAGATAGGGTATACGAATCCGTATATCGGCATGAGCAATATCGGCTCTATAAAACCCGAGCAATATCGCATGGGAAATTTTCTTCCCTACGACGGTTGGTATACGGGCGCAATCAAAAGCAAACCGTATATGCAACTTGCATTGATAACGTTTGAAAATGCAGTGACGTTTTCAATTGCAATCTGCGGAAACGAAGACGACGACAAAATCATCAATAAATTTTTCGATATTCTTGAGAAAAATATCGACGAGTTGATAGAGTATGAAAAAGCAAAAGGATAAAACTCAACCCGCAGACGCTCTCGAAGTTACGAAGGTCTACCGCCCCCAAAAAGTGACGGAAAATTTCGGCTTCGTCTGGTCGGTTATAAGCGTGATTTACACCATTGCTATGGTGATATTTTTCATATCGCGCAAGTGGGTGCCGTCTGAATTTAGCGTTGCGCTCGTCGTGCTTCTCGTCGTGTGGGTGGTGGTTTTCATCGTGATTATCGCAATCGCAATCAACAATCGCGACGCAAAAGGCGGTCGAAAAGCGCTCGGAATTTACAAAAAGGGCATAAAAATATTCAAATATCTCGTCAACATTCTTTTCCTTGTCATCACAATCGTTTCCATGACGGGTATCGCAAGGCAAGGCGGTCTTGAGGGCGCGAAAGAAATCGCAATCGTCGTGGTCTATCTGATTGTCGCAATCGTCCAACTTGCAATCCAAATCGCACTCATCGTGATGAAAGCAGTGATGAAACGTAGGGGCAAAAATATGGTCGTGCAAGCGGTGACGTTCGTCAACGGCAAGAGCAAAAACGACAAATTCAGAGCGAAAGTTTTGTCGAAAATCTATCACACCGAAACGGATGCGCCCACCACTCATCTATACGCTCACGAAAAGGCAAGCGCAAATCAAGAGAACAAAACCGCAGAAGACAAAACTCCCGACGGTGAAACCGTCAAAAACGAAAAAACAGAGTAAAAAGATTTTTCAAATAGAACAAAAACGGAGTGCAAACGCACTCCGTTTTTTCGTTTGTAGGTATCAGTTGCGCGAAAACAGTTCGTTCAAAAGTAGGTCCGGGGAAGGGAAGTAGTCGCCGTTTTCGGCAACAAATTCATCATATCCGTCCGCTCCGCCAAGGTTGCTCATCGAAGAATACATAAGGAATGGCACAGGCTCAGATGAGTGTGTGCGAATAGCAAGGGGGGTGCGGTGGTCGGGCATCACGAGAATTGCAAAGTCCTCTCCGCTATCTTTCAAATAGTCGTAGACGGGTTTCAAAATCTTTTCGTCGATTGTTTCGATAGCCTTGATTTTGCCTTGCAAATCACCTTGATGACCGCATTCGTCGGGTGCTTCGAGATGAATGAAAACAAAGTCCGTACCCTTCTTGAAAAGATCGATTGCAGCTTGCGCTTTTCCGTCGAAATTCGAGTCGAGAGTGCCTGTCGCACCGACGACGTCAACGCTTGTCATTCCCGATCCTATCGCAATGCCTTTGAGCAGATCGACCGCCGAAATCATGCCGCCGTTTTTGCCGTATTTTCCCTTGAAGTTTTCAAGCACAGGTTTTGTGCCTTGTCCCCAAAACCATAGGTTGTTTGCAGGTTTTTTGCCGGATAAAATGCGTTTTTGGTTTATCGGATGATTTGTGAGCAGTTCGTTTGAGCGGCGCATAAGGTCTTCGAATTTTTCACTCATAAGCCCCGTCGGCAGATAGTTTCCGATGACTTTTCCGCTTATGTCGTGGGGCGGTGTGAAAGTGATTTTGCTTGCGTTTTCGGGTGAGAATTTCGACACGATAAGGCAATGACGATAACTAACGCCCGGATAGAATTTCACAAGTTCGCTTCCAAGTTTTTCGCCGATGAAATTGATTAGTTCGGTGCTTTCTTCCGTCGTGATTTCTCCCGCCGAGTAGTCGAGCATAACTTTGCTTTCAAACGGCTCGTCGTCGGACAACGTCACGAGATTCGTTCGGATTGCAAGGTCGTCGTCGGCAAGGTCTATGCCGATCGACAACGCTTCGAGCGGACTGCGCCCCGTATAGCATTTTCTTGCGTCGTAGCCGAGAGCGCCGAGATTTGCGACGTCGCTTCCCGGTTTCATTCCGTCGGGGACCGTCTTCACCATTCCGACTTTGCCCGACTTTGCCAACGTATTCATATAAGGCTTGTTTGCGACCGCAAGCGGAGTCTTTCCGCCGAGGGCGTCTATGGGGTAATCCGCCATACCGTCGCCCAACACTAACGCATACTTCATTATTGCCTCCGAAAATTCATTGTTTTCTAAAGTTTAATTCATACTCTTGCATTTGTCAATTTTGTGTGATAGATTTATTATACAAGCGTGCGCGAGTGCGCACGACGGAAGAGGTACGATTTGGCAAAACTCATTGTTCAAAAAATGAATACGCTCCCCATCGGGTCGATACGCCCGGACGGTTGGTTATATAGCCAACTCCGCCTTGCGAACGACTTGCAAAAGCGACTTGGCGGTACGGACGGATTGTTGACGGACGGCGCTTGGACGAACGGCGAAGCATTTCCGCGATACGTGCGTGGACTGATTTTGCTTGCGGGCGTGACGGGGGACAGGGTTTTGCTCGAAAAAGCGGAAAGCTACGTTGCTCCTATTTTCGCAAGCGCAAACGAAGGCGGAAACTTCGGCCCCGAAGGCAAATTCATCTCACCGAAAATCGAAGCGGTGAAAACGGTTTTGTCCTACTTCGAGCTGACGGGTGACGAACGCGCGCTCAATTTCCTACGGAAATTTTTCAAGAGTCAGTTCAACACCTTTTCGGTGACTCCTTGTTGGTATCAGTCCCGCGCAAGACTTCTCGAAGAAATCCCCGCAATCGAAGCCGTTTTCAAGGAAACGGATAGCGAATGGTTGCACGACCTTGGCGAGAAGTTGAGAGATGCAAGCAACGATTGGTTCAAACTTGCGGTGAAATTCCGCTACAAACACCCGTCGGGAAGATACCTAAACACCTTGCATCTCAAAAAGTTGCGCAAAAAAATCGAAGAATACGAGAATCCGTCGTCGGATTCCGTCAAATCCTTGTCCGTGGACAAGGCAAACTCGGAATGGAAGAAACGTGCGCATCAAGTGGCGGTCGAAACAAGCGGTGTGAGCATTGCAAAAGCAATAAAATACCCTTGCACTTACGGCAGATTTATAGGGGATGCGGAGCTTAGAAATCTCTCTATCAAGATGATTTCCGCACTCGAAAGGTATCACGGCAACGCAACGGGTGCGTTTTCTGCAGATTTCCGTCTTGCAGGCACTTCCCCGACTCGCGGTATCGACGTCGAATCTGCCGTCGAAACGGTTGAGTCGCTCGTGGAAGTCTTGGCGGAAACCGGTGATTTCACAGTCGCGGATTTGATTGAAAAAATCGTCTTTAACCTTATCCCCGCTTCCGCTTTCGACGACGTCAGAGCGGTGCAGGATATAGCAGTCCCCAACCAACTCGAAGCGTCCGTAGAGATGAAAGAAAATCTCAAAGAATGCGAATACGGCAACGCCTACTTCGGCGGACTGTTGTCAAGGGGCGCAATTTCATTCATTTCCGCATATCCGCTTTTCATCAAGTCCATTTGTATGACCAGAGATAAGGAGCTCAATTTCTTGACTTATGCGCCTTGCACGATTGATACGGTCGTCTCGGGGAGCAGAATAAGGATAAAAGAAGACACTGCCTATCCTTTCCGCAATGCGATAGTTTTCAAAGTCGAACAGGCGGACGGCGATCCGGAAATCAAAATCAATTTCAGAGTGCCCGCCCATACGACTATGCAACTCATATCGGGCGGTCAGGTCGTCGCAAGCGGTGACGACGTCATATCCGTCAAGTGCGTTTTGAAAACGGGCAGTACGTTTATGCTCAAACTCGACATACCCCTTTCGGTGCTCGAAAATAAGGACGGTACGCTCTCAATGTACAAGGGCAACGTTCTTCTTGCATCGAAGATCGCAAGCGAAACGAGAGTGAGTATGGACAGACATATCTACTACGTAAATTTCGCAAAACGTTGGAATTTCACACCCGTCGTGGACAAACGCTCCGCAGACGGAGTCAGACGCCTTTACGACAATGAGCAGACTTTCGTGAACGATATAGGCGCAATCCCCTACGACCACGAAAGACCGCCGTTTGAAATCAAAGTCAGGTGCAAAAACGTGACGAATTGGGATTTCGACACGTCCGGAAACTGCTCGATACCCAGAAAACCGTCTTTCTCCGAAGAGAGCATCGAGCGCACTTTCGTGCCGTTTGGATGCACTTCGGTCAGAATGTGCCAATTTCCGCCTTGCTACAAAGGTTGACAATCGCAGAGATAGGATTTAGAATAAGAATATGAGAACTCTCGAAAAAACCTACTCAAAATCCGAACGTATAGTTGCAAAGGCAAAATTCAGTTGCTGGGTTTTTTGGCATGAAATTTTGCTTGCCGCAATTCTCGGCGGAATCATCGCGGTGCTTTGGATTTTCACGGACGAGATAAACGGCTTTCTTGGCAAAACGATTCTCTCGGAAACCGTTTTGAAATACGCAATGATAGGCGCAGGCGCATTTGTGTTTGCGGTGCTCGTCATCGAGAGTATTTTCAGATACGAGAAAGAGGCTATCATCACCGACAAAAAATTTGTGGTGAGAATGCTCAACAAACGCATGGGCGTGTTTGAAGCGCAAATGCCGCTCGAACAAATCAAGGGCGTGAAATACAACCAAAGATTTATGGAAAGATTGTTTGGATACGGCACGGTTGAAATCTACACCGACGCATCCGATCCGGTGCTCATCAAAGGCATCACGCAACCGAGCAGATTCGTGCAATGTTTGACTCGTCAAGTGTCGAGAAAAGAGAGCGACAACGCAAGAAACTTTATGTTGCAACTCGTCCCCGCAGGTGGCAAAAAACACCGCACCACGCAAATCTGATTTTTCACCGCAAATCTCAAAATCAACCCTTAACAAATCAAAAAACGCCGCATAAAACGGCGTTTTTGTTATTTGCGACGTTTGGAATGTATTGGCATTAATGTGACATATATCATGCTTGCAAAGCAAGTATATCACACGCGACGGAAGTCGCGTATTTCATTAAAACTGCTTTCGCAAGAATGCGTTTTATATCAGCCCCCACGTTCCAAAGAAGATTTGACTGACGAGCATAAGTACGATTGCGATGACGACTACGTGCAGAATATAAAAGAGCAGTGCGTGCCGTCCGATGAAACACATAGGTCTATTCCATTTGTGGTCGAGAGCGGGGAGTAGGCTGCGCTTTTTCGAATAAAGGAAGGGTTGCAAAAACGTGCCCGCAAAGAAGAATGCCGACCACGGTATTAGCGTGAATAAATCTCCCGGGGACATTGCGCTTTGGGAATAGAATCCGACGGGAGTGCCGTCCGCGTTTTTGGGGCTGAACACGAAGAATAACCATTCGGGAGTGTCCGCAGGGGGAGTGTAACAGTAGTATAGCACCGCCACGAGCATAACCATAAATCCGCTAATCATGGTTTTTGCGATGACGTTATCCTTGCACATTTTGCTTGCGAGCGCCCAGAAGATTATGCAAAACGCATAGAAGTGCAACACCCCGAAAGTCGTGAAACAACCAAGCGACATCGTTTCGTCAAGCACGTAGGTGACGAGAGTGTAGACGAGTGAAACCACCGCAAGTTGTATTCCGCGTTTCAAATTTGAGCGAGAAAAGGCACAGGATATTCCCGAAATCGAGAAGAATATGAACAGCACGATAGGGTGTCCTATCTCGCGCAGTGTGCTATAATAGTAGTAAGTTTCGCAAAGAGTGCAGAGTTTTGCACCGAACAATTCGGATGCGTGCATCGCCGCTCGTCCGCCGTACCAAGACGGGCCGAAATAACTTGCAAGCATAAGTGCGGCGTGGTCGAAAAGCATAAGGAATATACAAAAACCGCGGAGAAAATCTATCTCCCATATGCGTTTTTTGGCCGTAGGCGTTTTGAGATAGGACAAAATGCCTACGGTTTTGTCCGTAGTTTCTGTCGTCGTTTCGACCGTATTCGCAACGTTTTCGTTTGTCACCATCTTTTTCCTTTTGCTTTTTGCTTGTATTCCGTCTTCACGTAGCGCGCGCCGTCTTCGGTATCTTCGTACAAGTCGTAGCGGTTTTCGTATTCGTAGACTATATAGTCGCTGCTCCTGCTTTTGTAGATTTTCGGTGCTTCGGGTGCGTTTTTCGAGAGTTTGTCATCCGCACTATATTCGATTATATCCGTCTTCTTGAAGTATTTGCGGTAGGGTTTCACGATCAGGTTTTTCACTGCCTGTATAACGCACGCAACCACCGACAATGCAAAACCGAATATGTACAGTCTGCCGTCTGTTGTCAGGTCGAAGGGGTTGAGCCCGAAGATGAAATAGAGCAACACTCCGTATATTGCGTAGAGCAGGGGATAGTACAAGCCGAAATAGTAAATCGCCTTCCCGAGCCATTCTGCGAGAAATTTTACGACTTTCCAACCGACGCCCAATGCCGCCGTCAGCGTACTACCGAGAAGAAATCCGCCTGCTTTCATTCTTCAAGGATAGCACGAAACGTATGAGTTGTCAATTTTGCCTGCGCGCGATAGAAGAATTTAAAAGTCATATATTGACTTATATATGCGGTTTTGATAAAATAAATCAAGAGGTGAATATTATGAAAATAGTTCCAAAACCATATTCTTACACGCAAAAATCGGGGCAGACACGTTTTTCCGCTTCGACGGCAGTTGTCGCAAACGACGTGATCAAAGGTGCGCTTGCCTTCCTTGACTACGAAAAATGCGACGAAAATACCGCAGTTTTTGAAATCGCAAAGACGGACTACGACTACGAATTGATCGTTGACGGTTCAATAAAAGTCATCGCAAACACCGACGAAGGTCTTTTCCACGGCGCGATGACTCTCAAACAGTTGATTTTCGACGGATATAAGGACGGCGTCGCCACCATTGAAAACTGTGTCGTAAAGGACAAACCGCGCTTTGAATATAGAAGCTTTATGCTCGACGTAGTCAGACATTTCTTCGACAAGGACGTCATCTTGGGACTCATAGATTCCCTTGCGCTCATCAAAGTGAACAAATTTCATTTGCACTTGAGTGACAATCAAGGATATAGACTTGAAAGCAAAGTTTTTCCCGTCTTAAACGAAAAGGGAAGCATGCGTAAATGCACCCGCGGGGACGGCATTCCCGTAGGCGGATATTTCACGCAAGACGACGTGCACGAAATCGTAAAATATGCAGCGGACAGATATATTGAAATCATCCCCGAAATCGACCTTCCAGGACACACCCTTGCGCTGCTTGCAGCAATGCCCGAACTAGGGTGTACGGGGGAACAATACGAAGTGGGAGAACGCTTTGGAATAGACGAAAGAATTATGTGTGCGGGCAAGGAAGAGAACTATGAATTTCTTGAAAAACTCATTGCCGAAGTCATCGAATTATTCCCGTCAAAATACTTCCATTTGGGCGGAGACGAAGTGCCGAAAACGCATTGGGAAAATTGCGATAAATGCAAAGAAAAACTCAAAACCGAGAACTTGAAAAACTTTGAAGAGTTGCAAGGTTATTTCACAAATCGAGTGATTAATATGCTGAAATCGCACGGTAAAACCCCGATTGTGTGGAATGAGGCTATCTATTCCGGCACTCTCGACGAGAGCGCGACTTGCCAATATTGGTCGGACGGAAAGAGAGCGGAAAGAGTTGCTCGCGCTTTGAGAAAGGGGCGCAAAGTCATCGTCAGCAAATGCCTGCCGTATTACCTTGATTACACCTACGGTATGACGTCGGTAAAGGACACTTACAAGTATAACCCAACCGAACTTTTCTCGGATGAGGAAAAGAAAAACGTCATAGGCGTCGAATGCCCTCTTTGGACTGAATACGTCCCCACCGTCGAGAAACTTTACTATCAAGCGTTTCCGCGTGTTATAGCGGTCGCAGAAAGCGGTTGGTATGACGGAGAAAAGAATTATTCAGACTTTGAAGATAGACTCCTCAACGTCCTCGGAATTATGCAGGCGGAAGACAAGACTTTCGCGGAATTGAAAGATTCAAACCCCAATCCGTTTAAGGGTGCTTGGAGCACGATAAAATTCGGACTCAACGCACTCGACGTGGTTGCGATAAAATCCGCAATCAACGCCTTGAAAGCGCAAAAGGGTAGAAAACTCTAAAACAAAACTACCAAAAAGCTTTTGAGCAAAACGATTGCTACAAAAAGAGATATAAGCTAAAACGCTTTTCGCAAAAGAATTAAGGGCGAAAGTGTTTTGAATGCAAAACCCATAAGCGCACTATTTTTGCGACAAGCCGTGTAGCAATTTACAATAGTGAATTGAAAACGGCGAGAATTGCTGCTTTTTTGAAATGCGCTCGTGAGAAAATGCAAGAGTTTTCCTAATGTCAGAAAATCATAGCCGTCGCACCCCCTGCGATGAAAGGTGGTATTATGCAATACGTAAATTACAAAAACTACGGCAAATGCGCGAAGTTTGAAAGGGGCGGTCTCATCGCTCTCGTGACCGTTGATTTGGGGCCGCGTATCATCTACTACGGCACTCCCGATTTCAACTTTATGAACGAGGATATCGAGCGCAACGTAAACAAGAGCGGTCCTTACTTCGACGAGGAGTATAAACCCGGTGAAACTTGGTATCTCTACGGCGGTCATCGCGTGTGGAAGTCCCCCGAAGATATGGCGACTTACACCCCCGACAATTACCCCGTCCATCACGAGATAGACGACGACGGTTTCGGCGGAGTTTTCCACTCCGAAGCCTCCAAAAAATTCTCGTATAAGATAACCGTCAAAATGGACGAAAACGGCGGTTTAAGTGTCAAAAACGATGTTTTAAGTCGTTTTTCTGGTCAAAAGTTCTTCGTTTGGGCGTTGACCGTCGTTGCAAAAAACGGCGTATTGCACGTCCCGCTCAATGACCCCGTGGACGACTTGAATCCCTCCCAAAATATCGTCATTTGGCCATATAACGACTTGCGTGACGAGAGGGTAAAACTCACTCACGATTTGCTTGAAGTAAGTCAAACAAGCAAGCCGGAAGCATTGAAACTCGGTCTGTATTCCAAAAAGGGCAGAGCGTATTATTCCGTCGGAAACAAGACTCTAAAATGGACGGTTTCACCTCCTTCCGCAGACGGAAAATATAGCGATTTCGGATGCAATTTTGAGACCTATACCAACCAACACATTCTCGAAGTAGAATGGCTCGGCGAGTGCAACGACGGCAAAAGCGAAATGTCGTTAGTACAAAAATTCGAGATAATCGACACCCCCGAATTTTTTGATTAAGCACAAAAAAATTTCATCGCGGCGCCCCTTTCGACTACTGAAAAGGGCGCCGTTTTTTATGCAAAACCGAAAAAAATTTTGCATAAAATTTGCGAAATTTAGCGAAAACGAGAATTTTTTGATACGCTTTATATTGTGGTCGTACGACTCGGCACACCCCAATATACTGCGGTGAGCCAAAAAATTTAGCAACGAAGTTGCTAATTTTCGATTTTCAAACCCGATTGAGAAAATTTTACAGCTGCCGTTTTTTTCAAAATACTATTGACTTTTCTTGTATCACACGCTAAAATCTTATCGTATATAATTCTATGCTTGCACGCGCATTCGCGTATGCGTAGCCTGGAGGAAGATTATGAAGAAAGTAAAAATCGCACTAGTCATTCTTCTCGCCGTCTGTTTGATAGCGTGTTTCGTCGCATGTAACCAAAGCGAAGAAGCTCCCACTATCGATCCGATCAACCCCGACGGTGTTACCGTAAACCCCGGCGAGCAAGATAAACCGCAGGACATCCCCGAATCGGGCAAGGTCATGATCGGAAGCAAGGATGCTCTCTCGCTGTTCAGTCAAGCGGCACTCGCCGCAGGCAACGGCGTCAGACCCATCGTTGACTTCGACTTGATCATCGACTTGAACTACGTCAAAGACAACACCGGCAACGATTTCAAGATTAGACTTGCCGGCGCAATTGCCGAAGACGACAAGGATACCGAAATTCTCGTAGAACTTCTCAAAACGCCCAAAGGCACCTCTGATACGGAGTGTCTTATGGGCTTTTATTATGTTGACGAGACGATCGTGTTCGATTTGACGGGGCTGAAAGCGGGCAGTTATGCAGTCAAGACGTCTGATATAAACATGACCGCGGTTGCGGACGAAGTCGGAAATCTCCTTGCAGGACTGCTCGGCGACGAATCACTTGCTTCTACGATAGTCGAACTTCTCAACGATAAGACTGTTTCGGGTATCTTGGGTATGATTTTGTCTGTCGGCATCCTCGAAGATCTCGGCGGCGGCGTACAACGCCTCACGATGCCTTTGAGCCTTGATATTTTGTTGGGCGTGTTCGAAGATCCTTCTTCGATATTCAGTCTCCTCGAAACGTTCGGCTTGAGCCTCAGTTTCGACCTTGACGCTATATTCGACTTGGTGAATACGGCGCTTGGTATGGACCTCAACAAGATGAGATTGATCTCCGAATTCGGCGTCGATCTCGTGTCCACCATCAAGGACGGCGAACTCGTCGGAATGTCTGCGGACATCAACGTCAAGTTTGACTCCACCGAAGACGGTGACGAGGAATACGGTCAAATCAAGAACGAAGTCGAGATTTCTCTCGGCGTTGAAAAGCTTGCTCTCAGAGGCGGTTTCACTGAAAGTGCGATCAGTGTTAAAGAAAGACTCAACGAGCGCGGAATAAACCTTGACGAACTTGCAGAATACTCTCTTCTCAACTTCGACATCACTCTTAATCTTCTTCTGAACACCAGAGACAAAACCATGACTCTCGGCGGAATATCCCAAGAATTCGGGACTCTCTTGTCGGGACTTCTCTCGGGACTTATCGGCGAAGACAGCCCATTGTGGGACCTTGCGATAGATCTCGACGGAAACAATAATTATCCGTTGTATCTGCATCTCCAAGCGGATATCAACACTCGCAACGCTGCGGAAACCACCGCAGCTATCGAACTTCTCGGCGACAACAACGTTCTCAGACTCGGCGCATACTATATCGGTGCGGACGAAGCGTTGTATATTGACCTGAACGGTCTTGTCGGCACCGGGAAAATCGTCATTCCCAACATCAATCTCAACGAACTTCTCGGCGGACTTATCGGCAGTGTTCTCAACTCGACTTCTTCTTCCGAAGCGCTCACCGAAGCGATGGCAAACGAAGAATTTGCCGCCGCAATGTATGAAGTTCGCGACAAGATGGCAAACGGTGAAATCATCGTAACCTCCGCTCCTTCTGCGGCGGAAGACGGCGAAATCACCGATTTGTTCGGACTCATCGGCGCAATTCTCGAAAACACCACTCTCATCAAGAGCGGTACGATTTTCAATATCACCAATCTCAATATCGTCATCACCCAAGCAGTCCTCGACTATTTGTGGACGATGATATTCAAAGATGCGGACGGCAACTACAACGGCGGAAGAATCCCCGTCACCGTAGCGAAAGTCGAATACTTCAACGAAGGATTTGCGGAGAATAAGAATCTCGACATAACCCTCGGACTCGGCAAAGACGAAACCGTCGTCGGTGTCAAAGTCGGCCTTGATCTCAGGTTTGGTTCTATTGCAAACAAAGAAGCGTACGATGCAAAACTCAACGCAATCAGTGCGGATAAGGCGAACTATATCACCTTTGACATTGTAGAAATCATTTCGGGTACGGACGACGTCGGCGGTGCTCTCGTCGATGCACTCTTGTCTGCTCTCGACACCGTATACGTATCTTTGAGTGCAACCATTGGTCTTTACGCACTCGAAGGACAACTCGGCAACCTTGAAATCGCAAGCAACAACAGCTTGCTTATTCAAGCGTTCGTAGCGTTTGCGAACACCTTCGATCAAACGAGCAAACTCGTCATCGAAGCGAACGTCGGTCTCGATCTCGGCAAACTCCTTGACGAAAACGGCGCGTTCAATATAGCAGGACTTCTCGAATCCGATTTCCATATCGGGCTCGGCAACACCGACAAATCCGAAAACGGCATTGATATTTGGCTCTCGGGCGGCACTATTTATCTCCACACCAGAGACGACGTTCTCGGTGGTATGGACATTGCAATCCCCGCGGACGTCATAATGGGACTTATCTCGGGCGGCAGTGAAGGCGCATCCGAAGCACTTGCGGCGGAAGGCGAAACCACCGAAGGTGAAGGCACCGAAGGCGCAGACACCAGTCAAATCATCTCCGTCGTTGCGGGACTCCTTAGCGGTGTAACTCTCGGCAACAACTACCTTGAAATCGCACTTGTCAACAACCTTATCTCCAAGGTGTTTGAACTTCTCGGCGTGACCACCAGTCTTGAAGACTTTGCGGAACTCACTCCCGAAGAAATCGTGGGCTACAATCAAGGCACGTTCACCGAAACCGTTTTCGAAGCAGACGAACACGGCGTTATCACCATCGTTGAAGGCGCACTTGTCGAAGGCAATACCTACTACAAGCTCGTCGGCACCGACGTGACCAGCAACCTTATCGACGAAAAGACTCACGGTGGCGTCCGTATCACTCTCGCAGACGGACTCAATCTCACCGAACTAGAACTTCTCGTATATCTCGGAATCGGCAACGGTTTCGAACTTTCCATTGCGCTTGGCGAACTCAATCTCGGACTCAACGAAGTGCCCGCAAGCTCAATGCTCACTCCTCCCGACTACGATTGGGTGAATATTTTTGAAACTCCCAACGTGTATCTCGGTCTCGAACTCGGTCTCGATGCGACGATGAACGCAGGCAACACTCCTTTGAGCGCAGGCGGAAATCTCGTGTTTGAAGAAGACATAGCACTCGACTACACCCTCAAAATCGAAGCGGGACTCGATCTCAAACCTCTCATCGACTACTTGCTCGGTGCAAATAAGGTTTACACCGAAGGCAACAATTCTCAAATTCTCATCGAACTCGTCAAGAATGCGACGAAGGCAGGGGAGAGCGACACTCTTATCCTTGGCATCTACTATGCGGGCGGAAAAGTTTATCTCGATGCGGAGAACTTCGGCATTGAAAAAGTCGCAATCGACCTTGATTTGATGGAACTCATCATGAGCCTTATCGTTGGTGAAAATGCGGAAGTCAATCCTACGACTGCAGGCAGTGCGGCACTCGTCGCAAGCGACGATATGACTTACGATCCGACGAGATTCGACATTGCACTTCTTGCATCTCTCGTCATCTCCGACGGCGCACTCAGCGTCAAGTTGTTGCAAGGTCTTGCGGAACTCCTTTGGGACAAAGTGGGCATCAACGCAGCAATTGTTGACGTTGCACTCGACCTTGCTTGGTCCGACCTTGCAAGCGACAATCTCCTCGGAATTGGACTCCAAGTCAAAGACGCAAACAACAACGTAACCGGCAGTTTGGACGTCACGATCAAACACCCCGGTATCAGCATTGATCACACTGCACAACCCATTCATCCGTTCGGATCTTCTGCGGACGAACCTTTGGCGGGACTTACCACCAGCGGTGACGACGCCTACACTCTCATCAGCTTGCTTGGCTACGATGAGAATGGCAATATGCAAATCAGCCTTGAACAAGTCTATCTCGAACTCTGCGGAACTATCAATCTCAAGGCGTATAGCAATGCAGACAACTGGCCTATCGGCGATTGGGTTTCCTTGTTCTTGTCCGAAGACTCTCTGAACGAAGGCGTTGCGGGACTTCTCGAAAGACTTATGATTGCTTTCGACATTCCTTACGACGTGGCTGAATATCTCGGCTTCCGTATCGCGGTGAAACTCAGATTCAACCCCGCAGATATAGCGG
Organism: uncultured Bacteroidaceae bacterium; assembly: GCA_964637515.1. Lineage (GTDB taxonomy): Bacteria > Bacillota > Clostridia > Christensenellales > CAG-917 > RGIG4097. The sequence continues at coordinate 75,107 of CAZWUI010000001.1, read as the reverse complement.
ATATTAACTACATTCTCTCTCACTCTGATATTGCTATCGAAATATATAGCGGTGTTTACGACGAAGCGGCAATCGCAAGCGGAGCGACCACGAGAGCACTTGCAATCACTCTCCTTTGCGACGATCCTTCTCAACCCACCGGCCTTTCCACGGGCACGCTTTACATAGACGGAAACATGGATATAGTCGACGATTTGCACATTGCAATCGCGGACTTCAACCTTGGCGCACTCATCGGCGGATCTTCCGAAGAAAGCGGTTCGGGTTCTGCTGCACTCGCGGCGGCGGAAGGTGAAACCACCGAAGAAAGCGGCGGTAGCGATATTCTCGGCACTCTCGTTAATATTCTCGGTGGAGCACTCGGCGGACTCAATGCAAACAGCGAAAGCATCACCGTCTATCTTGCAAGCGGACTCATCGCAACCGTCATCGAACTTCTCAGTCCCGATATGGCGTATCGTGAACTTACCGCGGAAGAAATCGGCACTTACACCGGTGAAAGATTTGAAAGAATCAACGGCAAGTACTATTCTTCCACCGCAGGCACTTATAGACGCGAAGCAAGCTACGTCATTGCGGACGCAAGCTATGAAGGCACCAGATACGAACTCGTTGACGGCAACTACGTGGAAAGCGAAAGCGGCACTTACAGAGTGTCTTACAACTACGTTGCACTCACCGCAACCGAAGCGGGTACGTACACGGGCGCGCGTTTCAATAGAATAGTGGGCGCAGACGAAAGCGTATCTTACGTCGAAAGCAAAGACGGCAACTACGGCTCGGCAGACCTTGCGACGAACTTCATCGCACTCAATGCGGCCGAAAGCTATATCCGTATCGGATTCAATCCTTACAAACTCGACCTTGCAGTCGGCATTGATCCCTTCAACGTAGGACTCACTCTCAGCGGACTCAGCATTGGTTTCTCCGATGCAAACTCCGTCGTGAGCAAATACTACGCAATCAACCCCGACGAATATATCAGCAAGGATAACTTTGACGTTATCGCACTTGAACTTGCTCTTGAACTCAAGCTCGAATTGCTCGACACTCAAGATCAACCCAACAAAGAACTCCCCGTCAACGATCTCGTGTCCGCATTCATCGCAGACTTCCTGCTCTCTGCGGGTATCGAAATCGAAAAGGACATCGTCCTTGACGCGGAACTCTATCTCGGTGCAAATCTCAATCTTGAAAACCCGATCGAAACCGAAATCGTTCTCGAACTCAGAAATCTTATCAAAGGCGAAAACATTCTCGGTATCTATCTCTTTGAAAGCACCATCATGATCGATATGGGCATCTTGTCCGACGAAGACGTACTCATCGAAGATACGTTCCTTCTCGAATATCTTGTCGGTATGATCAGAAATCTGCTCGGTGAAGAAACTTCCGGATCCGAAGCAATGGCGGCGGAAGAAGAGGGCAGAGCGGTTAGCGCGGCAGACGCACTCGAAATCGTCCTTGGCATCGCAAACGAAAACATCTCTTTGGTCATCAGCCAAAAAGTCATACTCACTCTCATTGCGTTCATCGTTGATCTCGTGTCCGCAGAAGGCACGACCGGCAATATCGGCGAATCTCTTGACCGCTTGCCCGATCTCGGTCTTGAACTCAGTGCAGGCATTGACTTTGAAAACAGTCAAGTTGCAATCGAAATCGCAAGCACCCTCCTCAATCTCGGTGTTTACGTCAAACAACCTTGCGTAACCGCAGGCAAAGAGTTTGCATCCGTCAGCGCGACCATCGAAAACGCACTGAAACAACCTCAACACTCGGGCAACTACAGAGTGCTCACCGACGACGAAAAAGTCGAAGGCAATGCAAACTATCTCGATCCCGCGCACGCGTATATTTATAAGGATGGCGCGTATGCACTCAACGAAGAAGGCACTTACGTAGAAGGCACCACCTATTACAGATACACCGGTGAAGCGGCAGAAAATCGTTTCAACAAGTATCGCGACAGCAAGATCGTGTCCTTCTCCCTTGAACTCGTGCTCGAATATAGCTTGAACCCGACCTTCACTCTCGTAGACGAAGAAGCGGCAAGCCTCTATCCCGATGACGAACGCTACTCCAAGCGTACTTCGGACGGCAGATACGTGCAAGATCCGAACGGATTGTACATAAAAGATCCTATCGAACTCGGTGATCTCATCGACGCAATCTTGAGCCTTGACGCAATCAAGAACGCAATCAGCGGACTCGAAGAAGGCACTCTCAAGAATATTGTCAGTGCACTCCTTGAAAGACTTGGTCTGAACATCTATCTGAACGACCCGCTCGACGACGATATCGTTGTCAAGATCTTCGGCGCAATCGACCTTGAAAAACTCGGATTCGACTCCATTTTGGACGCACAATTCGATGACTTCAACTTCGATCTCGACACCATACTCTCCGCACTCGAAGTCGGCGTACAACTCGTCATGAACAAGGGTGAGAAGAACGAAGTCATGATCGGTATCTATCTCATGGACGGTCAACTCTACGTTGATCTCGGCGAACTCGGCGGACCCAGACTCACTCTCGGACTCGACTTCATTATCGACCTTATCGGCGGCGGTAGCTCAAGTGCAGCGGTTGCGGCGGCAGACGGCGAACTCGGCATTCTCGACTATATCAATATGATCATCAAACGCATCATCTTCAGATGCTCCACCGTCTACAGAAACGGCGAATATTGGTATGACAACTGGGATAGCCTTGATATTCTCGTCAACTCCACATTCATCACCGGACTCGTCAGCGCAATCACCGGACAAAACATCGACCTCGGCATGCTCAACCTTGACGACACGGAAAGCGGACTCTTCCTCACTTGGAAGGATGCGGACCTTGACGACAAACTTTCCTTGGGCATCAGACTCAGCACTCTCACGGGTATCAACGTCGCACTCAAACTCGGCGTAGGCTTTGATATTACCCTTGCGGACACCGATTACACCAGACCTTTGTCCGAACTCGAAAAATCCGACTTCATCGACATAACCGACTACGTCGAAAACATTATGTCCATGATCAACGGCACTGCTTCGGGTGAAAACGCAGGCACTCAAAACATCTATCTCGGACTCAATCTCAGCTTGTATTTCGACAGCAACGATATCGACACTCTCGAACTCGGCGGTCTTGTCGAAAACTACATCAGAGATATGGTCATCAATGCAAAGACGGGTTCTGCATTCCACGACGGAGTCGCAGTCAGAGTCGGCGTGAAACTCGATCTCAACTCCCTTGACGTATCCTCCCTTATCGGCGGAGATATGAACGCATTCCTTGCAAACAGTGATTTGACCACTCTCGAAGTCGCACTCGAAATTCTTGACACCGACAACGAAGGCAACGTCACCGTCGACGCAAACGGAAATTACAACGTCAAAGGCGGTATCTATCTCTACAACGGCAACTTGTACCTTAACGGCGTAGAACTCTTCAACGTTACGGACGGTTACTCCTATATTCCCAACTTCGTTGATATGCTCCTCGAACTTCTCGGCGGAGACAGCACCAACGCAGCGGGACAAGGCGAAGCACTTGCGGCAACCGACGAAGGTATTGATCCTGCAGGCGAAAATCCCGTGGCAGGCGATTACACGGTGGAAAGAACTGCAATCATCGAACTCATTCTTTCCGACGTCGCAACTCAAATCGTCATCACCAAATCCATCATCTCCCTCCTTGTCGGCGCACTTCTTCCCGATCTTGGTTCTCTTGACGAAATCTTCAACAAACTCGAAGTTTCTCTCGACTTTGAAACCGGCAAGTACGCATACGTTGACTTCGCAAAGGATACCGCAGCGTCCATCAAAGACGTGAACGACGGCGACGCCTACTACGTAGTGTCCGCAACCGAAAACGCAGAGGGCAGATATTATATCGAAAGTATCAATCTCAACGGTAAGGCAGAGAATAGCAGAAGTTACTATATCTTCGCAGAAACCGATGCGGAAATCCCCGCAGGTGCAACGAGATATGACGTTACCTTCGCAAAAGCCGACGACACCACTCCCGAAGACGTTTGGGATACTGCTTACTACAAGCACAGCACCTACGTCAGCGGCGGCACGACCAACGACAGCTACATTCTCATCATGCCCACCAGCGAGAGATATTCCTACTACGACGAAATCGTCTGGAAAGAGAATAAGACTCACGGCAGATACGCAACCATCGTTTCTCTCACCGAAACCGAATACGTCCTTGACGACGCAGGCACCTACAAGAAAGTCGGCGACGCATACGTACTCATCGGCGCAGGCGAAAGCTACGACGGCAAGAGATACTCTCTCCAAGCAAAAGCGGAACATTTCGACACCGAGCGTTACACCGTGTACGTCAGAAACGGCATCAACTTTGAACCCGTAGATGCGCTCGAAATCGCTCAAAACGGCTACGATATTAGCGAAAGTTACTATATCTACGCAGGTGGATATACCAAAGTTGACACCTTCGCAGACAGATACTTCGGCTACGTGCAAGACAAGGAAGGCACCTTCTACAGACAACCTGACTACTTCACCAAGCTCAATCAATTCGGTATCGGGCTCAATATCACCGCAAACGCAATTGATATCGGTCTCAAACTGAACGGTCTTGACATCGGATTCGGTGCAAGCGATTCTCTCATGCCTTCTTACATACTTGAAGAAAAGAGCAGAGACGGCAAAGAATACGTCGCACTCGCACCTTTCTATGAGGCAACCGTATCTCTCAATCTCTCGCTTGAACTCGAATTCGGTATCACCGAAGGTGAAATCGACTTCGGAATGATCTTCGCACAAGTGCTCGGCAACCTCGAAGGCGTCAAGATTGACATTCCTTCCACCGCGAAGGGTTACTCTTCCGCACACTTCCGTCTCGACGTGGGCATCATGCTCGACTTCTCCGAGCTTCTCAACTCCGAGATCAAACTCGAACTCATCAACATCTCTGAAACCGGCGCAGAGAACATTTGGCTTGCCGCATACTACGTGCAGAACGTCTTCTACATTGACATTCCGTTCCTCGGCATGCCCAAACTCAGCATCACTTCGACCATAGTTTCGGGACTCATCGAACAATATCTCGGCGGTATCTTCGACAATGCTTACGCAGACACCGAACTCCCCGAAGGCGATTCTTCTAGCGACGCATTCGCAGCGGCGGAAGTCAATGCAAACAACGTTGACGTGTTGTTGCTCATCAACAGACGCGCACTCTCTGTCAGCATCGCAAACAGATTCCTCCGCACGATCATCGAAATGCTCATCGAGGGCCTTGATCTCAGCGATTATATCCCTGATGATTTGATCTTTGGCGCAGACGTCAACCTTGATATCAACGACGGTTTGAACGTCGAAATCGGCGCAACCGTTTCCATCGAAGGCGACCGCTACGTCGCACTTGCAGACGGTGTAACTCCCGTTGTCAAGGACGAAGCGAACAAGATCGAAGGCGACTACTACTTCACTCAAAATAACGACGGCAACTTCTATCGTCTCGACGACGGTTCTTATCGCGAACTCGCACCCAACGAAACCGTTTCTCAAGAAAGAAGATACGCCAGAAACGACTATGAAGGCGGCAGAGAAGAAGGCTCCGTAGTCTATCGTCGTCAAGCGGGCTACGCCGCAAACGGCAACGGCTACGATGCAGAACTCAGTTTGCTCGTCGGCGTCCGCAACGTATCCCTTGATTTCACCACCGAACACGACTACACTCTCTCGGCGGAAGAACTCTCCGAATATGAAGAAATCACCGAACTCGACCGTATCACTCTCACCGAAGTCATTGACATCACGACTTCCTTCAAGAAGGATGCGGATATCGACTTGAGCGAAGTGCTTGAAATGCTCTTCCCCGACGTCGATCCCGACTCTCTCAAAGCACAAATCTCCGCCGTTTCGGATATGAACGGTGACCTCGACAGAAAGATGGAACTCATCCTTAACGTCGAAATCAAGTTTGCGGCACTCGTCAACTACTTCCGTCAATTCGACGTCAACGTTGACTTCAGCGACCTTGACGAAGATATCTCCATCATCGACCTGTTCAACGTCATCATCAACGCATTCGGCAGTGAACAACTCAATATCGGCGACTTGCTCAGTTTCATCAACGTGTCCGCTATCTTGAATTCCACCGCAATGGATAAACAAGAGCACGACTCTTCTATCGCGAAGAGTGAAACCCGTACTCTCCTTGGTATCTACATGATCGGCGGTGAATTTGAAAAACTCACGGCATCTGAAACCAACCCCGCAAGCGACGAATATATCGCACCCGAAGAAAGATATAGCCACTACTTCGTTGCGAAGAGCGGTGACTATTACTATGACTCCGCGGATGGCGAATACAAACTCGTAACCGCAAACACCGACTTGATGCTCTACGGCAACAAGAGATACAGTTACGACTCCTCTTACTTCTATCAAAACAACTACGGCACCTACAAACGCGTCAAAGGCGGTCTGTATCTCGATTTGAGCTACTTCTCGATCCCGAGCGTGTACATCAATTCCTACTCCCTCCGTGACATCGCAAGCAATCTCCTTCCCGGTGTCTTCGGCGGAGAAAGCGAATCCGATGCACTCGCGGCAGGCAGCACCGCAACCGCAACTGCGGAACTCCCGCTCTTGAGCGACGACATCGCGGCATACGTTACCGCATTCGTTTGGGGTATCAGAATCACCAACACCTATGTCCGTGCAATCGTGCAAGCGGACTATATCAACGCACTTCTCAAGCTCTTGCTCGGTGAAGACAGCTTGCAATTCAACTACAACTTCGAAAAGCAACCTTACGTCCAAATCAACACCGACCGTTCGACGTATCTCTACAAAGAACACGCCGATACGACCGAGGCGGAAAGAAGACAATCCGACTTCCGTTTCAGCTATGAGAAGAACAATGCAACCGGCACTTACTTCGCAGTCGAAAGCGCAGGCAAGACCGTCTACTATCTCAAGTCCGAAATGGCAGACAGACTCACCGAAGCGGAAATCGCAGACTACGAAGCACAAGTGACCGCAGGCACGAAGTTCTACTACACGCTCGCAACTTACGAAGCGTATATCAAGATTGTCAACAGCGGTTCGGATTATTATCAACTTCTCACCAAGGCGACTCCTTTCGAGAAGTCCAGTGCTGAAAAAGACCTGACCACCGGCGATTACAAGTACTATCTCAGAAAAGACGCAACTTCCGCAACCGATGTATACTATCACGTCGGCGACGGTCAATACGAAAGAGCGACCGCGGATTCACCCGTCGAAGTCTACTACGTATTTGAACAAATCGCATACAACGAAATGCTCGTTTCCGCGAAGGAAGAAGGCGTCAGAAAACCCTTCTTGTCCGTCATGCTCTATCTGTGGGAATATGAACTCGGCATCAATATCGGATTCCCCGAATTCGGTGCAAGAGAGCAAGAATACATCACTCCCGCAGAGTATGAAACCGCATACGGCGAAGCGGCTCCCGAAGGCGCAAAATACTTCAAGGTCGACGATTATCTCTACACCTTCATCGGTGATGTGAACACTTCCGATCAATGGATCGAAGGTATGCCCAACGGCTCGCAAGACCACGGTGTAGACGTCTATGACAACTATCTCGACAACGTCCGTTATATGTACTACCACGGCGAATACTATCCTATTCTCGCCGAAGACTTGTACGTGTACGCAGACGGCAAGTATACGAACGTCAAGGATTACTTCACCACCGTTGACTATGCAAACGGTCAAATGATCGACTTCACCGCAGGCACGAGCTTCGGTCGCAGTGTGGAAGAAGGCTACAACTTCTATCTGCAACTCGAAATCACCGAACTCGGATATTCTCCTCGTATCAAGCTCGAATCCGACACTCTCTACAAGAGAGAGAAGTATCGTGACGTCTACGTGAGAAATACCGCGGACAATCGTGAGAAATACGGTGTCGGTGAACTCACCGATGCGGATCTCTTCGTCCGCGCAACCGGCAAGAATATCATCGAAAAGGCAAGCAACGCATATGAAACCGTCCAAGTCGACGGCACGGGCGAATACGTTTGGGATTACGCAAACGAAGTATTCGTTCTCTATGCAAGCGCAGGTGCGGAACTTGCAAGCATGCCTCGCTACACCGCAGAACAAATCAACTACTACGTCTACGACGAATGGAACAGAACCTACGTCAAACTTGCGGATTATCTCGCAGATAACTTCGATTCCAACGATTGGACGAACGACTTCGTCGCAACCAAGGAAGCCGTCACGAGCATGTCCCTCTACGACGGTAGCAAGGCTATCTCCTACGTCGACACCGACGATATGTTCTACATCTCGCTCACCATCCGCGGCGGAATCTACACCACGGGTTACTACGATTACGTATCGGTGAACGAATATCTCGACATTCTCAACGCAACCGGCGGCAGCTACACTCTCGCAGACCTCAATAACAGCGCATCCGAAGTCTACGTTGCACCCGAACACAGATACACCATGTATCAAGGCGGCTACAAGCAACTCGCAGCAGGGGATGGCCTCAGCGCAAACGACTACGTGCTCTATTCCACCGGCGTTGAAACCAACGTTGCCGAAGTCCTTGGCGGACTCCTTGGCGACCTTGACGGAATCGCACTCCAAGTCCTTGAAAGTTTCAGTGGCGAAGTTCTCTTCGAGATCAAGATCGGTTTGTCGTTCAGACTCGACTTCTTGCCCGAAATCAAGATGAACATCTTCGACATTGACCTTGCAATCGACGCATGGCGCAGAGAAAACGATGCGGCGGCAGGCGCAGACGGCACTCTCACTCATATGCTCGGCTTGTACTACAACCGCGATGAAGACACCGGCGTTGCAGGACTCAATCTCGACCTTGAATGGCTCCTTGGCGAAGGCGCGAAACTTTCCGTTGATCTCAGTCAATATTCTGTTGAAGAACTCGTCGCAGGACTCCTTGACGGCTCCATTTCTCTCGGTGCGTCAAGCGATGCACTCGCATCTGCAGATGGCGACAGACTCGTCAACGCATACGCAAACCCCGAAATCTCCGGCATATTCGTCAATCTCTACACTCGTACTCTTGCTCTCAAGGTTACAAAGGGATTCGTGAACTTGCTCCTCGGATTGCTCGGACTCGACCTCGATGAAGATATTCTCCCGAACTTCACCGTCGGTCTTGACTTCAAGCTCAGCCCGTACTCGATCGGTATCGATCTCGCACTCTTCAACGAAGACGGCACGAAGGGCGTGCTTGACTTGCTCATCAAGCTTCAACTCTTCAACGGCACCGAAGATAGCTCTGTTATCGACTTCGGTACGGTTGAAAGCTTCAACGAGCGCAATACCACCTATCAAAACTCCTACGACACCGATCCCGATATCGCAGATAACTACGCATTCTACTATGCAAACTTCACCCGCGACGATAGCACCGCATTTGCGGACGCATATATCAAAGTGGGCAATGCGAAGTCCGCAAACGGTATCGACGTTGTCAAAGTCGACGACAAGTACTACGTCAAAGCAACCACCGTCTACGCAAACGAAGCGGCATTCAACAATGCAGTCGCAAACGGCGTGTGGGTATTCAAGCGTTGCGAAACCAAGTTCGTGCGCGTGCTTGACGAAAAACTCTACGACGAAGACGGCAACGTTTGGGATAGCTCCGTCAAGGGCGCACTCTACAAGTACGTTGGTAGCGGAGTCGCAGGACAATTCGCAGAAATCGACGATCTCGCACTCGTCGACGGCGTCAGCGTGAAAGTTGAAGAGGGCGGAGTATACTACAAACCCACCTCCGACTTCACCAACTATTCGAGAATTATGTCCCTCAATCTCGGCGACTTGCTCGGCGGAGCGGACCTTGATATCGAATCTCTCCTTGGCGACCTTGAAAGTGCGGAAATCGATCTCTCTCTCGATCTCTCTCTCAAACTCAGCGACGTCATCAACTGGACCGAACAGATGACCAAGTTCATCTCGACCGACCTGTACGATTACTTTGAATTTATTCTCGCGTCAATGAGCTGGAGAAACAACGCATTCGAAAGCACGATCGGCGCAGGCATCGACATCAAAGCACGTCTGAACATCCAAAACCTTGTCAACTACATTGTCAACGGCGGATCTCTCATGGATGCACTCAACGGCCTTGAAGCGTATATCAGAATTGAATACGACACCAACTTCCACGGCTCGGACGCAGCGGGCGAATTTAACACCGCAATCGCCGAACTCTGGGCGCAAATCGTCGGCGGAAAACTCAATCTCTATCTCAACCTCGAAGATATGAACGACATCGTCGGCATGGGCGACTTCTTCGGCAAACTCAAACTCGAAGGACTCGATCTCGGCGGACTCCTTGGCTCTGATAGTGCGGCGTTTGAAGCAAGTGCGGCAAAGGCAAGTGCGGACGAAGCAAATATGGGACTTATCGGCGACCTCGTGGGCGAAAGCGTCTGGAATATCATCGGTATGATCATCGGACAAATTCTCGTCGCGAACGACATCGTCGCAATCGGTCTTAACGATAGCCTTATCGGCGACCTCGTCGGTATGCTCGTCGCAGACCTTGCGGACGTCACCGATTATCTGCCCAAACTCACGCAAACCACCGATATTAACACCAGCGGTCTTGTTTTAGACCTTGGCGGTGGCGCACCCAGCATCCTCATCAACCTTGGCTTCGTTGCAGGCATGGAATCGTGGGTAACTCTTGACGATTTGAGAGACACGCACGCAATCAACTGGACGGGCGCAACCTATCAAAAGAATTCGGACGGCACTTACAGCGTATCCGAAAGCGGACAATACGTACTTCTTGAAACCGAAGAATACGCACTTGCAAACTACGCATACGGTGCGGCGGCAACTCCCGCACACGGTGACTTCACCGAAGGTGATTGGGTGTCCTCTTGGACGGGCGACCGCTACAACTTCACGGGTATCGACGAAAACGGTGAATACAAGTTCACCAAGGTGTTCGATTCTGCGACGAGCAACAATACCTTCGCGGTCAACGCATACGGTATGGGCGCGTACATGGTCATCACCGAATCGGATAGCGCATACGAAAAACTCAACGCAAACGGCGCAATCGTCACCGACGGCACGACGAAGTACACGTTGATTGCAACCTACAACAGACTCGGCGCAAGCCCGTTCAACGCAACCACGACGAACACTTACAACGTTACGACGGCGGGCGACTATATCGCAATCGGCGATCTCGCACTCCAAATCAAACTCCACGGTCTCGGACTCTGGGCAAACCAAGAAACGATGAACGTCGGAAAAGACCACGTCAGAATGAACGCGGACGGCACGCATACCTACCTTGACGAAGACGGTATGGCGGTCACCGACTATGCGGACATCAAGAAATCTTCGTTGAATTTGAGCATCGGTATCGACCTGTCCTACTACGGCGGTGCGAAACTTGCCGACGGCTCCAACAACGTCGTTGAACTCGGCGAAATCCTTGACCTCGTTCTCGGACTCATCAATCCCGAAAGCGATCTCTCCGGATCCGACCTCAATATCAACATAACCAACAACCTCGGCAACAAGGATTATCCGTCTGCACGTATCAATCTCAGTGCATTCCTTGACTTCACCGATTTCAGTGCAATGCAAGTCATGCTCGAAATCTTGCAATACGACGACAACGGAATCCTCAACACCGAACCTATCCTTGCAGCATATCTCTACGGCGACAACGTCTACATCGATGCAAGCCACTTGCTCGGCGAAAGTGCGAAGTTGTACTTGAGCGGACTCGGACTCAGTGAACTCATCGAAGGCGCACTCGGTAGCGTACTCGGCACGACCGAAGCGGGCAGTGCGGATGCAAGCGACGCACTTGCGGCAAACTCCGAAACCGCAGGCGGAATGGATCTCCACGACTACGCATATCTCGAAGCGTTGATCCACCCGCAATACTTCTCGATCGGCTTGTCCATGGCAGTCATCAACGCAGTCGCAAACAAGATCTACGAACGTCAAGGTAAAGAACTCAAAGACCTTGTCCCGAACCTCGGCGACATTCTCATCGAAAGCTACGGCTACGTGCCCAACACCTTCATCGAAATGAGTGCAAACGATATTGCTCTGTTCAACCAAGGCAAGTTCGCAGGCACCGTCTACGTGAAGAACGGCGACACTTACACCGTATATAACGGCGACACTCTCTCGGCAACCACGACCTACTATCATTCTGATAGCAGAGATTTCGTGTTCAGCTTGTCCGCGAAGTTCAGTGAAGGCTTCTACGCATCCCTTGACGTCGTCGAACTCGGACTCGACCGCCATATCACGAAGGGCTACGCCGTTGACAATCTGTTCAAAGAATACAACGCAGTCACCGAAGCGGACGAAACTTGGCAATCTGCAAAGAGATACAACAAGGTCGCAGGCGGATACGTTGAAATTACCGACGACGAATACGATGGACAACGTTACACCAGACGCGCGGACGGCACTTACGACACCGCAGAAAACGGCGCATATATGTACGTAGAAGAACACTACGAACAAAGCTTGAACGGCGCGTACTACATTCCTTATGCAGAAGCGTACAACGTTGAAACCGGCGAAATCGGTCTGTCCACAATTAGCTTGAGCACCACCATCAGCATGACCATCACTTCCGCAGGCTTGAAGAAGGGCGAAACAGGCTATGAAAACTCCTTCATCGCATGGGTTATCGACCTCCTTGGCGGACTCCTTGAAGGTACGTCGTTGCTCGGCACGTTCACCGAAGCGGAATCGGGCTTCGAAGGAACTCGTTACACGAAACTTGAGGACGGCACTTATCAAAAAGATAAGAACGGTGCGTACAAGTTCACAATGGCGGACATTCAACTCAACTTCCCGAAACGTCCGCTCACGATCGACATCGCACTCTCGGCGGATATCAATCTCGGCGCAATTCTCATGTACGGTATCTCGGGTATCCTTTATAGTGATATAGCACTCGACATTACCATTGGTGAATTGATGAGTGAGAAATTCTTGTCTGTCTACTATCTCGGTTCGTCCAGACTCCAGAAAGCAGGCAATATCTACGAACTCACCACCGAAATGGTCGGCACCGCAATCAACGATGCACTCTATATCGACGCAAGCGGTCTCGGTCTCGGCAAGATCAAGTTCCAAGGCTTTGCAGGCATTCTCGGCGCAAAACAAAAATACGCAGAGAACTATGAATACAACGCTGCGGGCGCATCCTCCGATTCCTTGTCCACCGAAGCGACGAGCAGTGCGGGCGTAAACAGCAAACTCGCTCTCAATATCGACGTTGAAGAAGGTCGTCTTGCTCTCAATATCGACATGAACTTCATCAGCGCACTCCTCGGCATTCTCGGACTCGACTTGTCGGGTAGCGGAATCGATCTCAACGCAATGCCGTTGCAGTCCGCATCCGTTGAATTCTTGTACGACTTCCGCACCGGTATCGAAAAACTCGGCGTAACCGCAGTTCTCGATAGCGTAGGCACGATGCTCGCTCTCGAAATCAAAGATCTCAGCATCGAAATCGGCAAGAACAAGATCAACGTCCAAGACAAGATCGGCGAAGTCGAATACGGCTACGCAGGTTTGACCTACTCGGGTACGGCAGGCACTTCCGCACTCATCAACAACTTGCTCGACAACATCAATCCTGCACTCAAGATTGATATCGACAGAAAGGTTTGGATGGCAGACACCGGTTGGAGCAGTAGCGTTTCTTGGTTAAGCAGTGAAACCAAAGTCATGTCCTACTACAACACCACTCACGCAGAACTTGCACTCTCCAGACAAGTCAAGACGTGGGGCGGCGGTAACAACCCGTTCAAACTCTATGCAAGCTTGCTCGTCAACCACCCGTGGAAACACGCAGGCAGTGGCACGAACCTTAACGCAGGCGTTGCAATCAACAACTTCAATATCTTCATCAAAGACGTCGACTTGTCCTCCGGCTTGTTGAACGACCTCATCAACGACACCGTCGGCGGTATCGCAATCGCAGGAACTGCGGATGCAACTCTCAACCCCTACGGTTCGATGATCAATTTGACGAGTCACGAAGACGGCGACAACGGCACTTACGCATATCCTGCAAACGAAGCAACGTCGTCCGACGTCGACTACAGCAATTACTCGTACTCCGCGGATTTGACCGGTCTCATCAAGAAACTCGAAGTCAATCTCTTCAACAGCAACGGATATATTCCGTACTATAGCGGAATGAAAGCGCTCGATTCGTCCGCATCCGACGACACGCGTTATATCTCCTTGAAGATAACCTTCGGCAAAGATGCATTCAACGAATTGATGATCATGATCAACGTCATCTTGCTCGGACTCTTCGCGGCAGACGTCAACGCAAACGCAAACAACACCAGATACTTTGCAGATATCAACAAACTCGGCTTGAACAAAGGAAGAGGACAAGGTATCGGTGATTACACCTTGGGCGGAAACGGCAAGAACATAATCTACAATTTGTTCCGAGAACTCGACGGCAAAAAGACCACGAAAGAAAGAGTTGACTTGCTCGAACCTTACGTGCGTAGTATTCCTGTGTATATCTATCAATATTTGATCAAAGATATGCTTCCTGCGCTCGCCGGCGGTATCGACATCAACTCCTTGGCAGGCTCCGTTGCGGCGGATACGCTCGAAAACCTCGGTCACCTTATCGCCGGTATCTTGCCGTTGCCTTTCGCAAACAGCTTCTCATGCGATCCTACCGCGAACATCTATATCGACCTTGCGCCGAAGAACGGCGACTACGCACTTGGCAACGATAAGACGATGTACAGAGGCATCCAAGCAATCGAACTCTACGTCAACGCAGAAAAGGTCAATCCGGGTGCAACGGTTAAGACCTATGCAAGAAATACGTCGGGCATCTCCACCGGCCAAACCTACACGTATACCGGAACGGTCACGGAGAATAACGGCGCATTGGGCAAAGTCGGAGAAGAAGGAGAAAACGGCGGTCCCGACGGATGGGATTATCTCGCACTCAGAATAACCCCGTTGTCACATAGCAACTCGTCCATTAATACTGCAATGCTCGGCTTCCTCGAAGGCGAAAACGCAACACTCATGGACGGCGAAGTGGAAGCACCCACCGAAATCGTCATCACCGATCCTGCGACCAGAGAAGGTACGGCGGGCGGAAAGAGTATCATTCTCAATGAAACCTATCTCGAGAATAAGAACTACTTCCCGCAAAAAGCAGACGTCACTTGGACGCTCAACGGATTTACTTCTGCAGCAGGCGTCACCGATATGAGCGACAAAGACTATATGGGCGGTACGTTCATCACTTGGGACGCAAGCTCGGTTGACTTCGCCGCAGCAACTCTCGAAAGCGACGGAAGATACCTTGCAGGTTACGTCTACGGCTACGCACTCAACGTCGTCGTCTACGCAATCCCCGTCTACGTGACTTCCGCGTACGCACTCACCGAAATCAAGGGTTACGTCAAGAGCGGCAACAGTTACTCTGCGAAGACTCTTGCAATTGATATGACCAATTCCAAGAACAAGCAGAACGTCGACCTGCCCGACCTTGCAAGACTCAGTTTCGTCAACGGCAACTTGACCTTCGGCGTGCCTCTCACCGATAAGAACGGAGATATACTCTACGCAATCTCTTACAAGAACGGCAACAAGGTTACGCTCGGCAACAACTCCGCAGGCGAAGCAATCACCAACAGCGACGGCAACATCTACAAGCTCATTCCTGCATATATCGCAGGCGTGACCTACGTCAATGCAACCGCAGAGGATATCACCGCATTTAACGGCCCCGAAAGCGTATGGCCGCTCTTCACCAAGGACGGCGACAGATACGCCAAGGTCAGTGGAGTCGCAAAGACTGACGGCTCGGTCACCTACTACAAGGTCCAAACCGAAACCGTAACCACCGCAGGTGTTGACACTCAATACGCCAAACTCGATTACACCAAGTTGCCTTCCGGCAAGGCGTTCCCCGCAGGTTGGATCAAGTGGAACACCGACGACTTCAAGTACAACTGGTCCACCGGTACGATTGATCTCGGATTCACTTATCAATGGGGCTTCTCGAGCGAAATCAAAGACACCGTGTCCATTGCTCTTGCAGGCAACGAAATCGGTTCGCTCACTCTCTTCACTCGCGGAGATAACGGCCACACCACCAAGAGCATGACCACTCTCGACGCATTCGGTCTCGCATCCTTCTTGAATGCAAGCAACCACTACAGCATCGCAGAGTACGTCAAGGGCTTCACCACCGTCAGCGGTAAGTACACCGCGGGCAGCAGTTCGTCTAGCTTCAAAGACTTCTCGGTCAAGTGGGATCTCTCCGCTCTCGAAGCAAGACTCAAAGAACTCGCAGTTGTCGGAGAAGACGGCGAAATCACCGGCTACGACTACTACAAGGGTATCGACGTCACCGTCACTGCTTACGTCGGCGGTAACGAATTTAAGTACGTCACTGGATACGACGAAGAAGGCAACCCGACTTACGGTTTCGTGGGTAGCGGTTCCACTTCAAGCAACTTCGCATCCGCAGGCTATATCGCACAAGCAGTGCCCGTCCGTATCTATATCGCAGGCAGAGAATTCGAAGGTCTCGAAAACGAACTCACCTTCGACGTCTATGCAAACGACGAAATCACCGCGGAATCCTTCGGCAATACCTTCAAAGTCAACTTCAAGGGTATCGACAAGGCGACCAACGTCACGATCGGCGACGTCTTGAGCCTCGACGCACCTTACTACAAGAACGGCGATACGTTTGTCAAAGCAACCGACGTACAGTCCAACGAATACTCCTTCGCGGGTTACAGCGGTAAAGACCTCTACGGCAAGTTCACCTTCGGCAACTCCGTCAGCGGTTTGCAAACCACCTACGTCAAGATCAATATGTCCTCTATGACCGCAGTTCAAACTCTTGTCAAAGTGGACGTCGCAGACGTATTCAACCCCGAATGGTACGAAGTCTCCGCTTACGAATCCTTGAACGTCCAGTTCAGCGAACGCGGTACGACTGCAAAGACTATGTATCCCGATTGGAGCACCGTCAAGTACTTCTCCAACTCGACTTACACAAGATCTATCGACAATATCTATAGCGGTGGCACTATCTACGCAACCGTCGAAGCAGTTTGCAAGGATGCAGAAGGCAACGTCATCGGCAACTACGTCGACGAAAACGGCGAAAGCGTTTCTCAAACCATCCGCTTGAAACTCTCCGTCCCCGTCAAGAAGATCACTTCCTACAAGTTCTTCTACGACGGAGCAATCCAAGGCGGTAAGGATATTTACGGTAGCGGTCTCATCAACACCATCGACGAATCCGTTCTCGCAGACAAGTCCAAGTACGTTGCAAGCAGCTACGCCGCGCAATATATCGATAGCGCAAGCGGCGTCGAATACAACGTCATGCCTTACGTCTACGTGTCCGATCCGTCCGCATACTTCAAGGTCGGCGAATGGGGCGATTACAGAAACGGTACTTCCGTCCTCGTCACCTACACCATCGGCGGTGTCGAATATGAAGAAATCGTGTTCGTCAACGCATGGAATATCGGCGCACTCGCGTTCACCGCACAGGGCAGTGTCAGAAAGGTTTCCTTCTCGGTCGGCAATCAAACCATCGAAACCACTCTCAACGTGCCTTCGATGAGCGTGTCTAGCATCGCACTCGATCTCAACAACGCAAACGGCGGTACTCTCCGCTTCTTCGGCGGTCAAACCACCGCAACCGACGTCAGATTCATGAACGGCGAACTCACTTCGCATTCCTTCGAATACAACGTCAAGAAGGGTTGGTCGTTGCCTACCTACGCAACTCTCAACAATAACCTCGGCATCAACGAAGTGTCCGCAGTCGGCGCAATCGCATGGATCGACTACAGCGCTCCCGGTATGATCGCAGATGACTTCATCGACGACGGCGAAGGCAATATGGTCTATCGTTCGGACGAAAACGGCAAGTACGTCTACCGCTCCTTCACTCTCTACAACAAGGAAGACTTCGTCTATCCGAATAGAGATGCGTTCAGAGTCAAGATCTATCTCGTCGGCGACAGCGGTTCTGTTGACGACCTTGCGGCAAACGTCAGAAGTGCAACAATCAACGGCTTCACCGAAAACAACAACTACTACTCGGTGTTCTCCGATTGGATGCTCGGCAACTTCAACTCCGCAACAGTGACGTTCGAAGGCGGCGCCATCGACGAAAATATCCCTGTCGTGTGGAACAACTATGCAAGACCTACCGACGAAGAAATCAGTGCGGGTAGCTTCACTCGTATCGCATACGTCGGCTCCGACCTTGCAAGAATCACCAAGACGTTCACCGTCTACACGAACTATGTCATCGAAATCGAAGAAGGCGTCAACGCAATCATCAACGGTTACACGCTCTCTGCGGATAACTTCTTCAACGGCTTGCCCACCACTGCAACCGCAGTCATCGGATCCGAAGAATCATCGAATAGAAGAATGACCGTCGGCCTCGTCTGGAACGTCACCTATGACAAGGACGGCAATATCACGAGCGGTCTCAACGAAGACGGCACCGT
Organism: uncultured Bacteroidaceae bacterium; assembly: GCA_964637515.1. Lineage (GTDB taxonomy): Bacteria > Bacillota > Clostridia > Christensenellales > CAG-917 > RGIG4097. The sequence continues at coordinate 56,563 of CAZWUI010000001.1, read as the reverse complement.
CAACGTCGATCTCATGAGAGGACAAGATAGAATCACCACTATCGCACTCACTCTCACCGTCGAAGGCGTGGCAATCGATAGCATCGCAATCGAAGGCGACGTCAATATCGATCCGTTCGGCGTGGACAACACCATGTTCGCATCCGGTAGCACCGTCACCGTCAACACCGTGGGCGGCGGCACTGCATCCGCAGTCGCAACCTACGAGTTGCCCGCAGACTTCTTCACCAACACGGCGGCATACTTCGGCAAGGACATTGCACTTGACGTCACTCTCACCTATCCCGGCGGTAGCGAAGTCAAACAGATCACCGCACATGTCCTTGACAGAACTATCAAGAAGGTCACCGATCCTGCATATCGCTCGATCACCATCGACCCGTTCTACAACGATACGTTCAGAGAAGGCGGTCTCAATCTCCCGCTCACCCTCGGCGTAACCCTCAAAGACGGTAGCACGAACTTCAACCTCGTACCCGAATGGCCCGACGATAGCATCATTTCGAGCAAGGGCTACTTCAACGCAAACTACAAGGTAGCGTTCACTTACTACTATGAAGACGCAAACGGCACCTACGGCATTGCAGACCTCACCGACGACGATATCGACAATCCTCGCTACGTGTCTATCGAAGGTATCGAAGATTACGTCGGAGTCCGCTACTCCAAGGGCGCAACGCAATACGTCACCATGCCTTTGATGGTTCTCACCAGAGCGGCAGAAAAGGCGGAATTCGTCTTCGACGGATTTGAAAAACAATCCGAAAACAGCAAGAGCTCTTACTCTTCGCACTCCGTGACCTACGGCAGCAAGGACGCAAATCTCGGCAACGTCATCGACGTCGTCTACGACAACGATACCAATCTCCCCGAAGAAGTCGTCTTCTACAACGCATACTCCTTCGGCAATCCTTCGTTGCCCAAGTACCTTGACGTCACCTTCGACGGCACCGGCGAAGTCAGACGCTACTATCTCGAAACCGAGGGCTTCACTCAATTCTTCGGCAAGATCGACGTGACCGAAAACGTCTCCAACGACGTCATCCTCCACGTGTATCCCACCGAAGCGAAAGAGTTTGAGATTTATCTCAACGGCAAGTCCGCTCTCAAGGTCAAAGTCACCATCAAGAAGACCGACGTCACCAGATTCAACAGCGACGTCGCATCCTCCAAACTCTCGACCGGCGACCTTAACTATACCGGATTCGAGGTCTACACCGAAAATACCGACGCGGCAAGCGCATACAACACCGCAAACTACGCAGACACCTTCACCTTCTATCCCGACGGCAAGTTTATCTCCGTCAAAGAATATGAAGACGGTGAATACGCGTCTGTCAAGTGGCTCGGCGACAGCTCCAAGTATCTCTACAAACTCCTTGGCAACGGCACCGTGTCCGCAAACGGCGAAGTCGCAACCGCAAACGGCAATCGTATCGGTACTCCTTACTACTATCAATACAACGTGAAGGGCAGAACGTATACCGCTCTCAACACCACCGTCATCTCGGATAAGGAAAACACCTACGTCTTCATGTTCACCGTACGTCAAACCTTGAACGCAACGTGGGATACTTCCGATACCGTTGTCAGCGTGGTCGGCGGAACGTCCTACGTCGAAGCAATCGTGACCAGTCCCGTCACCATAGTCGAAGGCGTTGCAAACAATGCAACCGCAACAGTCCGTGTGCCTATCGAAGTCAACGATGCGACCATTAGCACCGTCAATATCGCAAACAGCGACTTCGTCGCAGGTGCAGATGCATCTCATGCAGCGAAGAACTCCGACGGCGTCTACGAATTCACCTTCGATCCGTACACCACGCCCGACGTCTTTGAACAAATCTTCTCCGCAAGCGCAAACGGCACGTACAAGCTCGAAAACGGCAAGTACGTCGAACTCTCCGCTGAAGAACTCGTTCAATACGACGGACAAAAATACGAACTCGTCGGCTACAAGTACTTCCCGCAATCCATGACCGTCGTCACCGAAACCGGCACCTCCGTCAATAAAGAAGTCACTTGGAACTTCGGCGCAAGCAAGGTCTCCTATGAAGGCGGCACCTTCGTCATCAGAGCAACCGTCAAGGGCGACGGAGTCAAAGATCAAGTCGTGGTCGCACACCTCGTCATCAATCCCAGAAAGGTCACGAGTCTTGCGGCAGGCAACACCACTTTGACCGGCAACACCGGTTTCTACGTCACCAGCGGTACGCAAACCTACATCAACCCCTATGAATATCTCTCCAAGGACGTCAAACTCCCCGAAACCCTCACCGTCAACGTGACCAAGGGCGACGGCACGACTGCAACCGAAACCAAGACCTTCGGCGCAGCGGACGGATATTCTCTCGAATGGAACTTCAGCAAGTTCAATCCCACCTACGAAGGCGGTATCATCTACCTCATCGCAGAACTCACCGGACCTGACGGAACCGCTCAAGAATTTGAGATTCCGTTCCTCGTCCAGAGAATGTACGCAAATGCGTTGACCACCGTGTTCAAACTCGATGAAGAACGTGTCGCAAGCGCAACTATCACGAGTGCACGTTACAGTGCGGCGCCTTACACCGCAACCGTGACGAACTCCGTTGCAAGCAACTACACGATCTCTGCGAACAACACTGCAAGCTACAGCATTCCTCAAGCGTACAAGGTGACCTTCACGATTTCCAACCCCGTCGTCACCAACGGCAAGGTAACGAGCTGGACTACCACCACCGAAGGCACCGGTTGGGCATCTCACGCGAACGGATCCAAGAATAGCAAAGTGTTCACTTACGTAATGGTCTCCATGCCCGGTGGCTTCTCACTCACGGCAGACCTTCTCAAGAGCGGTATGAGCACTGCGAAGAACGCAACTATCCAACTCGGCACCGGTGAACGTATCACGATTCCGTTCACCGTGTCCGGTACGACCGTTACCACTGCACCTAGCTATACCGGAACCGCTCTCAACACCAAGATCGGCGGAGTGCCTGTCGTCTGGTACGGTACCGCAGTCGTCTACGACATCACCGGCGCATATCTCACGCACCACTCCGTAATGTTCGCATCCGATACGGGCACCTACGCGCTTTCCACTCCTAGCGGAAGAAAGGTCGTCTACTATCTGTATGCATGCGTCGGCACACCCGTCGACTCTGCGTCCAGAGTGCTCGACACCACGATAGCAACCGCAACTAAGGGCTCTATCTCCGTCGGCGGAAGCACGATCAACGTCGTCAGCGTCGGACAAGAAATCCCGAACGGACAAGCGGTCTACGGCAACGGCACTGTGAATAGCAACAATCCTTACGTCATCACCGTCAACGGTCGATGAAAAACAACTCAATAAGCAAGTGGAGACGCGAAAGCGTCTCCACTAACTTATAATCAAACTAATTTTCGGCGGCGGATATGAATTTTGCAACCACGGCTATAAACGTATTACTTCTTGTCGCAATGGCAATTCCGGGCTTCATTTTGATGAAAGTCAAACTTGTCAAGCCGACCGCTATGGCGTTTTTCTCCGCCGTCCTTTTGTACGTCAGTCAACCTTTTCTATCCCTGCAATCATTCTTGAAAGTGCAATATTCACGGGATATGCTCGTCAATATCGGCATAGTTTTTGGCTTTTCGATCATCGCACAGGGATTGATTTTCGGCGTGCTTTGGCTCGTTCTCAAAAAGAAATTCGACGAACCCGAAATCACCGAACACCTGCAAGAAGAAGGCTTTCTCGACGGCAGTGCGTTCACCAACGACGAAGGTCTCAAACTCCAAATCGTAAATACGAGAAGGGGTAGGGCATATCGCGTTATGGTGTGCGTGTCCACCTTTGGCAATGTAGGCTTTTTCGGCGTTCCGATCCTGCAATTTCTTTTCCCCGACCATCCCGAAGCGGTGATTTATTCCGCAATCATGATCGTGACGATGAACGTCATGTGTTGGTCGGTCGGTTCGTACGTCCTGACGGGCAACAAGAAATACATGTCCTTGAAAAAGGCGTTCGTCAATCCGCCCGTACTCACGCTTTTCGTTGCGCTTCCGCTCTATTTTTCGGGGGTTACGCTCGGAGATCTTCCCGACGTCGTGGTCACAGTCATAGGCTATCTTGCGAACATGACGACGCCCCTTTGTATGATAGTGCTCGGCATGCGTTTTGCGGTTGCGCCTATGCACGAATTGTTCACGGATTGGAAAATCTACGTATCCACTCTCATAAAGACTTTGATTTTCCCCATTCTCGTGTTTGCGGTGCTATATCCGTTTGATCTCGATCCGTTGCTTTTTGCGACTCTCGTCATACTTTGCGGAATGCCGTCCGCATCCGTCAACTTGAACCTTGCGGAACTTTACGGTGCGGATCAAAAAACCGCCGCTAATTCGATTTTGTTGTCCACGTTGTTCTCAATCGTGACCATACCCATACTTATGTTGTTGGTGTCCGTAAAATTGTAGGCAACTCTCTTGAAATAATCGAATAGGAATGATATAATAGAATTTAGAAAATAATTTGGAGGATGCTATGGGATTCATCAGAAAAAATTTGCTCAAAGTCGTAGAATGGACGGACGCAGGCAGCAACGATATGGTCTATAAATTCGAGTGTCCCGACCGCTACGAGATTATGCAAGGCTCTCAACTTATCGTCAGAGAGTCGCAAGCGGCTATCTTTGTTCACGAAGGGCAAATTGCGGACGTTTTCACTGCGGGCAGATGGGACCTTGAAACCAAAAACCTTCCCATATTGTCCAAAATCGCATCGTGGAAATACGACTTTGAAATGCCACGCAAATGCGATATATACTTCGTCAATCTCAAACAATTCGTGGGTTTGAAGTGGGGCACCGCCAATCCCATTATGATGAGAGATAAGGACTTCGGCATGGTCAGAATTTCGGGCCACGGCGAATATTCCTTCCACGTGTGCAACCCCGAAATTTTCATGAAAGAGTGTTTTGGCACTGTCAAGGCATGCACGACCTACGAAATCACGAGTTATCTCAAGAGCATCGTGTTGATGGAAATCACCGACCTCATGGGAGAATGCGAAATTCCCGCGCTTGAACTTGCCGCAAACTATCGTGAACTTGGCGATACGGCGCGCGACAAAGCGTGTGAGAAGTTCGGAAAACTCGGTCTTGCGGTTGATGAAATCATCATCAAGAATTTGAAACTGCCCGAAGCAGTCGAACAGGCAATGGACAAACGCACGACTCTGGGTGTGTTTGGGGACAAAATGTCCGAATACGCACAATACGAATCCGTCGGAGCAATGCGCGATGCAGCGAAAAATCCCGGCGCAGGCGGTTCGTTTGCCGCTATGGGCGTAGGACTTGGCGCAGGCGCAAGGGTAGGCGCAGGATTTGCAGCGAACATCGACGAGATTTCAAAACCCGCCGAAAGCAAAATCAAGTGCGCAAAATGCGGAAAAGAAATATCCGCAAAGGCAAAATTCTGCCCCGAATGCGGCGAAAAAGTGAGCGTCGCCGGCACGATTAGTTGTCCTAAATGCGGTGCGAGCGTCAAAGACGGCTCCAAATTCTGCACGGAATGCGGTCAATCGCTCGTTGCAACTTGCCCTAAATGCAGCGCAAGTGTCAAAGCAGGTACGAAATTCTGCCCCAACTGCGGTGCGAAAATAAAGTGATATGTCAGGTGTTAGCGTTGTAAAATGCGACGGTTGCGGTGCGGATATGGTGTATTCTCCCGAAAGGGCGGCACTCTATTGCCCGTATTGCGAATCTGTCAAACGCATAAATAAACTGTCCGTCGGCAAGCGCAACTACTACAAAGAGAAGAATCTCTGCGACGTAGTGGACGTGCGCGACGTGTATAAATGCCCGAATTGCGGGGGAGAAGTCGTCGTCGAAAACTTCGCAACGACCACAAAATGCCCCTTTTGCAACGCAACCAATATCGTAAAACGCGAAAATATCCACGGACTGCGCCCCGATGCCATTCTTCCCGTTGCATACTCGAAGAAAGAGGCGTTTGAGGCGGGCAAGCATTGGATAAAAAAGAAGTTATTTGCTCCGTCGAAAATCAAAAAGGACTTCAAAGCGGATAATTTCAGCGGTACGTATTTTCCGTCTTTCTCGTTTTCGTCGGACACTATCAGTCATTATCACGGTCGACTTGGGGAATACTACTACGTGACCGTCAAGGTCGGCAAGGAAACAAGACGGGAAAGGCGTATCAGATGGTTTAGTATCAGCGGTACGCATACGCGCTTTTTCTCGGACGTGCTTGTCGAGGCAAGCAAACTGCTCGAACAAAAAGAACTCAATGCAATTCTTCCCTACGATACCGAAAATTCGGAAGGGTATCAGGCGGAATACCTTGCGGGATTCTATGCAGAGAGATACGACACGGATATAGAGGACTGTTTCGGGGTTGCCAAATCCCAAATGGACAAAAAAATCCGCTCCGAAATTCTCGCAAAGTACACCTACGACGTCGTCGGCGAATTGCACGTCGACACCGAATATCCGACGGTTGCATTCAATCATACACTCCTTCCGCTCTGGGTGTGCGGTTACAAGTATAAGGACAAAAACTACCGCTTCATCGTCAATGGTAGGACGGGTAAATCGACGGGCAAATACCCCAAGTCCGTCCCGCGCGTGTGTAGTGCAGTTTTGCTTGGACTGTGCGCACTCGCAGGAATAATCACGGCAATACTATTTTATTTAGGCTATATAGGCTAACGGAGGTAAATATGCAAATCACAAAGGACACTCTCATCATCGACGCAATCCAAATCGGCAATCCCGAAATGGTCGCAAAAATTCTTCAAGACGCAGGACTTCACTGTCTTGGTTGCGCATTCGCGCATCAAGAAACCGTAGGTGACATCGCAGTCGTGCACGGCGTTGATATCGACAAACTCTTGAAGGACCTCAACGAAACTATCGGCAAATAATCGGAGGCTACGATGAGCGTAAACAACGAAGTCGCAAAACGACTTGTCGAATTGCGCACTTTCTCTGACTATTCCACCGCCGAAATGGCGGACAAACTCGGCATAGACGAGAAAGAATATATATCTTACGAGAGCGGTGAGTTGGAAGCACCGATCAACGTAATCTACCGTTTTGCGTCCGTTCTCGACACCGAGCCCGCCTACGTTATGACGGGCAAGATGCCGTCCACAAACACGGCGCAGGTCGTCTACGACGGCAACGGAATGTCCGTGAAGAGATATGAAGGTTATTCCTTTTCATCCCTTGCGTGGGACTTCAAACAAAAGACGATGAATCCCATGCTAGTCACGATTTCCCCGTCGGACACGCCTGAACTCGTCGCGCACGGCGGACAGGAATTCAACTACGTTCTCGAAGGTGAATTGAGAGTTATCGTCGGAGATAACGACTACTTCTTGAGAGCGGGGGACAGTCTTTACTTCAATCCCGAATTGCCACATGCGCAACTTGCAATGGGCGGAAAAGAGGCAAAATTCTTGACCATAATCAACGAGTGATTTTCGTTTTCTCTCACGGAGTCATCAACTTAATCAATCGAAAAAACGACGGCATAATGAGCGTTGCCGTCGTTTTTTTGTGCTTTTGCATTGGCATGTTTCGTTGCCTTGTGTTGTCCGTCCGTCTTGTTTTTCCCCTTTGTTTTGTTGTTTTTGTCGGTTGATTTTGTGAGTTTATATCCGCTTATTTTTGCCACTTTCAACCACTTATGATTTTTGTTTTTTCACATAATTCTGCAAAGCGCACACCCCACGACTGCGCCGAGTAGAGTGCAGAATAACGAAATGGGAATTGCACGTTTCAAGTGTTTAGCTTTCGTTTTTGACAGATAAACTGCCGATATGTAGAATATTGTTTCAGTTCCGCCCGCTATGACGGATGCACATCGAGAGATATAACTATCTGCTCCGTAGTCGTTTACGATGCGCTCCAAAAGTGCGGTCGTGCCGTTTCCGCTGATTGGAACGAGAAGTAGCAACTCCGCGACTTCGGACGGTATGCCGAGATAGGATAGTGGTGTTTTGAGAAGGTTTGCAACCATTGCAGACAGTCCGCTTGCCTTGAATAACTCTATTGCGATGAATACGGTTGCGATATAGGGGAATATGGTCCCCACAAGAGATAGACTTTCTTTTGCGCCGTCCAGAAAACAGTCGTAGATTTTTATCCGCTTGACAAGGCAATATGCGACGACGAGTAGGATAAGCACGGGGAGAAGGTATGCGCTCATTTTTTCTTTTGGAATACTTTGCATAGTATCATTCCGACGACCGTTGCGATTGACGATGATATGAGAGTTGGCAGAATTATATCCCCGGCGGTTTCGCTCCCTGCCGCTGCGCGCAGTGCAACCACGGTCGCGGGTATTAGTTGTATGCTAGTCGCATTGATGATGAGAAGCATAATCATATTGTCTGTTGCGTATTCACTGCCGTCCTGCATGAGTGCCATAGCGTCCATTCCTGCGGGGGTAGCCGCACCGCCCATACCAAGCACGTTAGATGCAAGGTTTACGGAGATGCGCTCGTATGCGCTCTCGCTCTCACCCTTGAATATTCTTTTGACAATAGGTCGGAGCATGCCGGATAATTTTTTGTCGAGTCCGGATTTTTCCGCCATTTTCAAGACGGACAACCACACTGCGTATACTGCGGTGAGTTTTATCACGAGTTGCACTGCGCCCTGCACTCCGTCTATCATCGTCGGAAACGCTTTTTCGGGGGATATGACGATTAGTGCGACGAGAGATACTATTGCTATCAAAGAAAATGCGGTATTCACGCCATATTTTACGTCCTATAGAGCGGGATAATGCGCTTTTTGTTTACAAAACCCTTTATAAGTTGTATAATCTATATACTATTACGTGAAAGACTCATTCGTCTTTCGAGAGGTGAATATGGAAAAATATTACGTTACAACCGCAATAGCCTACACTTCGGGCAAACCCCATATCGGCAACGTGTATGAAATCGTTTTGACCGATTTTCTTGCACGCTTCAAACGTGCGCAAGGTTACGACGTGCGCTTTCAAACGGGCACCGACGAGCACGGTGAAAAAATTGAGTTGAAAGCGGCGGCGGCAGACACCACTCCCAAACAATTCGTCGACGGAGTCGCAGGAGAAATCAAATCCATATGGGATATGATGAATATCTCTTACGACAAATTCATCCGCACCACCGATACGGACCACGAAAAGCAAGTCCAAAAAATCTTCAAACGTCTTTACGACCAAGGCGATATATACAAAGGCTCATACAAGGGTTGGTACTGCACTCCCTGCGAATCCTTCCTGACCGAAAGCCAACTCGTGAACGGCAAATGCCCCGACTGCGGTCGCGAAGTTCACGTAGCGGAAGAAGAAGCGTACTTCTTCAAAATGTCCAAATATGCAGATAAACTGCTCAAATATTACGATGAACACCCTGATTTTATCGTTCCCGTGTCAAGAAAGAACGAAATGGTAAACAACTTCTTGAAACCCGGTCTTCAAGATTTGTGCGTGTCGCGTACCTCTTTCAAATGGGGTATCCCCGTCAGTTTTGACGACAAACACGTCGTCTACGTATGGCTTGATGCACTCACCAACTATATCACCGGTCTTGGCTACGATGCGGACGGCAACCACGGTGAGCTTTACGGTAAGTATTGGCCCGCGGACGTGCACGTCATCGGCAAAGATATCGTGCGTTTCCACACGATCTATTGGCCTATCTTCCTTATGGCACTCGGTGAACCGCTTCCCAAACAAGTTTTCGGTCATCCTTGGCTTTTGCAGGACGGCGGAAAAATGTCGAAGAGCAAAGGCAACGTCATCTACGCAGACGACCTTGTGTCTATCTACGGCGTGGACGCGGTGAGATACTTCCTTCTTGCGCAAATGCCACAAGAAAACGACGGACTCATCGGTTGGGATATGGTGACGGACACCGTGAACGGTGAACTTGCAAACGTATTCGGCAATCTCGTCAATCGCACGCTCGCAATGGCGAACAAGTATTTCGGGGGAGTCCTTGAAAACAAGAACGTTAGCGAACCCGTCGACGACGAACTCAAAGAAGTCGCAACTTCCGCATACAAGAAAGTTTGTGCGAAAGTGGACGAATATAAGGTCGCAGATGCACTCTCCGAAATCATCGGCGTGTTCCGCAGAGCAAATAAGTACGTTGATGAAACTATGCCTTGGGCGCTCGCAAAGGACGAAACCAAACAAGATAGACTGGCAACAGTGCTTTACAACCTTGCAGAAACTATTCTCATGGGTACGAGTATGCTCGAATGCTTCATTCCCGAAACTGCGAAAAAGGTCTATGCGGAATTTAACGCATCCGCACGCAAGTTCGATACGCTCGACACTTTCGGACTTCTCCCGAATGGGACTAAAGTCACCGAAACCCCCGAAATCCTTTTCCATAGATTTGACGCAAAAGAAGTCAACGAAAAGGTTCAGGCAATGTACGATGCAAGAAAACCCAAGGAAGAGAAGAAACCCGAAAACGTCGTCGAAATTTCCGAAATCGGTATCGAAGACTTTGCAAAAGTGCAGTTGAGAGTTGGGGAAATCGTCGAGGCGGAAAAAGTCCAAAAAGCAAAAAAACTTCTCAAATTCTCCGTGAAAATAGGGGAGGAAACCCGCACTATCGTCAGCGGTATCGCACAATACTACACTCCCGAAGAAATGCTCGGCAAACAAGTCGTCGTAGTCAGCAACTTGAAACCCGCAAAACTCTGCGGAATCGAAAGTCAGGGTATGCTCCTTTGCGCTTGCACGGACGACCAAGTCGTGCTGGTATCTCCCGAAAAGAAAGTGCCGTCGGGCGCAACCGTCAGATAGTATGCTCATCGACACACACTGCCATTTGACCGATGAAAGACTGGCTCCTGAAGTCGACGAAATAATATCGAATTTGAAAGGGGACGGCATAGAGTCGGTTATCACCGTCGGTTACGACGAGCCGTCGTCGGTTGAAGGATATAAACTCTCTCTTGCCTATGACGACGTTTATTGTGCGGTCGGAATGCACCCCCACGATAGCCGTCTTGCAACGAGCGATATGTATGACTTGTTTGCGGACGAGTGCAAGAGCGAAAAGACGGTCGCAATCGGGGAAATCGGACTCGACTACCACTACGACTTATCCCCGCGCGATATTCAAAGGCGGGTGTTTGCAGAACAAATCGAACTTGCGGACAGTTTGTCTCTTCCCGTGATATTGCACGTGAGAGAGGCATATGAAGACGCAAGGAAAATCCTTGAAGACAACAAATCGAAACTCTCAAACGGTGTGTTGTTGCATTGCTATTCTGGCTCTGCGGAAATGGTCAAAGTGTTTTCGCACTATGACGCATATTTCTCTTTTGGCGGAGCGATAACCTTCAAAAACGCAGTGCATAATCTTGAATCTCTATCGGTCGTCCCACGGGACAGGCTGCTGTTTGAAACGGATGCGCCGTATATGACGCCCGTTCCTTTCAGGGGGAAAACTAACTATCCGAAACTTGTCAATCTTGTGGCGGACAAGGCGGCGGAAGTACTGTGTGCGGATAGAACGGAACTTGTCGAACAAACGACGAAAAATGCGAAAACGCTATTTAAGCGTATCAAAACGCATTGATAAAACATTGATTTTGCTATGAAGAACTTTGTGTATGAATTTGGCAACAGCCTTTATATCAACCTTACGAACAAGTGCTCGAACGCTTGTGAGTTTTGCGTTAGAAACATAAAACGGGGTGTCGGCAACGACGATTTGTGGTTGACGAGAGAGCCTAACTTCGAGGATATAAAAGAAAACTTGTCCTTATATAACTTGAAGAAGTACGACGAAATAGTCTTTTGCGGATACGGCGAGCCTACGTGCGCTCTTCCTGTCCTTTCGCAAGTTGGTCCTTATCTCAAGCGTCTCGGGCTGAAAACGAGAATCAACACGAACGGACAGGCAAACCTCATCAACAAACGCAACGACGTGCCCAAGCTCATCGCACCTTATATCGACTGCGTGTCCATATCCTTGAACGCAAGCAACCCCGAACTCTATCAAGAGATTTGCAGAAGCAAGTTCGGTGAAGACGCATTCTATGCTATGGTCGAATTTGCAAAAGGTTGCGTTGCGGAAGGAATCGATACGACTCTCTCCGTCGTTGACTTCATCGGCGAAGAAGAAATCGAAGCGTGTCGCAAACTCACCGAGTCCATCGGCGCAAAATACAGAGTCAGAGAAACTATCAGAGAATAAGAAAAAGGAACGACTCGTGAGATTTGTCGTTCCCTTTTCTTCTTTTGTACTTCGGTTGTTTGTCCTTGGTACGATAATATGTTGTGCGGAAAGAAAAATCTTATCCGTATAAAAAACGGTAAATTATGGAAATGAAACTCAAAGACCTTTTGCAAGCAAGCGGATTCCGTTTCAACAAGGGGCTCGGACAAAACTTCATATCCGACACCAATCTCTTGAAAGGGATTGTCGCGGACAGTCTGATCGATGACGGAGATATTGTCGTCGAAATCGGCACGGGCGCGGGCACTCTCACAAGGCAGATTGCGGAGAAGGCGGAAAAAGTCTATTCTTTCGAGGTGGATAAAAATCTCGAACCCGTTCTTGCGTTATCATTGCAGGGACTCGAAAACGTCGAAGTGATTTTCCGCGACGTCCTCAAGATGAGGGACGACGAATTTATGAATTTCATAGGCGGAAGAGCATTTAAGGTCGTTGCAAATTTGCCGTACTATATCACGACTCCGCTCATAATGCGCTTTCTCGAAAGTGATTTGCCCGTCCGCTCTCTGACGGTTATGGTGCAAGAAGAAGTGGGGGATAGGCTCGTCGCAAAACCCAACACGGCGGACTATTCCGCAATCACTCTTGCCGTGCTTATGCGTGGTAGTGCGACGGTCACGAGAAAGGTCAATCGTAATATGTTTTACCCTGCGCCCAACGTGGACAGTGCGGTGGTGCGCATAGATATTGACGACGGAAAGCTCGAGGGTGAAAACAAAACGCTCGTACATAAACTCGTGCGCAGTGCGTTTGCCATGCGCAGAAAAACTCTAGTCAACAACCTGTCCGCAACCTTTGGAATTTCCAAGGCGGAAGCGACTGAAAAAGTCAAGTCGGCAGGCTTTGACGAAAGGGTAAGGGGAGAGGTTTTATCACTTGACGATTTTGTCGCTTTGTCCAAACAATTTTGACGAAACAGGGCAGGCAACGGCATAGCAAATTCTCATAAAATCAGACAACCTCGCATAGTATATCGTGCGAGGTTTTTATATGGAAAATAAACGTTATACGGTTGTCTTGACAGGGAAGAAAGGGGACGCGTTAGCACTCAAAATCAACCCCTTAAACGACGAGAAAAACACTCTCATAATCGACGTGAAATTCGCTCTCAAAAAGGGTGGCGGAACACTATATTTGATGAACGATGAGATCACAAAAACCGAAGTTTACAACGACAAAACGACATATAAAGTGCGGTTTGCGCCAAAAGGCGGGTTTTCGTGTGCGTACAAAACGGGCGATGATTTATATATTGGAAGCACCTTGAAAACGCCGTCCGTGGCAGTTGTGGAAAGGCGCATTTCTTCTTTAGAAAAATTGCTTGCGACCGAAAAGGAAACGGAAGAAAAGCAAGACGAGATTTTGACTCAATCAGAGTGCAAAACGAGCGAAAAAGTTGACGAAGAAATTTCGCAAGATGAGAGAGATGAGGAGATAAACGCTTTGTCAAAAAACGACGAAATCGAAGTTGCCGAAACGGGTGAAATGCAAGTTGAAAACAGGGTTGAAACAATTGAAGAAACGCATGAAGAAAGCGACGTCAAAACGGACGACGGCAAGGCCTTTGAAAAGGTGAGCAGGGTTGACGTCAACGGCGAAAAAGCTTTTGCACTCAATGACTATCTGCACTACGACGGCACGAATTTTTATCTTGCAGTCAAACCGCAACTTGATGAGATATTCATTTGCTATCCTCCCGAAAAAGACCTAAACGACCTCGTCCCGAACAGTAAGTGGGTGAAGATTTCTTCCGATGACGATTACTACGTCGTCGGACTCGTCTACGATCAAACCGCAGTTGCTTATATCTGCTACGGAATACCCGTCTCGCATTTTTCCCCTGCGCCTGAAGAAATTGCAGACGTCGCAGTTTGGCTCCCTGTCGACGTGCAAAACCCGGACGGCAAAGGTTATTGGGTAATTTATCAATCCGCAGTGGACGGGAAATGCGTAAAATAGTTTCTTACGCGTCGTAGCCGTCGGCGGTTGATTATACTACGTCAATGTCGGCAATTTTTGGCAAAAATTGTTTTGACGGTGCTTGCAACGCAACTTCTATCGCACGAAAATTTTTTGCTACAACTCGTGCATGATCTGCAACTCAATTCGTATTTCGCAAAACTCTCGTTTTGGTGTTTGGTCGGCGGGACACCCGCACCCGAATAATTTTTTGTGCGGTTTCGCACTCACTATGAGCGGGTGTGAGTACGCACTTACTACAGGGGTAGAATAGTGGTTTCGCCTTTATATATATACTAAATATAGTTTAGAGGTAACATTTTTTTACAATATTTAATAATTCGTGAAAATTGTGTGAAATTTTAGTTGACAAAGTTTGTCAAATTGGTTATTCTACTCTCGCTGTGTCCGAAAGGGCATGGTTTTCCGCCGTACTTTCGGCGGGTTAAAAAATAAAGACACACACGGATAAGTGTTATACAATTAGGAGGCTAAATAATGGCTGGACAAAAAATTAGAATCAAGCTCAAAGCGTACGACCACAATCTCATCGACGTTTCCGCAGAGAAAATCGTTGAGTCTGTGAAAAAGACCGGTACGAAAGTTTCTGGTCCCATTCCTCTTCCCACCGAGAAAGAAATCGTGACCATTCTTCGTGCAACTCACAAGTACAAAGACAGCCGTGAGCAATTTGAACTTAGAACACACAAACGTTTGATCGACATATTCAACCCGACCAGCAAGACCGTCGATTCTCTTATGAAACTCGACCTTCCCGCCGGCGTTGATATTTCCATCAAACTCTAAAAAGGAATATCATTTAGGAGGGTGAACTTTACATGGATAAAGCAATCATCGGAAAGAAATTGGGCATGAGCCAAATCTTCGACAGCGAAGGCAGAGTTATTCCCGTAACCGTCGTTGAAGCAGGTCCTTGTCCCGTGGTTCAAATCAAAACCACAGAAAACGACGGCTACAACGCAATCCAAGTCGGATTCGGCACCGTCAAAGAAACCAGAGTTAACAAGCCCCAAGCCGGTCACTTCAAGAAAGCCGGTGTAGCGGCGAAACGTTATCTCCGCGAATTCCGTTTCGCAGACTGCTCCAACTATACGTTGGGTCAGGAACTGACTTGCGACGTTTTTGCAGAAGGTGACAAAGTCGACGTTACCGGTCAAAGCAAGGGCCATGGTTACACAGGTGTAATCAAGAGATGGAATCAACATAGAATCGGACCTATGACTCACGGTACCGGTCCTATCCACAGAAGCGTAGGTTCCATGGGCGCATGTTCTTCTCCGTCCAGAGTTTTCAAGAACAAACATATGGCAGGTCAATGGGGTAATGAAAAGGTTACCATCCAAAACCTCACCATCGCCAGAGTAGACAAGGCGAGAAACCTTCTTCTCATCAAGGGCGCAATCCCCGGTGCGAAGGGCGGTATCGTCGTCATCAAACAAACCGTGAAAGGTTAATCGGAGGTAGATATGAAACTGAATGTTTTGAATATGTCCGGTAAGAAGGCAGGCACAATCGAAGTCAGCGACGCTATCTTCGGCGCAGAATACAACCAAGCACTTATCCACCAAGTCGTCGTGGCACAACTCGCCAACAGACGTCAAGGCACGCACGCGGCACTCACTCGTACCGAGGTCAGAGGGGGCGGAGCGAAACCTTATCGTCAAAAAGGCACCGGTCGCGCACGTCAAGGCAGTATCGTCGCTCCTAACTATGTAGGCGGTGGCGTTGTATTCGCAAAGAAACCTCGCGATTTCTCCCAAAAAATCAACAAGAACATGAAGAGAGCGGCATTCATCAGCGCAATCTCCGAAAAAGTTCGCAACAACGAAGTCATCGTTCTCGACGAGTTCACTTTGAAAGAAGCAAAAACCAAACTCGTTGCAAACACGGTTGAAAATCTCAAACTCAACGGTTCCGTGATTTTCGTCGTCGAAGAATATGACGAATCCGCAGTCCGCGCAACCAGAAACATCCCCACCGTTTCTCTCGCGGAATCCAGACAACTCAACGTGTATGAGATCGTAGCAAACAAATACGTCGTCATCACCAAGAGCGCAATCCAAAAAATCGAGGAGGCAGCAAAATGACAGTTTACGATATCATCATTGAGCCCGTCCTTTCCGAAAAGAGTTTTGACGGCATTCCCGAGAAGAGATACACCTTCAAGGTTGCAAAAACGGCGAACAAAACCCAAATCAAAGATGCAGTCGAACAAATCTTCGGCGTCAAAGTCGCAAAAGTGAACACCTGCAACTACGACGGAAAACTCAAGAGAATGGGTCGCCACGAAGGCAAAACCGCAAGCTATAAAAAGGCAATCGTTACTCTCACCGAGAACAGTAAGGCAATCGAATTCTTCGAGAGCTTGGCATAAGGAGAAAGAATATGGCTATTAAGAAATATAAACCTACGTCTCCCGCGCGTCGTTTTATGACGGTTTCCGCCTATGAGGAAATTACCTCTACCACTCCCGAACGCAGTTTGTTGGTTTCCAAGAACCACACCGGCGGCAGAAACGCACAAGGCAGAATCACCGTACGTCACATCGGCGGCGGCAATAGAAACAAATATCGTATCGTTGACTTCAAACGCAACAAGGACAACGTCCCCGCAACCGTGAAAGCCATTCAATACGACCCCAACCGTTCCGCAAACATCGCACTTCTGTTCTACGCAGACGGCGAAAAGCGTTACATCATCGCACCTCTCGGACTTAACGTCGGCGACGTAGTCGTCAGCGCAGACGACGCGGACATCAAAGTCGGCAACGCACTCAAACTCGCAAACATCCCCGTCGGTACGATGGTTCACAACATTGAACTTCAACCCGGTAAGGGCGGTCAAATCGCGAGAGCGGCAGGCGGTAGCGCACAACTTATGGCAAAAGAAGGCAAATATGCAACTCTTCGTATGCCCAGCGGTGAAATGCGTTACGTCCCCATCGCGTGCAGAGCGACTATCGGTCAGGTCGGCAATCTCGATCACGAAATCGTCAGAGTCGGCAAAGCGGGTAAAACTCGTCACATGGGTGTCAGACCTACCGTCCGCGGTGTCGTCATGAACCCCTGCGATCACCCTCACGGCGGCGGCGAAGGCAAGTCCCCGATCGGTATGCCTTCTCCTGTTACTCCTTGGGGCAAGCCTACTCTTGGTTATAAGACCAGAAAGAAGAAGAACATCACTAACAAGTTCATCATTAAGCGCGTGAACTAGTAGGAGGCCGAAATAATGAGTAGAAGCGTCAAGAAAGGTCCTTTCGTAGAAGAAAGACTTATGAAAAGAATCAATGAAATGAACGCAGCAGGTGAAAAACACACCGTGAAAACCTGGTCCCGTTCGTCCACAATATTCCCCGAAATGGTCGGCCACACCATCGCCGTCCACAACGGTAAACAACACACCCCCGTGTACGTTACCGAAGATATGGTCGGATGCAAACTCGGTGAGTTCGCTCCCACCCGTACTTTCAGAGGACACGCCGGCGACAAAACCACCGGTAAGAAATAGGAGGAAATATGGCAACACGTTCTAAACAAAAAGCACTTGCGCGTCAAGCCAATGCTGATACCAGACCCAGAGCGACCGCGAAGTTCGTCAGAATTTCTCCCTTCAAAGTCCGTATCGTACTCGACGTCATCAAGGGCAAACCCGTAAACGAAGCAATCGCGATTTTGGAAAACACTCCCAAAGCGGCAAGCGAAGTTCTCTACAAACTCGTCAACAGCGCAGCGGCAAACGCGGAAAACAACCAAAATCTTTCCAGAAACGACTTGTACGTCGCAGAATGCTATGCAAATGAAGGTCCCACCCTCAAACGCATCATGCCCAGAGCACAAGGCAGAGCATTCCGCATCAACAAGAGAACAAGTCATATCACTGTCATCCTCGACAGCAAACAAGCATAATAGGAGGCTAAAATGGGACAAAAAGTTAATCCGAACGGACTTCGCACCGGCGTTATCAGACCCTGGGAAGCCACTTGGTATGCAGACAAGAAAAACTTTGCGGACAACCTTGTTGAAGACAACAAAATCCGTAAGTTCGTAAAGAAAAAATATTATGACACCGCAATTTCCAAGATCAATATCGAAAGAGCGGCGGACAAAGTGGTTGTATCCGTTTACACCGCACGTCCCGCAGTGCTCATCGGTAAAGACGGAGCAGGTGCGGCGGCACTCACCGAAGAAGTCAAATCCCTCGTCAACGGCGACAAGAAAGTCAGCGTGAACATCATGGAAGTCAAACACCCCGATGCAGACGCACAACTCGTCGCAGAAGCAATCGCAAAACAACTCGAGGCAAGAGCATCCTTCCGTAGAAGTATGAAACAAGCTATGTCCAGAGCAATGAAAGCGGGCGCAAAGGGTATCAAGACCAAAGTCAGCGGACGTCTTGACGGTGCAGAAATCGCAAGAAGCGAGAGCTATCACGAAGGTTCCATTCCTCTTCAAACTCTCCGTGCAGACATCGATTACGGCACTGCAACCGCAAACACCACCTTCGGCGCAATCGGCGTGAAGTGCTGGATCTACAAGGGCGAAGTCCTTGGCAAAAATCCTTTGGAAGGAGGAGATAAATAATGTTGATGCCTAAACGCGTCAAAAGACGCCGTCAATTCCGTGGTAGAATGAAAGGTAAAGCAAATAAGGGTAACGTCATCGCATACGGCGAATACGGCCTTATCGCAACCGAACCCGGTTGGATTACCTCAAACCAAATAGAAGCAGCCCGTGTCGCAATGACCAGATACATTCGTCGTGGCGGACAAGTTTGGGTGGACATCTTCCCTCACAAACCCGTAACGAAGAAACCCGCTGAAACTCGTATGGGTAGCGGTAAAGGTTCTCCCGAATATTGGGTAGCAGTAGTCAAGCCCGGCCGTGTGATGTTCGAAATCGCAGGCGTGGACGAATCAATAGCAAAAGAGGCTCTTCGTCTTGCAGCGCACAAACTTCCCGTCAAGTGTAAGTTTATGGCAAAGGCAGACATGGCCGAAGGCGGTGAAGAATGAAAGCGAAACAAGTACATGAAATGACTGATAAGGAATTGCAAAACAAGCTCAACGAACTCAAGTCCGAACTGTTTTTCCTTCGTTTCAAAAACGCCACCAATCAGTTGACGAATCCCATGGTTCTCGTTGAAACCAGAAAGGATATTGCCCGCATCAAGACGGTCATTCGTCAAAGAGAAATCGCAAAGCAAAACGCTGACGCGAACAACTGATAGCGGAGGATAATATGGAAGAAAGAAATCTCAGAAAAGAAAGAGTAGGTATCGTCGTGAGCGATAAGATGGACAAAACCATCGTCGTTGCAATCACCGAACGTGTAAAACACCCTCTCTATAAGAAAATCGTTAGCCGCACCAAAAAGCTGAAAGCACACGACGAAAAGAACGAATGTGGTATTGGCGACAAAGTGCGTGTTGCAGAAACTCGTCCTCTTTCTAAGGATAAGTGCTGGCGTCTTGTCGAGATAATCGAAAAGGCGAAATAAGGAGACACAACTATGATACAACCACAATCAAGACTTAAAGTCGCAGACAACAGCGGCGCAAAAGAAATAATGTGTATCAGAGTTCTTGGCGGTTCCTTCCGCAGAAGCGGTAACATCGGCGACGTCATCGTTGCGTCCGTGAAATCCGCAATCCCCGGCGGCAAGGTCAAAAAAGGCGACGTAGTCAAAGCGGTCATCGTCCGCACCAGCTTCGGAATCCAACGTCAAGACGGAAGTTCGATTAAATTCGACGACAACGCAGCCGTCATAATCGACAACCAAAAACAACCCCAAGGCACCCGTATCTTTGGGCCCATCGCGAGAGAACTTCGTGACAAAGACTATATGAAGATAATCTCTCTTGCACCCGAAGTGCTTTAAGGAGGTTTACAATGGCAAAAATGAACGTTAAAACCGGTGACAACGTAATGGTCATCGCAGGAAAAGATAAAGGCAAAGCCGGCAAAGTCCTCAAAGTTCTCCCCGAAGAAAACAGAGTGTACGTTGAAGGTATCAATATCGTTTCCAAGAGCAAAAAACCGAGAAACGCACAAGACAAGGGCGGCATCCTCAAACAAGAAGGCGCAATCGATGCATCCAACGTCATGCACATTTGCCCCGCATGTGGTGAAGTAGTCCGCGTCCGTCACACCGAAGAAGCAAACGCAAAGGGCGAAATGAAGTCCGTCCGCGTCTGCGCAAAGTGCGGTGCGTCCCTCGATGAAAAGAAGTCTTCCGCCAAAAAGGCAGCAAAGAAGGCATCCAAAGCAAAGGCAAAAAAAGCCGAAAAGAAAGACTAACCTCGGAGGTATAAACTGTGGCAGACAAGAAGAATCAGGTTGCTAAGGCAGCTGCAACCGATAACGGTGCCGAAAGATACAGAATGAGAACGGCGTACAAAGAAGAAGTCGTTCCCGCTCTCGTCAAACGTTTTGGCTACAAAAACATCAACGAAGTGCCCCGTCTTGAGAAAATAGTTCTCAACATGGGTCTCGGTGATTGCAAAGACAACAGCAAATCTCTCCAAATTGCAGTGGCAGAACTCACTCAAATCGCGGGACAAAAACCCGTCATCACCAAAGCAAAGAAGAGTGTCGCAAACTTCAAAGTGAGAGAAGGTATGAACGTTGGTGCGAAGGTCACTCTCCGCAACGAGAGAATGTATGACTTCCTCGACAAGTTCATCTCCATCGCTCTCCCCAGAGTGCGTGACTTCCGCGGAGTGTCCTCCAAGTCCTTCGACGGCAGAGGAAATTACGCGCTGGGCGTCAAAGAACAACTCATATTCCCTGAAATCTCTTACGACCAAATCGAGAAAGTGCGCGGTTTCGATATTTGCATCGTCACCACCGCAAAGACCGACGAGGAAGCACGTGAGCTTCTCAGACTTATGGGCATGCCCTTTGCCAAATAGGAGGATAAGTTTTTATGGCTAAAACTTCACAAAAAATCAGACAATCCAGACCCGCGAAGTTCTCGACCAGAGAATACACCCGCTGCAAAATCTGCGGACGTCCCCACGCGGTTCTCAGAAAATACGGCATTTGCAGAGTTTGCTTCCGTGAACTTGCCTACAAAGGTCAAATTCCCGGCGTAAAGAAAGCAAGTTGGTAAGAGGAGGCAGAATACAATGACAGATCCTATTGCAGATATGCTTACAAGAATCAGAAATGCATTGACCGCCAAACATGAAACGGTGACTATCCCCGCAAGCAAAATGAAGGTGGCAATCGCAGAAATACTCGTCAAAGAAGGCTACGTAAAGAGTTTTGAAATCGTCGAAAACGAAGTCCAAAACGACATCGTGATCACCTTGAAGTATTCCCCCATCAAGGGACTCAAAGTCATCACCGGCCTCAAGAGAGTTTCCACCCCCGGCCTCCGCGTTTACGCAAGCGTCGACAAGCTCCCCAAAGTTCTCAACGGTATGGGTATCGCAATCCTTTCCACGAACAAGGGCATCTTGACTGACAAGGAAGCAAGGGAACAAAAAGTGGGCGGCGAAGTGCTCGCTTACATTTGGTAGGAGGTAATATTATGTCTCGTATCGGAAGAGCACCCATTGCAATCCCTGAAGGCGTCACTTTTGAAAACGTCAACAACGTGGTTACCGTCAAAGGACCCCTCGGAACCCTTTCTCAAAAAGTGGATTCCAGCATCACGGTTTCCGTGCAAGACGGTCACATCCTCGTCGAAAGACACAGTGATGACAAAGACCATCGCGCACTTCACGGCCTCTATCGCGCACTCATCAACAACATGGTGACCGGCGTCACGAAAGGCTTTGAAAAAACCCTCGTCGTATCCGGCGTAGGTTACAAAGTGACCGCAACTGATAACAAACTCACGATGAACATCGGTTTCTCGCACGTCGTAGAGTTCACCGCACCCGAAGGCGTAACCTTCAAGATGGCGGCACCCCTCGAAATCGTTGTGAAAGGTATTGATCGTCAAAAGGTCGGTCAAACCGCGGCGTCCATCAAGGCAATCAAACCCGTCGAACCTTATCACGGCTATGGCTTCCACTATAAAGACGAAGTCGTTATCCGCAAGGAAGGCAAGACTGCCGGTAAATAAGAGGTGAAATATGATAGTTAAGAAAGATAAGAACGCGGATAGAATTATCCGTCACGAGAGAGTCAGAAAGAACATCAAACCCGGCACTGCAGAGTGTCCTCGTCTCTCCGTGTATCGCAGCACCAACCATATTTACGCCCAAATCATTGACGACCAAGTCGGACACACCCTTTGCGCAGCGTCCACCGTTGAGAAAGACATAGCGGCACAAGTCGCCTCTCTCACCAAGGTCGAAGCGGCAAAAGTCGTCGGCAAGGCAGTCGCGGAAAAGGCTATGAAACTCGGCATCACCAAAGTCGTTTACGACAGAGGCGGATACCTCTACACCGGCAGAGTGCAAGCACTCGCTGACGGCGCAAGAGAAGCCGGTCTCGTTTTCTAAGGAGGGCTAACTATGGCAGAACAACGCGATAATAGAAGAAAAGATAGAAACAATAGAGAAGACGACGGTCTTAACAGCAAGCTCATAGCGGTCAACCGCGTTACCAAGGTCGTTAAAGGCGGACGTAACATGCGTTTCAGCGCACTCGTAGTCGTCGGCGACGGTCAAGGCAAAGTCGGTCTTGGCATGGGCAAAGCAGCCGAAGTCCCCGAAGCAATCGAGAAAGCAACTCAACTTGCAAAACGCAATATGGTTGCAGTGTCCCTCAAAGACACCACGATACCTCACCAAATCACCGGCAAGTTCGGTCGCGGACAAGTTCTTCTTCTCCCCGCTGAAACCGGTACCGGCGTTATCGCAGGCGGTG
Organism: uncultured Bacteroidaceae bacterium; assembly: GCA_964637515.1. Taxonomy (GTDB): domain Bacteria; phylum Bacillota; class Clostridia; order Christensenellales; family CAG-917; genus RGIG4097. The sequence goes on along the minus strand of CAZWUI010000001.1, from coordinate 33,512 downwards.
CGGTGCGTGCAGTCCTCGAAGCGGCAGGCGTCAAGGATATCAGAACGAAATCCCTCGGCTCCAACAACCCCATCAACTGCGCCAAAGCAACCCTCGAAGGTCTTTGCAATCTCCGTAACGCGGAACAAATCGCAAAACTTCGCGGTGTAGACGTGGAAGGCTAAGGAGGATATTATGGCAAAGAAAGTTGAAACCACCGAAGTCAAACAAATCAAAGTCACTCTCGTGAAATCCACGATTTCTTGCCTCAAGAATCAAAAGGCGAATTGCGAAGCTCTCGGACTTCACAAAGTCGGTAGCTCCAACACCTTCAACGACACTCCCGTCGTCAGAGGCATGATTAAGAAAATCTCTCACCTTGTCAAGGTTGAGGAAATCTAAGGAGGAACTATGAACATTCAAGATTTGAAACCCGCAGAGGGCGCAAAAACCTCCACAAAGAGAGTCGGTCGCGGAATCGGTTCCGGCATGGGCAAAACTTCCACTCGTGGCCACAAAGGTCAATGGGCAAGAAGTGGCGGCGGTGTACGTCCCAATTTCGAAGGCGGTCAAATGCCTATGACCAGACGTATTCCGAAATTCGGCTTTAACAACAAACGTTTCGCACACGTCTACAACACCGTGAACGTCGAAGTCTTCAACTGTTTTGAAGACGGCGCAACCGTTGGTATCGACGAACTCGTTGCAAACGGCATCATCAAGAAAGTCGAAGCATACGGACTCAAAGTTCTCGGAAACGGAACTCTTGAAAAAGCACTCACCATCAAGGCTAACAAATTCACTGCATCCGCAGTCGCAAAAATTGAACAAGCCAAAGGCAAGGCAGAGGTAATCGAATAATGTTTGAAACACTTGTTAATGCGTTCAAAACGAAGGAAATTCGCGTCAAAATTTGGCTCACGCTCGCGATGCTCCTCGTTTATAGAATAGGTTGTTATATCCCGGTGCCCGGCATCGCCGCAGGCACTCTCGAGAGCTTGATCACCAAGTCAGACTTCTTCGGAGTCTTGTCCATGATCACCGGCGGTTCACTTGCAAACGCAACGTTGTTCTCGCTCGGCATACTTCCTTTCATCAACGCATTCATCATTATGCAACTTCTCACGCTCGTAATTCCCGCGCTTGAGAAGATGTCCAAAGAGGGTGAAGAGGGTAGAAAAAAACTCACCCAAATCACCCGCTACTTCGCACTCGTTCTTGCGGCGGTCCAAGGCATCGGTATCGTCGTCGGTTGGAAGAGTAGCATCAACTCCGTCTTCAGTTTCGAAGCGGGTTGGGAATATCCTTACTTCACGATGGCAGGCATCATCATCATTTTGATGGCGGGCAGCACGATGGTCATGTGGCTCAGTGAGAGAATCACCGAATACGGTGTGGGCAACGGTTCGTCCCTCATCATTTTCGTCGGTATTCTCGCAACCGCAGGCACTTCCATGGCAAGCGCATTCAAACTTGTCGGCGAAGAATGGACTTACATTTGGAATATTCTCGGATTCATCATCATCGTCGTTCTTCTCTTTGCGTTCATCGTCTTTATGGACATGGCGGAAAGAAGAATCACGGTGCAGTACAGTAAACAAGTCAAGGGCAACAAGATGTACGGCGGCCAAACCACCTACATCCCCATCAGAATCAACGGAAGCGGTGTCATGCCTATCATCTTCGCATCCTCCCTTCTCATGTTCCCTCAAATGATCATGGCGTTGTTCTGGCCCGAAAGCGAAGCATATCAATGGTATGCGCTCCATATGGGCTCCGGCACTTGGCCTTACTACGTGTTCATGGTTATCTTCATTCTGTTCTTTGCATACTTCTATGCGCAGATTCAATTTAACCCCGAAGACGTCGCAAAGAATATCCAACAATACGGCGGATTTATCCCCGGCATCCGTGCGGGTAAACCCACCAGCGATTTCTTGAAGAAGATTTCCAACCGCATCACGCTGTTCGGAGCAATCTTCCTTGCGTTGCTCGCCTTGATACCTACTTTCATCTTCAACGCGCTCAACGGTACTTATTCGGGTTACAACCTTGGAATCAGCAATGCGTTCTCCGCAACCGGACTTCTCATCGTCGTTTCCGTCGCACTCGAATTCAACAAGCAACTCGAATCGCAAATAATGATGAAGCACTATAAAGGATTCTTGAAGTAAGCATTGCTTATTTCTCACGCCGAAAGTCCATATCTTCTTTCGGCGTTTCGCACGCATAAAAAGGAGGAATGACCATGAAAAATATCGTTTTGTTGGGCGCACCCGGCGCCGGTAAAGGCACTCAAGCCGCTCTCATTGCGAAAGAATACGACATTCCTCATATTTCTACGGGGGACATTCTTCGCAGAAATATCAAAGAAGGCACGCCTCTCGGAGTTCTCGCCAAGTCGTATATCGACAAAGGCGCACTCGTCCCCGACCAAGTCGTCATCGACATAGTTGCGGACAGACTCACGGAGGACGACGCGAAAAACGGCTACATTCTCGACGGCTTCCCTCGTACTATCGCACAAGCGGAAGCCCTCGACAAAGTCGCGAATATCGACGTTGCACTCAATATAGACGTTCCTTTTGAAACCATTATCGAAAGACTCGGCGGAAGACTCGTCTGCATTTGCGGAGAAACTTCCCACGTCAGTTGGCTCAACGGCTCCACCGCTTGCCCCAAGTGCGGAAAGCAAATGTTCGTCCGCGACGACGACAAACCCGAAACCGTCAAAGCAAGACTGGACGTCTACGAGAAACAAACCGCTCCGCTCATCGAATACTACGCAGGCAAGGGCAACCTCGTCACCGTAGATGCGGGAGTGGGCACGGTCGAAGAAATCTTCGATAAGGTCAAGAAGGTGCTTAATGATTAAAATCAAAAGCCCGAAAGAGATTGCTTTGATGAAGCAATCGGGAGAGATTTTGAGAGATACTCTCCTTGCAATCGAAGAAAAAATCAAGCCCGGCATCTCAACCAAAGCGTTAGACGAATTCGCGTACGATTACATAAAGAAAAGAAACGCAATTCCTTCTTGCTTGGGTTACGGTGGATACCCCGCAAGCATATGTGCAAGCGTGGACGAAGTCGTGGTGCACGGCATACCGAATGCAAAACGCCTTGAAGAAGGACAAATAGTCAGCATCGATATATGCGTTCTTTACAAGGGTTGGCAGTCGGACGCGGCGAGAACGTTTTTGGTCGGTGAAGTCAGCGACGAGAAAAAGAAACTCGTTGACGTCACGAGAGAAAGTTTCTTCGTCGGAATCAAACAGTTCAAGCAAGGCGGCAGACTCGGCGATATATCCCACGCCATTCAGGAATATAACGAAAGCAGGGGGTACGGAGTCGTAAGAGCGATGGTCGGGCACGGCATCGGCAAAGAGATGCACGAAGATCCCCAAGTGCCAAACTACGGCAGAGCGGGACACGGTCCGAAACTCGAAAAGGGTATGACGCTCGCAATCGAACCGATGATCACTCTCGGTACGTGGGAAGTCGAAACGCTTGATGACGGTTGGACGTGCGTGACAAAGGATAGAAGTCCTGCGGCGCACTACGAAAATACGGTGGCTCTCACCGAGAACGGAATTGAAATCTTAACACTATGAATTTAGGTTCGATCGTAACGTCAAAAGCCGGTCACGACCAAGGCAAAATCTTCGTCGTCGTGGAAATCGTGGACGAAAACTACGTGAAAATCGCGGACGGAGATTCGCGTAAGATTGCAAATTCTAAACTAAAGAAAATAAAACACTTAAAATCAAGTGGTGAAACGCTTGACAAAATTGCAGAAAAATTAGAAAATGGAGTACATGTGTTCGACTCCGAACTCAAACGTACTATCAAAGTCTATAAAGAAAATATAAATAAGTAGGAGTTCTATGTCAAAGGAAGACGTAATCGAAACTGAAGGTATCGTTGTCGAAGTATTGCCCAAGACTCAGTTCAAGGTCAAACTCGTGAACAACCACGTTATCCTTGCCTATCTCGGCGGGAAACTCAGAATCAACAATATCCGCATCCTCGAGGGTGACCGCGTGCAAATCGAAATGTCCCCCTACGATCTCACCAAAGGCAGAATTATCTATAGAAACAAATAGACTAATTGGAGGTTAACTATGAAAGTCAGACCCAGTGTTAAACCTATGTGCGACAAATGCAAGGTTATCAAAAGAAACGGCAAAGTTATGGTTATTTGCCCTAAATATCCCAACCACAAGCAACGTCAGGGCTAAAAAGCAATCTGTCATGGGGCGGCTGGTCGCATCATTCCAAAATCCGTGCGACTACCCATGCGTAGCATAGAACAATTTTACACAATTTTTTGGAGGTAAACAAATGGCACGTATAGCAGGCGTAGATTTGCCGCGTGACAAAAGAGTGGAAATTGGCCTTACCTATATCTATGGTATCGGTCTTGCCACTTCCAAGGAAATCCTGAAGGAAACAGGCGTCAATCCCGACACGAGAGTTAAAGATCTCACCGAGGGCGACGTTAGCCTTATCCGTGATTACATCGAAAAGAATCTTCACGTCGAAGGCGACCTCAAAAGAGACGTGGGCCTCAACATCAAACGACTGATGGAAATCGGTTGCTACAGAGGCGTCCGCCACAGAAAAGGTCTCCCCGTTCGTGGACAGAACACCAAACAGAACGCACGTACTCGCAAGGGTCCGAAGCGTACCGTCGGTCGTAAGAAGAAATAACGGAGGCGTGTTATGGCAGGTATCGCAAGAAAAAATATCAAGAAAAGAAAAGACATCAAACGCGTTGAAAAAGGTCAAGCACACATTCACGCGTCGTTCAACAATACCATCGTTACCATCACCGATATGAACGGTAATGCTATCAGCTGGTCTTCCTCCGGCAAGCTCAAACTCCGCGGAAGCCGTAAAGCAACCCCGTTCGCGGCACAAATGGTCAGCGAAGACGCAGCCAAAGTCGCTTACGATCAAGGCATGAGAACGGTTGAAGTTTACGTCAAAGGACCCGGTCAAGGCAGAGAATCCGCAATCCGCGCACTCGCAAACGTCGGTCTCGAAGTCACCCTTATCCAAGACGTTTCTCCCATCCCTCACAACGGATGCCGTCCGCCTAAGCGCAGAAGACTGTAATTGGAGGTAGAATAATATGGCGAAATATACAGGACCCGATTGCCGTCTTTGCAGACGCGAAGGCTGCAAACTTTATTTGAAAGGTGACAAATGCAACTCCGAAAAGTGCCCTCTTCTCACGAAGTTCGCACCTCCGGGACAACACGGTAAGAGCAGAAAGAAAGCGTCCGGTTACGCAATCCAGCTCCGTGAAAAACAAAAAGCAAAGAGAATTTACGGAATCAGCGAAAAGCAATTCCTCAAATACTACAACAAGGCGACCGAAATGCGCGGTATCACCGGTGAAAACATGTTCATCCTCATCGAACGCAGATTGGACAACGTCGTTTATCGTCTTGGTCTTGGCGCATCCAGAGCCATGGCTCGTCAAATCGTCAACCACGGTCACATCACCGTCAACGGCAAAACGGTTGACATTCCTTCCTATCTCGTGAAGGCAGGCGATATTATTGCAGTAAAGGAGAACAAGAAAGAGATGCCCCTTTGGGTAGCCGCCAAAGAAGTCAAAAATCTCAGCATCGTGAAATGGCTCGAGTGGGACAACGAAAACCTCACCGGAAAAGTGCTTGCACTTCCTGAAAGAGCTGACATCGACGCGGATATCAAAGAGCATCTTATCGTCGAGTTGTACTCGAAATAAGATTTTTGGAGGACTAAGATATGATGGAAATCAAGAAACCCAAGATAAGCCTAGAGGAAAACGAAAGCAAGAACTATGCGAAGTTCGTCGTCGAGCCTCTCGAAAGAGGGTTCGGTATCACCCTTGGCAACTGCTTGAGAAGAATTCTCCTCTCCGCACTCCCCGGTGCCGCAGCAATCGGTATCAAAATCGAGGGCGTAGACCACGAGTTTTCGACCATCAAAGGCGTCAAAGAAGAAGTGACCGAGATCATTCTCAATATGAAGACCGTTCGCTTCAAGGTTTCTCCTGCCAACACCGAAAAGGTTAAACTTCACCTCTATGCAGATCAAGTGGGCGAAGTCAAGGCAGGCGACATCGAACTTCCCGCCGACGTTCAGGTTCTCAACCCCGACAAAGTCATTTGCACTCTCGACGATGGCGGCAAAATCGATATGACCATCTACGTTGACCAAGGCAGAGGTTACGTCCCCGCCGAACGCAACAAAGTGAACAATATGCCCATAGGTTATATCCCTATCGACAGCATCTTCACCCCCGTTGTGAAAGTCAACTTCACCGTCGAAAACACCCGTGTCGAACAAAGCATCGACTTTGACAAACTCACCCTTGAAGTGACCACCGACGGAACCACTTCAGCAAAAGAAATCGCGTCCCTTGCAGCACAAGTCATGAACGAACATATCATGCTCTTCGTCGACCTCGTGGACGGTATGCGCGATAAGCCCATACTCTGCGTTGACGACGACGACAAGACGCAAAAAGTGCTCGAAATGTCCATCGAAGACCTCGACCTTTCCGTCCGTTCGTACAACTGCTTGAAACGCGCAAGTATTCATACAGTCGAGGACCTCACCCGTCGCACGGAAGAGGATATGCTCAAAGTCAGAAACCTCGGCAGAAAATCCCTCGAAGAAGTCATCAAAAAGCTCGAAGACCTCGGTCTCAGCTTGAAGGCTCAAGAGGAATAGGAGGACAACAATGCGTAAATTAGGTAGACCCACAGATCAAAGAATGGCAATGCTCCGCAACCAGGTTTCTGAATTCCTTTGGTACGGTGAAATCGAGACCACTCTCGACCGTGCAAAAGAAGTTAGAGCACTCGCCGAAAAGTATATAACCCTCGCTATCCGCACTTACCAAGACGACGTGACCGTCACCAAGACCGTCACTGATGCAAAGGGCAACAAAGTCGCAAAAGAATTCACCAACGACGGCACCAAGAAACTTGCAGCACGTCGTAGACTTATGGCTGAACTCCGTGACCTTCAACCCATCAAGGAAGACAAGGAAAGCAAAGCAGCGTACAATGCACGTATCAAAGATGCAAAACATCCTCTCATCGAAAAGATCTTCAGAGAATATGCACCCAAATACGACAAACGCGCACAAGAGCTCGGACAAGGCGGCGGCTACACCCGCATCCTCAAGACCGAAGTTCGTCGCGGTGACGCAGCACAAAAGGTTATCCTCAGACTTATCTAATCGTCTGAAAACACAAAAACAAAACGCCGAGCACGGTTTCCGTGGTCGGCGTTTTTTATTGTTTTTATCATTTGATTTCTTTGAACAGTTCGTCGTAGGTCACGTCAAGAGCTTTCGCAATCGCAACAATGCTTGAAACGGTAGGTTCGATTTGATTTCTCTCCCAACGGCTTAACTGCTGTTGTTTTATGCCCATTTTTTCCGCAAGCTGTTTTTGCGTAAGTCCGGCTACTTTTCTCTCATATGCAATGTTTTCACCAAATGTTTTCATATCTTGACAATACAACATTTATTATGTATAATGTTGTAAATAAAACACATATGTTGTTTTTTTGGGAGATCATTAATGCGAAAGCAACAAAAAAAGGAGGCAATTAAAATGAAGAAAGAACAAAAAGTAGACGCAGCAACATTAGCTAAGGAGTTGGGCAGTTACAAACAGTTGGCATTTTGGAACAAGTTTGCAAAATACTTGTATTATTCATGCATAATCATTGACGTTCTTATTGCGGTGATGGTAATAGTGCTAGGTGTTTTGTCCGAGAGCACGGGTACTATAATCGCGTGCTCATTTTTCGGTATAATTCTGTTTTGTGTGCTGTGGTGGTTTGCATATACAGGCTATATGGGTGTCAAATTACTATTGTCGTATCTCTACGATATCAAACAACAGAGAATAGCCATAGAAAGACTGACGTTGCTTGAATATGGCGAAGTGTGTGAAATAGAAGAGATCAAAAACTATGCCGGGAAATCTATGCTTAAAAATATGGGAGTAGGCAAATTCTCATCCGAACAATGATGAATTTCTATGTTGGCAATGATCGCAAAATGAAAGGCACTCGCGGGAGTGCCTTTTTGTTATTTCTTTTGGGGGTTGTGGGGAGTGGTTTCGGGTTTTTGCCAGAGATTGTTGCGCTCGGGGTGGTAGATCGCGCCAAGTATGCGTTCTTTGGCAAACGGTATGTCTTTGCAGATATGTTTGATCAGGTTTTTTGCATACTCCCTTTGCGAAAAGTGGTTTTGGGGGCAGGGGTTGTTCACGATTGGGATATTCAGTCTTTCGCACGCTGCTTTGACGTCGTACTCTTCGAGATAGATGAGCGGACGGATTAGGTTCACTCCCGACCTGTCCATATACGCGGTGGGCGCAAAACAACTGAATCGTCCTTCGTAGAGCAAGGACAATAGCATAGTTTCGGCGACGTCATCTGCGTTGTGGCCAAGGGCAAGCGTTCCTCCGCCTAATTCGTTGAGTTTGTTGTTAAGCGCGCCCCTACGCATTTTAGCGCACAATGAACAGGGGTTTTGCTCCGCTCTTGCCTCGAAGATGATTTCCGCAATGTCCGTTTTGACGACGTAATGCGGAACGCCCAATTCTTCGCACCAAGCGTGGAGTCTATCCGTTTCTTCGACTTTGGTATCTTTCAGTCCCATGTCGATGGTGATGGCGGACAACTCGAACTTTTCGGGGGAGAAGCGTTGATATGCTTTCAAACCTGCGAGCAACAAACCGCTATCCTTTCCACCCGAAAGCCCGACGAAGATTTTATCACCGTCGTGGATCATATCGTAATCTTGAATTGCACGGCGCATTGCGGACAGGACTTTTTGCATACTATATTACCTCGAAATTATATGTGTAGGCGGTGTCGCTCTCGCGAGAATCTCAAGCTTCGCTCGGAATGACAATCCGTGTGCGTATTTTTGCGGAAATAATTATATAATATATTTAAGCGGTTTTGCAAGTGATTTCCATTCTTGACTTGAAACGCGCTTTGGGATATACTGTCATCGAGGCAAATATGACTGAAACAATTGCGAATTTCTTTTTAAGTTGGACGGGCAACGGCTATCTCACCCTGTTCATCATATCCATAATACCGATTGTCGAACTACGCGGTGCAATCGTGCTTATGGGTGGTATGGACGTCAATCCGATAGCGGGTATGCTCTGTTGCGTGGCGGGATCGACTGTTATGGTCGTGCCTATCATTTTGCTTATCCGTCCGCTCATCCGCAAGTTGAAGCGCAGCAAGATATTCGCGAAGTTCGGCAAGAACCTCGAACAAAATCTCTCCGAGCGCGCCCCCGACGTCAGCGAAGAGAATGCTACGGGCATAAAGAAGAAAATGTCAGCCGATGCAAAGAAATTCTGGGGCGTACTGATTTTCGTCGGTATTCCGCTTCCTATGACGGGCAGTTGGACGGGTAGTTGTATCGCGGGTATACTCGACTTCAAACTCTGGAAAGCGGCACTTGCGGTCTTCTTCGGCAACGTCGCGGCGGCGGGGATTCTCACTGTCATCGTCGAACTCGTGCCGTCGGCGTATATAGACTTCGTATTATACGGATTCATCATCCTTGCAATAGCACTGTTCGTATCTCTCTACTTCACCCGCGCCGCAAAGCGCGAACGCAAACTCGAAAAAGAAAAGGATAAGTACGGAAATCGCTCACTATACGAACTTGCTCAACTTGAAAAGGAAGCCACCGAAAACGGCTCCGTCCTTATTAAAAAAGAATATGTGGACGACGAAGGCAACAAGCATATAGTGGTCGGCAATGACGAGAGAAGAAACGAGGACTTGATAAAAGACAAGTCAAAGATATAAAACACAACGAAAAGGCCCGCCGATTCGGCGGGATTTTCATTTCAACGCTACGGCGAACGGCGACGGTCGGGAACAATGGTGATGATACAATAAGGCGATAAGGCAACTAGATAAACGGAATTAAAAACGCCACCGTGGATGCGGTGGCGTTTTTTTGTTGGTTTGTTATCTTACAGCTCTGCGAAGTATTTGATGGTGCGGACCATTTGAGAGGTGTAGCTGTTTTCGTTGTCGTACCAAGAAACAACTTGGACTTGGCTGTTGCCGTCTGCCATGTTGATGACCATGGTTTGAGTCGCATCGAAGATGGAACCGAAACGGCTGCCGATGATGTCGCTGGAAACGATTTCGTCTTCGTTATATCCGAAGGATTCGGTTGCTGCTGCTTTCATTGCTGCGTTGATACCTTCTTTGGTGACTGCGCCCTTGACGACTGCCACGAGGATGGTGGTGGAACCGGTGGGGGTGGGAACGCGTTGTGCAGAGCCGATGAGTTTGCCGTTGAGTTCGGGGATGACGAGACCGATTGCCTTCGCTGCGCCGGTGCTGTTGGGAACGATATTGATTGCTGCCGCGCGGGAACGACGGAGATCACCTTTTCTTTGAGGGCCGTCAAGAGGCATTTGGTCACCGGTGTATGCGTGAACGGTGGTCATGATACCGCTTTGGATAGGTGCGAAGTCGTTGAGTGCTTTCGCCATAGGAGCGAGGCAGTTGGTGGTGCAAGATGCCGCAGAGATGATGGTATCTTCTTTGGTGAGGGTGGTGTGGTTGACGTTGTAGACGATAGTGGGAAGGTCGTTGCCAGCGGGAGCGGAGATGACGACTTTCTTTGCGCCTGCATCGATATGTGCTTGGGCTTTCGCCTTGGAGGTGTAGAATCCGGTGCATTCGAGGACTACGTCAACGCCGATTTCTCCCCAGGGAAGTTCTGCCGCTTTTGCTTTTGCATAGATGATGATTTTTTTGCCGTCGACGACGATGTAGCCGTCTTCTTTCACGGAACCGTCTTCATTGAGGACCGCTTCGCCGAAGGTGACGGTGTGGTCGTTTGCATAATTGCCTTGGGTGGAGTCGTACTTCAAGAGATGAGCGAGCATTTTGGGGCTGGTGAGGTCGTTGATTGCGACGACTTCATAACCTTCTGCGCCGAACATTTGTCTGAAAGCGAGACGACCGATTCTGCCGAATCCGTTGATAGCAACTCTAACGTTATTTGCCATTATTTATTCCTCCAAAAGGTGTTTTTTCAAACTTCACAATATATATTGTGCTGATTTTCGTTTAGTATTTTACACATAAACGCTGAAATATGCAAGCAAATTGCACCCCATTTTTTGCAGTTGCGGAAATTTATATAAGTGCAGACCCGCGCTTTTGTGCTAATAATAGTCATATTTCGCTTTTTTCGCGCGCGCATATTGCCTATATTGACAGGAGCGTGCAAAAGTGATAAACTTATTCAGTCAGAGGTGTATATGGACTCAATTCTTTCCGCTTTCAACTTTGCAATCATAGATTGCAATTCGGATATTCTAAATTGGCTCATACGTATGCTCGTTGCATGCGTGTGCGGTTTCGCTATTGGTTTCGAGAGAAAGAGCCGCTCAAAAGAGGCGGGCATCCGCACTCACTCAATCGTCTGTATGGCGTCTTGTATCATCATGATAGTGTCCAAATACGGTTTTTCGGACACGGGCGCGGTGGATTATGAGCGTATTGCGGCACAGGTCGTCAGCGGTATCGGTTTCTTGGGTGCCGGCATAATCTTCTACAAACACGACTTCTTGCACGGTCTTACCACGGCGGCGGGCGTTTGGGCAACCGCGGGTATCGGACTCGCAATCGGGGCGGGTATGCTTTTCGTCGGACTCATCGCGACAACCATGCTCGTGCTATTGCAAATCCTGTTGCATCGTCCGTGGAAATTCTTGAAAGGGAATATGGTCCACGTCATACGTCTCAACGTCAAACTCGACGAAGACGGCGTCGTTGACAAAATCAATGAATTGTTCGACGTCAAAAAGATTCTGCAATTCAAGACCAAAAACGAGGACGAAAACAGAATCACCGGTGTTATCGAATTGGTGACAGAGAGAGATTTCACCGCAAACGAAATCCTTGATATCAGCAAAAACAATAAGTTTATCAACACGATTGAGAAAATCGACGAGCTTTGATAACTCGGCAGATAACAGCCCAAAATGCACGGCACTCGCAAGGGTGCCGTAATTTTTTCGGATTCGGTGCCGTTTTCCGCTACTTTTCTCAAAAAAAATCATTCAACGGTTTTCGGTGCTTAAATTGTTTACTTTTTTCGAGATATGTAGTACAATGACCTCAATAAAAAAATCGGAGGACAAAAAGGTTATGCCATTGGTAACAACAACCGAAATGTTCAAAAAGGCGTACGCCGGCGGTTATGCAATCGGCGCATTCAACGTCAACAATATGGAAATCATTCAAGGTATCGTCGAGGCTGCTCAAGAAGAACAAGCACCTCTCATTCTTCAAGTTTCGTCCGGTGCTAGAAAGTACGCAAACACCACCTATCTCACGAAGATGGTCGAAGCGGCAGTCGAAACAAGCGGTCTTCCTATCTGCTTGCACCTTGACCACGGCGATTCTTTCGCACTCTGCAAAGACTGCGTTGACAGCGGTTTCACTTCCGTTATGATCGACGCAAGCGCACACCCGTTTGCAGAAAACATCTCCATAACCAAACAAGTCGTGGAATATGCACACGATCACGGCGTAGTGGTTGAAGCAGAACTCGGCAAACTCGCAGGTATCGAAGACGACGTCAACGTTTCCGCAAAAGACGCGAGCTACACTGATCCCGACCAAGTCCAAGAATTTGTCGAAAAGACCGGCGTGGACAGCCTTGCAATCGCAATCGGAACCTCTCACGGTGCATTCAAATTCAAAGGTCAACCCCAACTTCGTTTCGACATTCTCCAAGAAGTCGAAAATCGTCTCCCCGGATTCCCTATCGTTCTTCACGGCGCATCCAGCGTTCCTCAAGAATACGTCAAGATCATCAACCAATACGGCGGTAGCATGCCCGGCGCACAAGGCGTTCCCGAAGAAATGCTCCGTAAGGCGGCGGAAATGGCAGTCTGCAAGATCAATATCGACAGTGATCTTCGTCTTGCAGTGACCGCAACCATCCGCGAACACTTCGCACTCAATCCTTCCCACTTCGATCCCAGACAATATCTCGGACCGGCAAGAGAAGCAGTGAAGAAGATCGTCAAACACAAACTTGTGGACGTTCTTGGTTGCAACGGCAAAGCATAAAACGGCGCTATTCGGCGCATAACTGTGTCAACTAAAAAATCCGACACCCTCACGTACGCAAGTACGCATCGGTCGTCGGATTTTTTGTTTCCTTGTTCTGCATCCAAATATCGCCGTATTATAAATTTCATTCCGAACGAAGCGTGGCAATCTCGAGGGGAGCGTACCATAAAAAAAGCACTGCAATGCGCAGTGCTTTTTTCTCATCCTATGAATTTGCCTTCTTCGAATTTTCCACTCGACGCCGGCAGGACACCTTCGCCGTGAAATTCGAAATAAAGAAAATCACCGTCGTATCTGTTACCGTCCTTGTCGTAAACGGAAACACGTCCGTCTTAAAGTCGATGACGCTATTATAGCACTAATGCAGAAAAAGTAAGAGTGAGATTGCGGATAGTCGCAAAAAACATGAGAAAATATTGTATCTTTTCCTCTTGGGGACGGAGCAAAAGCGGAAAGGTTTTCCGCTTTTTGCTCCGTCCCCAAGAGGAAAAGAACGGTTGAAAACCGACAAGTGTATTGCTAAATCCGAAAATAATGGCGCTTTTTGTGGACAAAAACGTTATATGGTGGTAAAATGATTAAAATAACGGTATTATTTTGGAGGGATTTATGTCTGATGCGGTCATAATTGCCGTCGCCGGAAAAGGCGGTGTTGGCAAGACGAGTTTGGCGGCGACGATAGTGCGCGTTCTCGTGGACAATTTCAAGGATAAAAAAATTCTCGCTATAGACGCCGATCCCGCCGTCGGGCTTTCCACTGCGTTAGGGGTAGACGTCAAGCACACGATCGACGATATTCGCAAGGAAATCATTGAAAACGTGGAGGACGGCAATTCTAAACAAGCAATCGAAATTCTCGGAGAGGCGCGTTATCGCATATTCGACGCGATGGTCGAGAAGGACGGCTATGCCTTTATTGCGGTCGGGCGTCCGGAGTCGGCGGGTTGCTATTGCAAAATCAATTCCTATCTCAAAGAAGTTATCAGCATATTATCCGATGAATTTGACTACGTCGTCATTGACGGCGAGGCGGGCATCGAGCAAATCAACCGTCGCGTTATGGAGAAGGTGTCCCATCTCATTCTCGTCACGGACCAGTCCAAGAAGGGTAGGGACGTGTGCAAGACCATAAAAAAAGTGGCGGACGAACTCGTTATGTATCGCGAAATCGGCATAGTGGTCAATCGTGTAAGCGACGAAGATGCGGTGCGCTCTCTCGACTACGACGGAGTGCGTCTTCTCGCGACGATAGGGGACGATCAAAATCTTGCGTCCTTCGACTTGAAAGGGGAGAACGTCTTTGAACTTCCCGCAAAATCAAAAGTAGTAGAGGGAGTCGAAACTGCGCTCAACGCACTCGGCATTATCGGCTAACTCAATATTATAGGAGAGAAATATGAGAGACCTGAAACACCTGCTTTACTTCGAAAATCTCTTGCAAGAAGCCAACAACGACCTCGTCAAGCAAGCGGTTGAAAAAGACGGCAAACTCGCACTCGGTTACACCTGTTATCACGTGCCTGAAGTTCTTCTCAATCTCGACAACTGCGTCAGCATAAGACTTCGTGCACCGCGCACGGGCTCTGTTGACATCGCGACGTACTATCTCAGTCCGTTCATTTGCGGATATGCAAAGGCGATGCTTGAACGTGGTATCGAGGGCGGTTACAACTTCTTGTCCGCACTGTTCTCGGGTGAAACCTGCTCTGAAATGAACAGAGCGGTTGAGCACTACGAACTCATGCGCCTTGTCGACAACGACAAATTCTTCATCAGTTTGTTCGATATGCCTTTCAAGACCAATCAACACTGCCTTGAAAGTTACGCAAAACAACTGCGCATGAAAGTTCTCGACAAGCTCAAAGACGTCTACGGCGTAGACACGTCCGACGACGCAATTCGCAAAGCGGTCGAACTCCACAACAGAGTGTGCAGAGCAATCACCGCAATCGGCGAATATCGCAAGGAAGACAATCCGCGCATTACGGGTTACGAATTCCACGTGCTTTGCCTTGTCAGCTATTGCTGTCCCAAGTATCTCATCGTGGACAAACTCGAAGAAACCCTCGAAGAGCTCAAGACTCGTGAACCCGACGCAAAGAAATTTTACAGAGCGAGAATAGTCGTCGTCGGCAGTGAAATCGACGATCCCGACTTCACCAAACTCTTTGAAGACAGCGGTGCATACGTCGTGGCGGATAGATATTGTTTCGGATCACTTCCCGGCAGAGAAGAAATCATCCTCAACGACGACGAAGACGTCCTCACTCAAATTTGCCGTCACTATATGAAGACCGCTCAATGCCCCAGATATATGGAGCACGAAAAGGTGGAAGGCAGACGTCAATTCGTCAAACAACTCGTCGAAGACTACCATGCGGACGGCGTTGTTTACGAACAACTCAAATTCTGTGAATTCTGGGGATATGAACGCGCGCTCGCATCTCATATTATGGTCAACGAATTCGGCATTCCGTCCATCGCAATCGACCGTCAATATACCGCAAGCGCATCCGGACAACTCCGCACGCGTATTCAAGCGTTCGTGGAAAGTCTTGAAATCAAAAATATCCAAAAATCCAAAAAGGAGAAAAAGTAACCTATGGCAAAGAAAAAATACGGTGGTTACAAAAATCTTCACGAGGACAAGACGGGAATCCTTAAACATCGTGAATGGCGCGGTTTCAAGGACACTCTCGTTGACTACTATAGATGGCTTGTCACTTGGAAAGATATGATAGTGATGATTCTCAAAAACCCGATCGCAGTCGTGAAAGGGTTGTGGAGATATCGCTGGATGGCATCTTATCTTGCCACTCCCGCATTTGTCGATCGTCACACCGAGGGTTTGCGCGGACCGCAACTCATCATGACGCATCTTCATTTCAATACGATCGTCAAGCACGCGACCGGGCTTATTCTTACCGCATTTGAATCAGACGAGAAGATGTTCCCCAACAACAAGAAGAGCAAAAAACTCATCTGTGTCGACGAACTTATCCCCGTGGAATTCGGCGCAGGCTTCCCCGGTTATCAGGTCTATCCCATGCAGACGATGCCTATCTTCCTGTCCAGTATGGTAGACCAACAAATCGCGCCTCCTTATCTTGATGCAATCGAGAGTTTCGGCGTGCCTGCAGACGTGTGCCCTCTCCCTAGCTCGGAGGCGGGCGTAGCGGTCGAAGACGACTATCCCAAACTCGGCAAATGCATGATCACTTGCAATATGCCTTGCGACGGATCAATTATGACGTCCACTTTCCAAGACAGATACTTCAAACTCCCCACACACGTATACAACGTGCCTTTGAGATACAAAGGGGAGGACGTGCAAGAATACGCCGTCGAAGAAATCAAAGGACTCATCAAGTTCGTCGAAGAACAAACCGGTCAAAAATTCGATTGGGATAACTTCATCGCCGCTCTTGAAAGTTACAATAAACAAATCGACTACGAACTTCAAAAATGGGAAGTCAACAAGACCAACTATCCTCAAATGACGGGCGCAACGTTCTGGTTGTATAGAATTTACTACTATCACCTTTCGGGCGGTTTCGACAAACGTTTCTTGAAGACGGATAAGAAAGTCAACAAGATTATGTTGAAAGCATACGAAAAGAAAACCCCCACAAGTCGCGAAATGCGCCATAGAGCAATCGTTTGGAGTTGTCCTGCAAACTACTACACTTCCTTTGCAAACTGGCTTGAAAACTGCTGGGGTATCAACGTAGTTATGGATATGGAAACCATGATTTCCTATCTCAAATTCCGCACGGATACCCATGAGCACGCTCTCGAAGATCTTGCGAAAACCTACCAACGTGCCACTATGCGCACCCACACCAAAGGCGGTTATCAAAACGTGCTCGACGAGTGCTGGAGAGTCGTTGAAGAATACAATATCGACACCGTCATCATGTACGATCAAATCTCGTGTAAGGGTATGGACGGCTTGGACGGCATTTTCGACGATCAAGCAAGAGGAAAAGGAGTCAACTTCATTTGGGTGCAACAAGACCTTATGGACCCCAGAACGATTTCTCGTCGCGATATGCGCGAGCAAGTCAACAAGTATATGCAGACCGTTCTTCAAGAGAAACCCCTTGACGAAAGCCTGCTCGACTTCGACGATAGCGAAGCTTGGTAAAATTAAATTTTTGGAGGAAATAATATGAAATATTTCGGTGGCTGTGACGTAGGTTCAACCTATACGAAAGCAATAATTCTCGATGAGAACGGCAAAATCCTTGCCGATACAACCATAAAAAGCAAAATCAACGCGGCTCTCTCCGCAGACGCCGCAATGGCGGAAGTCGTCGCAAAAGTACCCGAACTCAAAGGGGACGTCAAAAACCTCGATTATCTCGTAGGCACCGGCTACGGCAGAAACAAAGTCGCAACCGCAGACGAGAATATCTCCGAAATCTCTTGTCACGCAATGGGTGTTCACGTGTCCGACCCCAAGGTCAAAGCGATTATCGACATCGGCGGACAAGATATCAAAGGTATCGCAATCGACACCGACGGCACCGTCAAAAATTTCGCAATGAACGACAAATGCGCTGCAGGTACGGGCAGATTCTTCGAGGCTATGGCAAGATCTTTTGAAATGTCCTTGAGTGACTTCTCGAAACTTTCCTTGAAAGCAAAGAGCGTCATTCCCATTTCCGCACAATGCACCGTTTTCGCAGAATCCGAAGTCATTTCTCTCGTCGGTGAAGGCAAACCCATGGATGAAATTGCGGCAGGTATCGAAATGTCCGTCGCAAAGAGATGTTTCGTCATGGCGAAGAAGGCGGGCGCAACGGATAGCATAACCCTTTCCGGCGGTTGCGCAAAGAACGACGGCCTCAAACAAGCAATCGAACAAGTCCTCAAAATCAAAGTCATCGACCTGCCCATCGACCCTCAACTTATGGGTGCGCTCGGCGCGGCAGAGTACGCAAGACAAAAAGGACTGGCGAGAGCCTAACCGTAGGAGGTAAAGACTTATGCTTTGGTGGCAAATTCTTTTGATAGTGATTGGTGCGCTCGTGGGCGTGGGGCTGCTTCTTTTTGCGGTCACTTTCACTCTGTATTGGTTCAACCTTGATATGAAAGTCATTCATTGGTTCTACGGAAAAATGAAGAAACACTACGACAATATCGAACGCGACAGAAAGATATGATTGATTTTTTCGACGCGTATATTGAAAAAACGCAAAACCTTTTGGACGGCATTCCGTCCAAAAGGTTTAGTTATAATCCGCGAGATTTGGCGGCGGTTTCACCGCGTAGCGAACTCGTGCTCCTCCGCGATACGGCGTTTGAACTGGGCGGTAGCGATTTGTCGTGCGTAGGCTACACTCTCGTCACGTCAAACGTGTCCTTTGAGAGCGAAGTCGTCGTTGTTGGCAATGACCTTGACAAGATAAAGCACGACGTTCCTTTTGCGAAAATAGTCCTACTTGGCGTCGACGACTTTTCGGGGGACGAGCAATCCCTCTTCAACGAAATCAAAAATCTCGAACACGCAAAATACAAACTCAACGTTGAAGGTTTTATGATGCGTGCGTCGTCGATGAATCATAGAGAACAGGTACGTGTTAGCAAACAGGGATTGAAAGGCGGGTTGTCTTTCGGGAAAGTCGGCAACACCCTGATAAACGAATATCTCAAAGAAAAGGGCGTGAAAGCGGTCAAGATAATTTTCGTCACCGCAGAGAATGTGGACTACGACAGCCTTGCAAAAATCGCAGAGAAGACTTCCGATATTCTCGATGCATTCAATCATATGTACGACAATCTTATGGTTGACTGCAAATCTTGCAACCTGAAAGCGATATGCGACGAAGTCGAAGGTATGCGTGAATTGCACTTCAAATCCGCAAAGAAAAACAAAAAGTAATGCGCACTGCCTTTGACTTTTCAATCACGAAAACACGCATAACGAAACTCATATAAACGAATGCGATCTTGCATTACGGCACGGTAAAAATCAACCATGAAAACGAAAAACAAAACCGCCCAAACGGGCGGTTTTTCTATTGTATGAGTTGATCTTATTTTTTCAAATAGAATGAGTGTGTTGCAACAATATGCACTTTAACAGCTTTATTTTGTTGAATAAACCGCTTATTTTGTGATTTCATGGTTTTGTTTCAGTAGGTATAGTGCGCCCAGCCCGGAGAACGACGGCCAGTATGCATCGCAGGAAAGAGTGTCGTTTAGTGCGTCTTTTGCAAGGGAGGTTTCACCTTTTGAAAGGTGGTAGTGATAGAGCCCGAATAGATACATAATTCTCGTCAAGTCGTTGCGTTTGGATTCTTCTTCTTGGTCGCTCGGAGTCTTGTCGATGAATAGGCGCACGGCAAGGTCGTAGCCTACGTGGTGACTTATCTTTTCATCAAGATATAGGGCGGTGCCTTCGCTTACGTCTTCGCCGAGTCGGACAAGGCAAAGGATATACCAATATAGAGTTGCGATATACATTTCGGGGTTGCCCTCGGAGAGTTTCAGAGTTTTTGCAAGGGCGGTTTTGGCGGTGGTGTAGTCCCCTTGATAGAAATGGCAAAGACTTATGCGGTAGTTTATATCTAGCAAATCGTAACCGCGTTTTTCAAGGTCGAGAAACGCTTGCAAGGATTTTTCGACTTGCCCCGTAGAGAGATAGCGCATGGCAAGAATGCGTTTTGCACGGTAACTTTCAGGCTCGTATTCGAGTGCTTTCAGCGAGCACTCTATGCTTTCGCGATAGCGGAATTGTGCGCATAGCGCGGTCGCCAAATCGAGAAGAACGGTTGCGTTTTCGCCCTTTTTCTCCATGCGGTTTTTCACGAATTTCACCGTATCGCTATCGGGGATAGTCCTTTCACCGCGTCCGAAAAATTCTATTTCGTAGCCGTTCCTGACGTCGCACAACGTCACCGTCTTTCCGTTTGAAAAAAGTGTACTGCCGCCGCATTTGCATTCGCCGTTTCCGTCACACATAGTTTTACTCCTTGTCTTGTATGGTGTTTTTCTTCTCGTCGAAGTAGGTCGAGATGAAGAAGATTGATAGTGATAGCAAAGTTATTGCAACGCAGGGCGCGAGCAGGTATGCGTACGCACCGTTGACGATTGCGCCCCTTGTGCGCGCGAAGTTTATCATCACGCCCCAAGTGGGATTGTATAGGTCGCCGAATCCGAGAAAACTCAAGGTGGACTCCGTCATAATCGCGGAGTTGACTCCGATGAGCAGTCGATATACGATGACGTCTTTGAGGTTGGGTAACACGTGTTTCACCGCCGTCCTGATCTTTCCGTAGCCGTAAACCGAGCAGATTTCGACGAATGGTTTTGTTTTCAGACTTGCGACTTTCGCTCTGACCGCACGCGCCGTCCCCACCCAGCCGAAAGCGGCAATCAGGCAGATGAGCGCAATGTCCGATCCGCCTATGAATGCGGACAACACGATGACGACGATGAGTTTCGGGAACACCGCAAACACGTTCACGAGCGTGCCGAAAAATCCGCCGACGATTCCTTTTGTTTCGGAGAGAAAACCGATAATCACACCGATGACGAGGGAAAGTAGTCCCGCACATAGTCCTACGACGAGAGTATCTTTCGTGCCATAGACAAGTTCGGTGAAAACGTCGTAGCCAAGGGAATTTGTGCCGAGAATATGCTCGCCGCTCGGTTCGAGCCACGCTCCGAAAGACTCCTTTCTGTCGAAGTTCGTGAAGATTTGCGGCGCTATGCTTGCAAGCACAAACACGAGAAGTATCGCAACGCCGATGAATAGGAAGATGCGCCGTTTCATTTTCGCACCTCCGCATTCACAGGAGTTATCGCAATCAACGCAAGGTCGCTCAATGCGATTGCAATTATCATAGCAAGGGAAGTCACGAAGAGTATTCCTTGCATAAGGGGATAGTCGAGAGTGTAGACCGCATCGTACAAAAGTCTGCCTATTCCGTTTATCGAAAAGACGTTTTCAACGACGACGGCGCCTGCAAAACAACCGCCGAGCGCAGTGCCTATCATGGTGACGAAAGGATGCGCCACGTTTTTCAGGATATACGAAAATTCGATTTTGCAATCCGAAAAACCTCTTTCGCGCGCATAGCGCACACTCATATCGTCCGAGAATAATGCCGTCGAGTTTCGCACGACGAGATAGCGGGACGGAGTGCTTGAAAGGACGAGAGTAAGGACGGGGAGTATCAAATGCAGCAGTCTGTCCGCAAGTCCGCTTTCTCCCGCGGACGACAGTCCCGCACTCGGGAATATTCCGCTCTCAACCGACAACGCAACGAGAAGCACGAGTGCGATTGCAAAGGACGGCACTGCATTCAACACCACGTTGAAAGCGGAGGACGCATCGTCGAAAACTCCGCCTTTTTTGTGCCCCGCGCGAAGTCCCCAACATAGCCCTATTGCGACCGATATGAGAATGGCGGGCAGGGTGATTTGCAGGGTGTAACCTATGCGCTCGCCGATGAGAGAAGATACGGAGGTTTCCTTTTTGAAAGAGTAGCCGAGAGAGCCGTCGAATATATCTTCGAGATAATAGCCAAATTGTGCGGTCGTATCTTCGTCGAGATGAAGAGCGTGATAATAATAGTCGTATTTTTCTTGCGACATTTCTTCTTCATCGTAGCCTGTGAGATAGGCAACAGGGTTGCCGGGGAGTAGGCGGGGGAGAATAAACCCGGCAATGACTACAACCAAAAAACTCACAAGGGCAGTGGTGACGACTTTGAGCGCCTTGCCGAGTTTTGTCTTTTGGATTGAGTTTAATTTTTTCGTTGCGATCATAGTTTGCCTTGCTTATCGAGTCCTATCTTATAGTTTGTTTTGCCTTATCGAATTGCTATCGCACAGGTTGTTTCTTTGTCAAATCGAAGTTTTATCTTATTATTTTGATATGTTAAACCACATATTTGCGTTGTTCAATCCGAAATTACCGTCAAGGACAACGTTGTATAGTTTTGCCGAGCGCGCGTATATCATATCGTCGTTGTAGAGCGAAATCACAGGCAATTCGCTTGCGTAGAAGTCCTGAATATCCCCTGCAATTTTTTCGTATTCGGTTTCGCTTGTTGCGGATAAAAGTGATTTTTTGAGCGAGGTAAGTCTTTCCGAAAACACTTCCGCACCGCCTTGCACAGGGTGATTTCCGTCAACGTATTTCGTGCCGAAATCCCCCGATATTCCCGCCGCTGTGTACCCCATAATCGCACTCTCCATGGTGATTTTTTTGTAGCCGTGTGAGCCTTCGTTTGCATATTTGTGGCTTGTCTTTTCGTTGAAGTGCGCCTTGTCCACGACGTCGAGTGTGACGGAAATTCCGAATGAATCGAGTTGTGTTTTCACAAATTCCGCATAGCCTACGTGGGCGACGTTGCTGCCGTTGACGGTGAGAGACAGACTAGCCGTCTTGCCGTCCTTTTGCCAACTTCCGCCAACTTTTGCGAAACCCGCTTTTTCCATATACTCCGAGCCTTTTTTAAGGTCGGTCGTTAGTTTTTCGGTGTCCTTATAACCCTTGTGCGCGGAAGTCACGAAACTCTTGTTTGGAGTTGATGAAAACGCACTGCCGAAATACTCCTTGAATTTTGCGTAGTCGAGTGCGTGTGCAATTGCGTATCGCACGTTTTTGTCCGCACAGAGTCCGTCGCTATTGTTGAAGACAAGCACTGCGGGACAATTCAATGCAGATACGGAATCGAGAACGATTTTTTCACTTTTTGCAAGTGCGTTTCGATAATCAACAGGGACGCTCTTTGAATAATTCCATACAAAGTCCAACTCTCCGCCGAGAAGTGCGGTGTAGGCAACGTCGTCGTTTGCGAAAATTTTGTAGACGATTTCATCAACTATGGGGGTGGACGGATAGTAGGGGTTTTTGACAAAGGTTATTGCAGACGACGCTTTGTCAAAAGACGAGAAAACATAGGGACCGCAAGATACTCTTTTGTCGTCTGCGGTGAGAGATGATATATCCTTGTTTTCGTAGATGTGTTTGGGACGGATTCTGAAAACCGCCATTTCATCAAGAGCGGTTATACCCGCATTTTCACGCACGAGAGTCACGCTTTTTTGGTCGCTTGACAGGGTGAAACTTTTGAAAGTCCCGACAAGCGTATCCGTTGAAAACGCAGGCTTTTCTGCGGTGCTTTCGTAGGTGTAGGAAAAGACTATATCGTCCGCAGTGACAGGGGTGCCGTCCGACCAAGTCAAACCGTCCGCGACAGTCAACGTCCAAGTCTTGAAATCGTCCGTTTGATAGGAAACCGCAAGGGGAGAATAGTCGCCGTTTTCGTCTTTTGCAACGAGCGGAATTTCTGAAGTTGCGGTTGCGATGCAGTCGTAGTTATATTCGTCGCGCACTGCGTTTTCGACTTGCATAGTCGTGCCGATGACGATGACGGTTTTTCCGTCATCGTCCCCGTTGCATGCGGAAAACGCACCGACTATGGCGGTGAGCAAAATCAGTATTATCAACAAAAACGACACTTTTTTCATACAATTCTATCGGTTAAAACCGTTGTTTTGTCTTTTATTATATAGATATAGTCGCAATATAGGTTGAGCAGTTTTTCGTCGTGGCTTATCATCAAAACAGAAAAGCCGTATTCGTTGTGTTTGCGTTTCACAAGGTCGAGCACGTTTGCGGAAGTGATTGCATCGAGCATCGCAGTCGCCTCGTCGAGCACAATAACTTTCGGGGAAAAGCATAGTGCTTTTGTGAGTGCCACTCTCTCTGCTTCTCCTCCGGAAATTTGGTGGGGAAGGTGATTGAGAATATCCACGTCGAGTCCGACGCTTTTTGCGAGTTTCTTTGCGTATTCGTGCGCTTCTTTTCCCTGTTTCAGTCCCAAAAATTTGACGATTTCTTCAATGCCTTTGCCGACTTTTTGGGTGGGGTCCAATATTTCGTAGGGGTGTTGGGACACGAGTTGTATCGCGCGTCCTTTTTTTCTGTCATAGGGGTGGGCGGATGACGAGATGATTTCGTCGTCAAGGGTTATCCTGCCAAGGTCGGGGGAGAGTAGTCCGCACGCGATTTTTGCAAGGGTGGATTTGCCGACTCCGCTTTCACCGAAAAGTCCGACGATTTTGCCGTCCGCAATTTCCATATTCGCATTCTCTAAAACGCGGTTATCTCCAAAACTTTTGGATATGCTCTCAAATCTCAACATTGTTGCACCTCACGGCGACGCCGTTTACGTTTGTGACAGTGATTTTACCGTTGCAGTTGTCGGTTGCGTTTTCGCACCTGTCGTAATGCGGACAATCGCTTTCTACCCTGCGGATAATAGGGTGTGCGGTCAATCCGTTTTCGGGTAGGGCGGATATGAGCGCGCGAGCGTAGGGGTGAGTGGGAGTTTTCAAAACCGCCGTCGCATTTCCGTATTCGAGTGCCTTTCCGCCGGATAGGACGAGAACGTCGTCTGCAATTTCCGCCACCGACAAGTCGTGTGTGATGAGCAAAATCGCAGAGTCCTTAAAGAGCGTTTTGACGAGAGTTAAACACTCCGATTTGCTTTTTTCGTCCATACCGCTCGTGAGTTCGTCCGCAATGACAAGGGTAGGGTTGCTCGAAGTCGCAATGGCGACGACCACTTTGCCCGCCATGCCTCCGGAGAGTGCGGAAGGATATTCGTTTGCTAGATTTTCGTCAAGTCCGACAATTCGGAGTTTTTCTTTAACGACGTAGGGTAAATCCCTGTGCTTTACTCCCGCAGGTTTCAAGCCGTCCGCTATTTGCGCACCGATTTTTCGAGTCGGATTCAGCGAGTCTTTTGCGCTTTGCGGAATATACACAATTTCTTTTCCCAACAGTTTTTGCGTGTTCGCATTGATTTCACCCAACAATTCGACGGACAGATCTTTTGCCGAAACGTTTTTTGGAAGAAGTCCCATAATCGAATTTGCAATTATGGTTTTTCCTGCTCCCGTCTCACCGATGACGGCAAGGATTTTTCCTTTTTCTATGGAAAAGGAAACGTCGTCCACGAGGGTTTTCGTAGACCTGTCTAGTTTTGCGATGATTTTTCCGCTTTCGTATCGTAACACCATATTAACATTCTATCATTATATATAGACTATAGCAAACAAAAATCCAAAAAATGTTCGATTAAATCTCAGAATACGAAATCAAAACGGACAAATAGTTTTGTTTTTCACAATAAATCAAACACCACGTATTGACAATCGAACACGGAGTATCGTATAATGCGGTTTAGGAGGTGCGACGTGAATAAGAAAATCACCCTGACAAACGAAAAAATCTACAAGGCTTTTGCGGAAGCGTTGCTTGAAAAGGACTACGAAGATATGAGAATCCAAGACGTTCTTGACAAGTCGGGCGTTGCGAGAAGCACTTTTTATTCCCACTACAAGACGAAAGAGGACTTGTTGAAATCGGTTTGCTCGACCATATTCGGGCACGTGTTTTCGCACACTCTCGAGGAAGAGAAGAGCCACGATTTTTCAAAGTCGTCGTTGTTTGACTACAAGCATTTCATCACACACATACTCTACCACCTGCACGACGAAAAGACGTTAATACACGCGATATTGCTCTCGCAGGGCAGGGACTTATTCCTTGAATATCTGCGCTCCGCACTTGACGAATTCGCGACGGCGTGCGTTGATAACGGCTTTGTGAAAACGAGAGAAGTGCCGAGAGAATTGAGAGTCGACCTTGTGAAAGAGAGCTTCATTTTGATAGTGAAATACTGGGACAAAACGGGATTCAAGGACACTCCCGAAACCTTGACGGAGTACTTCATATCCTTGGAAAATATATCGGGGAAATAGCGAATTGTTTTCATAAAGTCCTTGATAAACTGCTTGAAAAATCCTTAAAAAACGGCGTGTTATTTTGCGGAAAATTTGCCGCATAAAGCACGGAATTTTTGCAAGGCAACGCAAAACTAAATTTGATAAATCAAAATGCTATGTTAAATTAAAACGGCGTTTATCTGTCTGTTTCGACAAGATAAACGCCGTGTTTTGTTGTTTTATTTCAGCTCAACAATCCGATGACGAAAGAGATTGCGTCGTCGATTTTTTCAAAATTGTGGGTGACTGCCGACCTGTCGAAAACGTGTACGCCGACGGAGGTTTTTGCGTATTTGAACATGGGGTAGTCGTTCACTCCGTCACCGACTGCAACCGTGCTTTCTCTCGTCGAGCCGATTCTCGTTTCTAGATATTCGAGAGCGGTGTATTTGTCGTGCCCGTGGGGGACGAAGTCGAACGAATCGCAATGCTCGTAGCAATCCACGTGGGTGAGTCTGTCCGCATTGTCTTTGACGAATCCGCGGATGAGCGCAAACTCTTCTTCGCTCGTGGGGAAGGGGGTGAACATAATTTGGTTTGGTTGAGTCCACACGTCGGGGAGAAGTTTCATAATCCCATTTTTCAGGAAGTCGAGTTCTTCTCTTGCTTCGTCCGATGAGCAAAGTATGACGTTTTCTCTCGGCGGTAGGTCCACTCCAAACTGCACGGTGCATCCGTTTTCCCCAATCAATATGACGTCGGGCACGCCGAGTTGGCGGGCGAATCCGCAAAGATAATAGGTGGGTTTCCCGGATGAAATTGCAATCCGAGATTTCGCGGATAGTTCGTTGAGCAGAGCGATAGTTTCCGCCGTCGCTCCCTTTCCGAGTTCGGCAAGAGTGCCGTCAAGGTCAAATACGGTCAAATTTTTCATGATTTCATTATACCATCGAACGCTTTTATTCGCAAGTCAAATAGGGGAGTCCGCCGCCATTTAGGGCGCGGAATAGCGATTGTAAGTAAAATAGTAAACTTATTGCTTGCTAAATTTGGAATTTGATTATATAATATATGCATAAAAATATACCTAAGGTTATTTCCTTAAATTCAGGAGGCAAATTGTATGAGCGTTAATCCTCTTTACAAATTTGGTTGCAGAGTGTTCCAAAAAGCGGCATGGTGCCTTATGTGGCTCGTTCCTTGGAACCAAAATGAAAAAACTCTTTCAGGCTCCGGCAGCGTCAAAGAGCTTCCCAAGTTCTTGAAATCCAAGGGATTCAAGAGCATCCTTATCGTCACCGACGGCGGTCTTTACAACCTCGGTATGCACACTCCCATTCTCGAAGCGTGCAAGGCGGAAGGTATGAACGCTTGCGTTTTCCACGAAGTCGTTCCCAATCCCACCATCGGCAATATCGAAGACGGTCTTAAGATGTTCAAAGAGAACAACTGCGACGTCATCGTAGCACTCGGCGGCGGTTCTGCAATGGACTGCGCGAAGATCATCGGCGCAAGAGTCGCAAAACCCAAAAAGTCCGTTCCTCAAATGAAAGGTCTTATCAAGATCATGAAGAGATTCCCCGCACCGTTGGTCGCTATCCCCACCACGTCCGGCACCGGTTCCGAAGCAACTCTCGCAGCGGTCATCTCCAACCCCGAAACCCACGAGAAATACCCCATCAACGACCCGTTCCTCATTCCGAGATACGTCGTTATGGACCCCGATCTCACAATCGGACTTCCTCCTCACATCACTTCTACGACCGGTATGGATGCATTGACTCACGCAGTCGAAGCGTACATCGGCGGTGAAAACACTTCTCAAACCAAGAAGGATGCTATCGAAGCAGTCAAACTCATCCACGACAACCTCAAGCTTGCGTACGACGAACCCAAGAACCTCACCGCACGTAACAATATGCAAAAAGCAGCGTACCTTGCAGGTAAGGCGTTCACTCGTGCATACGTCGGATACGTCCACGCAGTCGCACACACCCTCGGCGGTGAATACGGTGTGCCTCACGGTCTTGCAAACGCAGTCATCCTTCCTTACGTCCTCAAAGCATACGGCAAGTCCGCAGAGAAGAAACTTGCACAACTCGCAGACGTCATCGGCATCCAAGGCGAATGCGCATCCTGCAAAGCAAAAGCGTTCATCCAATGGATTGACGATCTCAATGCAGCCATGAACGTTCCCACCAAGATCAGAGCGAAAGACGGTTCTCAACTCATCAAAGAAGAAGATCTCCCTCGCATGATCGACCACGCATATTCGGAAGCAAATCCCCTTTATCCTTGTCCTCAAGTCTGGGGCAAAAAGGAAATCGAAGCCATCTACCGTCAAATCATGTAATTGGCAAATTCCAAAAACCCGAAAATCCCGACACACCGTGTCGGGATTTTTTATGCTCAAATTCAGCACGTAGAATTTTTTCTCCCTATGGGAGAAAGATTGATTTTGTTTTTTTAGAAATCAGAAGTTTTTCAACATTTTTTGGAAAATGTTCAAAAACTTTTGACATGGCGGGGCGAAAGTGTTAATATATCATATAGAAATACGTTTTTGGAGGAGTTTATGATATACCACATTATCGTGAACCCTACGGGTGGTAAGGGTAAAACCTTGAAAGCCTTACAGCAAGTCAAAGAAAGATTGGATAAGGCGAGCGTCGAATACGTCGTGCACGAAACGGAGTGCGCAGGTCACGCTACCGAAATCGCACGCGAACTTTCTCTCGTTCCCGACACGAATATAATCGCTATGGGCGGTGACGGTTCCTTCCACGAAGTGCTTTGCGGGATCGAGAATTTCGACAACGTCACCCTCGGCCTCGTCGCTTGCGGAAGTGGTAACGACTTCATCAAAAAGTCGGGGCATTCCACGGACGTGGATAAGGCGATCGATACCATTCTCGGCGGAAACGTCGGTTACGTGGACTATATGGAACTCGGAAAATATCGTTGCTTGAACGTCGGCGGCGGCGGTATGGACGTGGACGTCCTTTTGAAGTATGCAACTTGCAAGACTTTGAAAGGCAAAGCGGCGTATTACTATTCTTTGTTCTACACTCTGCTTCACACCAGATTCCACCACTTGCGCCTGACTCTCGACGGCAAAACTATGGATACGAGCGTGTTCATGATCGGCGTAGGCAACGGCGGTTTCATCGGCGGCGGCATACCTATTTGTCCTGGTGCGGTCGTGGACGACGGTCTTCTCAACGTCGGCTACGTCAGCGAGATGAAGAAGAGTATCATCATTTTCAGACTTGCAAAATTTTTGTCCGGCAAGCACGTGGGCACCGAGTGGGGTGGAGAATACACCGCAAAGAAAGTCACCATTGAAGCGCTTGACGACAGTCGCTTTGAACTCGACGGCGAAATCATCGAAGATACCAAACTCGATATCGAAGTTGTGCACGGCAAGTTGAAGATGTTCAGATGACGGCACTCACAGACGAACTCAAACGCTCCTATCTCGATATTATCGGCAGGCGCGTCGGCGTGACGATGGATAGACCCATCGGCGCAGAACACCCGAAACATGCGGGTGTTTTTTATCCGATCAACTACGGCTATATCGCCGGACTTATCGGCGGAGACGGCGAAGAACAAGACGTCTACGTGCTTGGCGAAAATGAACCGCTATCTTACTTTGAAGGGGTGGTTGTCGCAGTCGTGCACCGCTACGACGACGATGAATGCAAATGGGTTGCGGCGGCAGACGGCACTCGTTACACAAAAGAAGAAATTGCAAAAGCAATCGACTTCCAAGAATGTTATCATAACAGCGAAATCATTATGCCTTGACAAAACCGACGTTTAATCAACTCAAAAACAACACATAAACAAACGATATAAAAAAGTCCGCCGACAATGGCGGACTTTTCATTTATGCACAAAATATATAAAACGTTGTATATTTCCTCTTAGGAACGTTCAGTTGTCTCTTACAACGCAAGCGAAATAGAGAGCACTTGAATCTGTGTCCTTTTTACTTGGGTTCGCAAGGACGGGACACCCATGCCCGAAAACGTCATGTGGGTGGAGGGTTTGTCTTGCATTTCAAAAGGCGGTTGCAATATGGGGTTGACTGTGGGAGTGGTTTTGGTATAATAAGGACAGGAGATTATTATGAGAAAAATAACTATTAGTATTATTTCGATTGTTATGTTGGCGGTGTGTTTGCTTGCTTTTTTCGGGTGTAACGAAAAGGGCGATGAGAATCTCATCGATTATTCTGCCGACAACAATTACGAATACGAAGTCGTGGAGGGTGATTCTTTTGTGACGTATGCGCCGAAAGGGGTGACTGCCAAATACGGCTTTTTGTTTTATCTTGGCACGATGATTGCGCCTGAATGTTACGACTATCTTGCGGGCGCACTTGCAAAGCAGGGTTATCTCGTGGTTATATCCA
This sequence comes from uncultured Bacteroidaceae bacterium, assembly GCA_964637515.1. Classification (GTDB taxonomy): domain Bacteria; phylum Bacillota; class Clostridia; order Christensenellales; family CAG-917; genus RGIG4097. The sequence continues at coordinate 3,196 of CAZWUI010000001.1, read as the reverse complement.
CGAATTTGTTTGCGTTTTTGCAATACGACGAAGAAGAGCCGACTTTTGAAACCTATCCCAACGTCAAATTCTTCATCGGCGGACATTCGCAAGGCGGTGGGGCAGGGATTAGGCGCACCGTTGAAAATGCGGATAAGGTTATGGGTGTAGTCTTGCTGGCGCCGTTGACGTTTGACGGCTATTCTCTTGCGGATTCTGAATTGCCCGTGCTTCTTCTCGAAGCGGAAAACGACGGTGTTTTGAGTGCTACCATGAAAGCGGAAGCGAAAGAAAGGCTGCCTGAAAGCAGGGAAGAACATATGCTTGCGGGTTGCCATATGAGTTTTAGCACCAACGACACCGACACGGTGTTAGGACTTTTCAACGACGGTCCCGCAACTGCGGAAGTAAAAGCGGAGCAAAAAGTGAAAACGACGGAGTACGTGCTTGCTTTCTTGAAAAAGGTGACGTCTGAAAAGTGAGCGTAGCTCGCAGAAAACGTGAAAATCAACCAGAAATCCAAAAGAAAACGCACGACTTCGTGCGTTTTTCGTTTGTTCGTGAAAAATTTTTGAAAATAATATTTGGTCAATCAATGGTTTAGAATGATAGAAAACGAATGATTTTTCGAAACAACTTTGGCTCGAAGAAACAATTTTTCCAAACCCCATTGACATTTGTATTGCGTTTTTCGTATCGTAGTGTAGGGCGACAACTTCGGAATTTCTAAAAAAATTTCAAAAAAAGTTGATTTTACACCCAAGAAGGGGTATTTTTTCGCGATTGTCGTGGGCTACAATAAAGGCAAGAAAGGCAGCAAAACATTGTTGCCTAAAGCGGAGGTAAAAATATGAAAAAAATGATCCAAGACGGAAAGCACTTCACAAAATGCACGAAAGAACAGTTGGAATGGGCAAAACAATTTGACAAGTTCGGTACTGAATACCTTGAAAAAATCTGGTCGGATCCGGAAGAATACTGTCTTGAACTCACCGATCCGGAGTGGAGAAACGGTCGATGGATTTCTTGGGAAGAGTAAGAAACACAGTGATTTACGGAGGTTAATATGGACGATGCAAAACTCGTTTTCTGTAAAGACGGCGTGTAATAACTAAAATCAAGTCTCCTTTGTTGTTTTATCCGATTAAAGCGCTTCGTTTTGGGGCGCTTTTTTCGTGACTCGCGACAGGGTGAGAGCGGATATGATTATCGTGACGACGTACGCCGCCGCACTCGTGCATATGGATAGCACGTACATATCGTAGGGGAGTTCGGAGTTTTGAGAAAGGAGCAGGGTGTTTTGCAAAAGAAGTAGGGATACGACCGCATCAATAAGGTTTGCGGATTTTCCGATTGTTTCGATTTTGTTTTCGGAGTGGCGCGCCTTGGTGTAGTTGACGATAGAGCTTGCGATTTTGTAGACGGTGTAAGTCGCGACGGTTATTGCGGGAATAATGCCCAGGCTGAACGTTCTTTTCCACATAACCATAAGGGATATCGGTGCGACGAGCGCGACGTTCAAGACAAACAAACCCGCAGAGATTGCGACAAGTTGCGGTCTTTGGTTTTCCGCCTTTTCGGACACCGCGGACAAGGATATTTTTATTGCGGAAAACAGGAAGTAGTAGACGGCGATGCTCACCCCGAAAGCGTAGTTTTTGATTATCCCGAAAACCAAATTAAACACTGCGAAAAGCAGTGTTATGATTATGGATAGTATTTTGTTTTCGAGAAAGGATTTTACTTTTTGCACGCTAGTCCCCAAACCTTGCGGGCAGGCAAGAAGTGATGAGTGAAATCACTTCGTCGATAGGTCTTGCGCAATCGTTTTTCACCCACCGCATTATGATCGCCATAACTCCGCCCGAGAAGTATTCAAACACGTATTCCTTATCCTTTTCGGCAACGTTGAATTTGTCGAGAATTGGCGAAAACAGGGTTTTATACATGTGGTTTGATATGTTAAACACGTCGAATAGCTCTGGTTTCTTCGTGATGAGCAGGAATATGCGCTTGTTCTCCTTGATGAAAGAAAGGTACGGTTCAAGGTATTTCGGGGTGATGAAGAAGCAGTTTTCTTTGCTTGCCGTCCCCACGCTTTCGCAGAAATAATCGCCGCCCTCGTACTTTTCTCTGAAACGCCCGATAATCATTTCAAGGCACTCTCGGAGAAGGTCGTCCATGGTCTCGTAGTGCAGATAAAAAGTCGAACGATTGACACCCGCTTTCGTGCATATCTCCTTGACGGTGATATAGGGATATTCCTTTTTCTCCAAAAGCAAGAGCAACGCCTCGTCGAATAGACGGGCGGTGTTCTGGTATTTCGTTTCGTTTTTGTTTGCAACCGCGTTCATATTATTCCTCTTCGTCCGCGATTTCTTTTGCTATACGAACGATGTCTGCCGCATATTTTGCCTTGCCTTTTTCGAGCATCTTCTTGTATATGGGGTAATTGACCGCCGCGCCTACGATTCCGATCACTCCGACCACGACGCCCACTGCGAAAAGTGCAGTCGATCCGTCCCCGAGTTTGCCCATGGTCAAGCACATACCTACGCCGAGAATGAGTGCGCATATCACTCCGAAAGTGTAAGCAAATATGTTTGCGGGGGATTTTGCTTTTTGGTCGAGTTTTTTGAGTTGGACGACTTTGGTCGTTTCCTTCACGGTGTACTCGTTTACGATTGATTCTGCATAGATTTTGTCTGTATTCATTTTCTGCCTCCTGACGATTTTTATGCTTTGATTATAACCGCCGAGAAAAACAAACTGAACGACAACAATCGGGAAAAGTGTCGATTTCAGAAAATTCGGACAAAATTTTTGATTGCAACGATATTATAGCGGTAAGCTCGTTTTATTGCAACGGGTAATTTCACCGAGATTTTTATCTTATTTTGTCGCATAACGCAAAAGCACTTGCGAAAGCGATGAAAAACGGATAAAATGATAAAGGCTTGTATCCGTAGTTCAACTGGATAGAATTCCGGCCTCCGACGCCGGCGGTTCCGAGTTCGACTCTCGGCGGGTACACCACGCGAGAGTTGCGCACCCTGGCGGGTGCGCTTTTGCTTTGCAAAACGAACTCGGAAGTGACTGACGCTCCGCTAACGAGAACAAGTTCACCCGCTACGCTATTACGGCGCGCTGCGCCTACGACTCTCGGCGGGTACACCACGCGAGAGTTGCGCACCCTGTCGGGTGCGCTTTTGCTTTG